>NZ_JAKKUR010000002.1 GCF_021890735.1 Thermanaeromonas sp.
AAAATAGGGGATTCTTTGAGGAATGCGGTTGGTTTAAAAAACGCTTTTCCGCTACGGAGGCAGGAAATAAAATGGGCCGCGGGAACTACCTTTTAGGTAGGTTGTCCCGCGGCCTTAAGGCGTGCAACAGCCCGTTTTAAGGCAGCCTCTGCCCGGGCTATATCTACACCCGGCGGGCGCTCTTTGAGCCTCCGTTCGGCCCTCTCTTTGGCCCGCCTGGCCCTTTCTACATCGATCTCCTCGGACTTTTCCGCGGTATCCGCAAGAAGGAGCACCTTCTGCCCGGTTATTTCTGCAAGCCCTCCGCTGACGGCCAGGCGTTTCTCCTCGCCGTGGTAGCGGTAAAACACCACGCCGGGGGAAAGCTGGGTGACCAGAGGTGCATGGCCAGGCAGGACTCCCAGGTAGCCTAGGGCTCCCGGTAACATTAGACTTTCTACCTCGGTAGATAAAACTACCCGTTCCGGTGTAACTACTTCAAGCTCTAAGGACCGGCCACCGATCCCTTTCCCTTCCTCCGCCAAGGGCCGCACCCCCTCTTGCCGTAAGTTGGCCTACGTCATCTCCTTGGCTTTCTCTACTGCCTCATCAATGGTTCCCACCATGTAGAAGGCTTGTTCGGGTAGATGGTCGTGCCGGCCTTCCAAGATCTCTTTAAAGCCCCGGATGGTTTCTTTAAGGGGAACGTATACGCCGGGCCGCCCGGTGAAAGCTTCGGCCACGTGGAAGGGTTGCGAGAGAAAACGCTGAATTTTACGGGCCCTAGCAACGATGAGCTTATCTTCTTCGGAAAGTTCATCCATACCCAGGATGGCGATGATATCTTGCAGCTCCTTGTACCTCTGTAAGACCCTCTGCACTCCCCGGGCCACCTGGTAGTGCTCTTCGCCTACTATCCTGGGATCCAGGATACGGGAAGTGGAGTCCAGGGGATCTACGGCGGGATATATCCCCAGCTCGGCTATCTGCCTGGATAGTACAGTGGTGGCATCCAGG
Organism: Thermanaeromonas sp.; assembly: GCF_021890735.1. Classification (GTDB taxonomy): domain Bacteria; phylum Bacillota; class DSM-521; order Neomoorellales; family Neomoorellaceae; genus Thermanaeromonas. The sequence continues at coordinate 997 of NZ_JAKKUR010000002.1, forward strand.
TGGGCAAAGGTAGTGGCCGGGGCAGGGTCCGTCAGGTCGTCGGCAGGAACGTAAATGGCCTGTACCGAGGTAATAGAGCCTTTCTTGGTCGAAGTGATGCGCTCCTGCAGTGCTCCCATTTCCGTGGCCAAGGTGGGCTGGTAACCTACCGCCGAGGGCATCCTGCCGAGGAGAGCCGACACTTCCGAACCGGCCTGGACAAACCGGAAGATGTTGTCTATGAACAGAAGCACGTCCTGGCCTTCGGCATCCCGGAAGTACTCGGCCATGGTGAGGCCTGTCAGGCCCACCCGCAGGCGGGCTCCGGGCGGCTCATTCATCTGGCCAAAGACAAGTACCGTTTTATCTAAGACGCCCGCCTCTTTCATCTCCAACCATAGGTCGTTACCTTCACGGGTGCGCTCTCCTACACCGGCGAACACGGAGAACCCACCGTGCTCGTAGGCTATGTTGCGGATGAGCTCCATGATGATAACCGTTTTGCCCACACCGGCACCACCGAAGAGACCGATTTTACCCCCCTTGGGATAGGGAGCCAGGAGGTCTACTACCTTTATACCCGTCTCTAGGATCTCGGTGGACGGTTCTTGCTCTTCAAAGGAGGGAGCCGGCCGATGAATGGGCAGGCGCTCGGTGGCCTCCACAGGACCCAGGTTGTCGATGGGCTCACCCAAAACGTTAAAAATGCGCCCCAGCGTAGCCCTGCCCACAGGCACAGTAATAGGACCACCTGTATCGATGGCCGTCATACCTCTTTGAAGGCCGTCGGTGGAAGCTAGGGCGACGCAGCGCACCGTGTTATTGCCCAGGTGTTGCATGGCCTCCATGGTAAGGTTGATCCGGCCGTCTTCGGTCTTGATCACGATGGCATTGAGGAGGTCAGGAAGCTGGTGGGGGAATTCCACGTCCACAACTGGGCCAATAACCTGGACTACTCTTCCTATGTTCAAGGATTTCACCCCCCTCGAATTTTCGCTAAAGTTTACTTTAGAGCCTCAGCTCCGGACACTACTTCTACGATTTCCTTGGTGATGGCTGCCTGCCGGGCCCGGTTAAAGGATAAGGTAAGTTTATCTATCATTTCCGCCGCATTTTCCGTAGCGTTATCCATGGCCGTCATCCGGGCCCCATGCTCACTGGCCTTAGCCTCCAGGAGCGCCCTGTACACTTGAATTTCTACAAAACGGGGAAGGAGCTCGGCTAAAAGAACCCCGCGCGGCGGCTCATATATATACTCCGGCGCGGGAGGGGTATCCTCCGGAGGAACAACCGGCAGGAGCCTTACCACTTGAGGGACCTGCCTTAATGCGGAATAAAAGCGGCTGTAAATCAGATAAACTTGGTCCACGGTTCCTTCCAGGAAGAGCCGTACCAAATCCCGGGCCAGCCTGCGGGCGAAGGTAAAATCGGGCACGTCTTCCACGCCGGTGTACTCGGCCAGAATCTCCACTCCCCGGCGGCGGAAAAAGTCCCGCCCCTTCCGGCCTACTGCAATAAGGCCGCACGGCTTGGTCTCCTTTTCCACGAGTTCCTGGGCCAGTCGTATAAGGTTGGCGTTATAGCTGCCGGCCAGCCCCCGGTCTGCGGTAATGAGGCAATAGCCCACTTTCCCTATTTCCCGCTCCTGGGCGAGAGGCAGGTCTATTCCTTCAGCGCTGGCCAAAAGGCGCCCCACCACTTCCCGGATCTTATCCCCGTAGGGGCGCCCGGCGATAACCTTATCCTGTATCTTGCGCAGCTTGGCCGCAGCCACCATCTTCATGGCCTTGGTGATCTGCTGGGTATTTTTTATACTGCGGATACGTCTCTTAAGATCCCGCATGGTAGGCATGGCCTTTACACTCCTCTAAGGGGCCTAAGGCTTACTGGAAGGTGGCCTTTACCTCGCGAATAGCCTGCTTAAGCTGCTCCTCAATCTCCGCGGTAAGTTCTTTCTTGTCCCTAATCCCGGCCAGGACTTCCGGCTTCTGGGTACGGAGATAACGGAGAAATTCTGTTTCAAAGGTCCGGACCTTTTCCACAGGCAGATCATCAAGGTAACCGTTCACTCCGGCATAAAGAACGGCCACCTGTTCTTCCACGGGCATGGGCTGATACTGGTCCTGCTTTAAGAGCTCTACCATGCGCTCGCCCCTGGCCAGCCTGGCCTGAGTGGCCTTATCCAGGTCGGAGCCGAACTGGGCGAAGGCCGCCAGCTCCCGGTACTGGGCGAGATCCAGGCGAAGGCGACCTGCCACTTGCTTCATGGCCTTGATCTGGGCAGCACCGCCCACACGGGATACCGATAGACCTACGTTAATGGCCGGCCGCACCCCGGCGTAGAAGAGATCAGATTCTAGGTAGATCTGGCCGTCGGTGATGGAAATGACGTTCGTAGGGATATAGGCCGAGACGTCGCCGGCCTGGGTCTCAATAATAGGCAGGGCCGTAAGGGACCCCCCTCCCATCTCATCGGAAAGGCGGGCCGCCCTCTCTAAAAGCCGCGAGTGCAAGTAGAACACATCTCCCGGGTAGGCCTCCCGGCCCGGCGGACGCCTGAGGAGGAGGGACAGCTCACGGTAGGCCGCGGCGTGTTTGGAGAGATCATCATATATGCACAGCACATCCCGGTGCTGCTCGTACATGAAATACTCGCCCATAGCGCACCCGGCATACGGCGCAATATAGAGCAGGGGAGCAGGCTCGCTGGCGGTAGCGGCAACCACTATGGTATAATCCATGGCCCCGTACTCCTCAAGCCTCCTTACCACGCCGGCCACGGTGGAAGCCTTCTGCCCTATGGCTACGTATATGCAGATTACGTTCTGGCCCTTTTGATTGATTATGGTATCCACCGCGATGGCCGTCTTGCCCGTCTGCCGGTCGCCTATGATAAGCTCCCGCTGCCCGCGGCCTATGGGTATCATGGCATCTATGGCCTTGATCCCCGTCTGTAGAGGGGTATTAACCGGACGACGGTAGATGACCCCGGGAGCAGGGGATTCTATGGGCCTAAACTTATCGGTATGAATGGGCCCCTTCCCGTCAATAGGCTGCCCCAGGGCGTTTACCACCCGCCCGATGAGGGCCTCGCCCACGGGTACCTCGGCAATGCGCCCGGTGCGTTTTACCCGGTCACCCTCCTTGATATGCGTGTAAGGGCCCAGGATAACGCACCCCACACTGTCTTCCTCTAGGTTAAGTACCATACCGTAAGTTCCGCCGGGAAACTCCACTAGTTCCCCAGCCATGGCCTTCTCAAGGCCGTAAATACGGGCGATACCGTCGCCCACCTGGGTGACGATACCTACTTCGGCTACCTCTACTTCTGCTTCAAATTCCTCAATCTGCTTCCTCAGAATACTGGTGATCTCATCCGGTCGAATACCCAATGAGGCCTCACCTCTTTAGCTCGCGCTTTAGCGCTTAAAAGTAGTACACACTTGCTGTTTTAAATAGGCTAGCAAGTCTATAAGCCGGCTGGTTCTGGAGGGCTAAATATCCTTAGGCCACGTTCTAAGGCCTTAGCTCTACATGGCGCAGGCGTTCCCTAAAAAGCTCCAACTTTTTTCTTACGCTGGCATCCAGGATGCGGTCCCCTACCCGTACCACCATTCCCCCCATTATGTCCTTATCTACGCATACTTTAAGGCGTACCTTGCCCCCCAAGAGGCGGCTCAGCTTCTCTTTGAGTTGCTCCTCAAGGTCATCCGGTAAGGGGAAGGCCACCGTTACCTCGGCCTCCACAATACCCTCGGCCCGGTCGACGAGAAGCCTAAAATGGGAGGCAATTTCGGGTAAGAGCCGTTCCCGGTGCTTTTCTAAAACCAGTCCCAAGAATTTCCTGGTATCATCCCCTATAGCGGGGAAAACCTCTTTAAGGAGCTCCCTTTTTTGTCTTGGTGGAACGAGCTGGTGGTAAAAAAGCCGCCTGAACTCCTCGTTTTCCTCCAAGGTCCCTACAACCCGGTCTAGATCCTCCTTTACCCGGGGCAGGACGCCCTTATCCTGGGCCAGGGAGTACAGTGCCTGGGCGTAACGCTTGGCTACCCTGGAGCTCATTGCAATCTCTCCACCTCAGGTAAGGACTCTTTTAAAAGTCTCTCCTGATCTTCAGGTGTCAGAGACCTCTCCAAGATCTTTTGGGCCACCAGCACGGCCAACCCTGCCGCCTCATCGCGGATGGCGGCCAGGGCCTTAGCCTTTTCTCCGGCAATTTCTGCCCTTGCAGCTTCCAGAGTACGGCTGGCCTCCTCCCGGGCCTTAGTCAAGATCTCTTCCCGCATCTCCTCACCCAGCCTGGTCGCACGTTCAATTATAGCCTGTGCTTCCTGCCGTGCGCCAGCCAGCTTGTCTTCGTACTCTTTTAAAAGCTTTTCCGCCTTCTCCTTGGCTGCCTGGGCATCCTGCAAGGAGCCCTCTATTTTAGCCTCCCTTTCTGCTAGGATTCTACCTAAAGGCTTGTATAGCAAAAGGTAGAGGACCCCCATAACAATAAGAAGATCTAGCACCTGCCAGAGGAAAGTCCAGAAATTAAAATTTAAGGCCTGAAGAATGGCCTCCAAAGGGATCCCCCCTTGACTTACTTGACTTTACACACAGGGGGGGACAGGCAGGGCCCAAGGGTTATATATGCCTGTCCTCCCTTAAGACTCCTAGAGCTTAGTCCACATGAGTATAGCTATAACGAAGGAGAAAAGGGTCAGGGCCTCCATAAAGGCCAAAGACAGGAGCAAGGTGGTGCGGATATCCCCCGATGCTTCGGGCTGCCGGGCTATACCCTCCATGGCCCGGGCCGCGGCATTCCCTTGTCCTAGAGCTGACCCCAAGGCCGCCATACCAATGGCTAGTCCTACACCGATAAATCCGAGCATCTTTAATCCCCCTTTATCCAAGGTTTTTTCTTTAAATTACGGCCTGCTTTAATGGCCGTGGATGAAGTTAGCTATATATGTTACGGTCAGCAAGGTAAACACAAAGGCCTGGATGAAACCCATAATGACCCCTAAAAGCATGATAGGGGTGGGTACCAGAAAGGGAACTAGGATAGCCAGTATGGTAACTACCATTTCTTCACCGAACATATTACCGAAGAGACGCAAGGAGAGGGATACAGGCTTGACCATCTCTTCTATAACATTTAACGGAAACAGGAACGGTATGGGAGAGAAGAAATGCTTTATATAACCTTTTAGCCCTTTCTTCTTTATGGCTATGAGCTGGACCAATATTATGGTTGTAACTCCGAAGGCCGCCGTGGTGCTTAAGTCCATGGTAGGCGGCTTCATGCCGGGTATAAACCATGAGAGGTTTAAGCTTAGGATAAAAATAAAGAGGGTAGCCGCCAGGGGAAGGTACTTGCGCCCTTCTTTACCCATGGCCTCTTCCAAAAGCCCTGATATGAACTGTAGTATCATCTCCAGGATGTGCTGGGATCCCCGGGGAATGAACTCTAGCCTCCTGGTGAGGATAAAAACACCTGCAAAAAGGAGTGCCATTATAATCCAGGTGTTAACCACGGTAGAAGACACGGGAATGGGCCCGAGGTAAAATACCACATGAGGCTTGATATGTTCCATGACTGCGGCTAGCTCATGAAGCTTTTCCGCCACCATCCCTTTTTATCCTTCCTCCCTCCAGCCCGTCCATCCCGACAGGCACACCCCTATTTTATCCCACATCTTTCCCTTTAGTAAACTCCTTCGCTTCATCCACCTTACTCTTTCATTACCTATGCTGGGGTTCACCGCAAACACGCCTTGCTTTACTGTGCAGGCTGCCCCTCCTTATCCCCCGGAGCTTAAGACTGGCTCCTTTTTAAGGAGGGAACGAGTAAGGCTACTGCTTCAGCGAAGTAAGCCAGCATGGGAAGGAGAAGAGCTGCTAAGGCTCCCAGAAGAAAGGCCGGCCCTCTTGCAGACGCCAGAACCAAAATAACGAGGCTCGCACCCATCCGTAAAAGGGCACGGGCAAGAAAGGCATTATAAGCCTTAACAGCAGAAGGGTAGCGCACACCCTCCACTGACCGTTCCAGCCAGCGTTGGAATAGCAGGGATACCGGTAGCACCGCCAAGACCCCTGCGCTAAAGAAAAACTCTTTCAAGATCAATCCTCCCAAAATGAGAAGGCCTGCCCCTATTAACATCGCGAGCCTAATCTTCGGGCTCCCGGTCGCCGGGCTTGTCTCCCTTTCCATCTGCCAAAACACCGATCTCCTTTATAATACTGTAAAACCCCACCGCAACCCCCACCAGCACTCCAGAAACCATTAGCCAGGGCCCCGTGCCCAACCGCCTGTCCAGCCACTGTCCGGCCCAAAGCCCCAAAAAGATACTCACCCCTAGAGTAACCGCCAGGGAAAAGGCCAGATTAGCATACTTAGCATAGCTCCAATAATCCCTAGCCCAGCGGGGCTTCTTCAAAAAGACAGTACCTCCTTGGGTCCATATCAAGGTGGGGGCCCTGTTTTATAAAAGTTTTCGTTACACGAATAGTAGGTATTCGCTCTTTTCATCTAGAATCCTTTCAAAGTGCGGTAAAAATTTATGGTTTTTTCTTCTAGCCTTGTCCAACCGGTGCCGTTCCGGCCTCAGGACATGTAAACTCGGGCGGGGGAGCAAGACAAAAGCCGAAATAATATCGTAGAAACCCCCGGATACGCCTGGAGGCCAGGCCGTCGCCGTAAGGATTTACAGCCTGGGCCATCTTAAGGTAGCTTCTCTTATCTTCTAACAACTCGCTGGCGGCCTCCACTATAGCCCCCTCAGACGTCCCTACTAAGCGCACGGTCCCGGCCTCCACCGCTTCCGGCCGCTCAGTAACTTCCCTCAATACCAGCACTGGTTTACCTAAGGCCGGAGCCTCCTCCTGTAGCCCCCCTGAATCGGTTAGCACCAGGTAAGAGCGAGCCATCAGATTTACGAAGGGCTCATAATCTAAAGGTTCTATTAAGTGAACCCCTGGCACACCTTTAAGTATCTCCTCCGCTATATCACGGATACGGGGGTTCTTGTGCACCGGAAAGACAATCTCAACCTCCCGGTATTGTTCTTTTATCTTGCGCAGTGCAGAGAAAATCTCCCGCATAGGTTCCCCCCAGTTCTCCCTGCGGTGAGCGGTAACCAGGATTATCCGCTTATTAAAATCTAGAGTAGACAAGAGCGGATCTGTAAAGATATAGTCCTCCCGCACCGTAGCTTTTAAGGCATCGATAACTGTATTGCCTGTAACATAAATACGCTCTGCCGGTACACCTTCCCGTAAGAGGTTTTCCCGGGCCTTAAGGGTGGGCGCAAAATGAACATCGCTCAAAGCTGCGGTAAGACGTCGATTCATCTCCTCCGGATAAGGGGCATATTTGTCTCCCGTGCGCAGTCCTGCCTCTACATGCCCCACAGGGATCTTCCGGTAAAAGGCTGCCAGAGCTGCGACGAAAGTGGTGGTAGTGTCTCCATGTACCAGGACCAGGTCCGGCTTTTCCCGGTCAAGCACCTCCACCAGGCCTTCTAAAGCCCTCACAGTTATCTCTTCCAGGCTCTGTCCCGGGCGCATAATATTTAAGTCATACTCGGGTTCAATGGAAAAAAGCCTTAAAACCTGGTCTAGCATCTCCCGGTGCTGGGCCGTCACCGCTACCAGGCAACAGAACTCCTCTTTAGATTTTTTTAGCTCTTGTACTACCGGGGCCATCTTTATAGCTTCCGGACGGGTTCCAAAAACGGCAAGCACTTTGACAGGTGGCAACGCTTCCGCCTCCAGCTCCCCTAATCTAAATATCCCTTACGCCGCAGCTTTTCTACATGCTCCTGTAAAGCCTGTTGGAGATCTACCCCGTACTGTTCTTCAAGGACGAACATCAAAGATACTGCCGTCTGGGCCACATCCAGAAGCTCCCGGGCAATGACCCGCATTACTTCTCTTTCTTCCACCTCGACCCTCTCGCCGCTTAATCCCCGCAGCTTACCTATAGCCTGGGCCAGCTCCCCGGCCTCCTCCATTAGCTTAAGGGCCGTGGATTCCATGGTGGGTGTAAGGTTGTTAAGCTTGGGCAAGGTTATGATTTTTTGTTGCACCTGGGGCACCTCCGGCGCTCTCCTCTTCCTCCTTCTCTACTTCCGCAAACCAATCCCTTAGGGATACGGATATCTGAGTTAGCCCGATACCTTTAAGCTGTAAAAGCTCTAAGGCGTAAGGATGTATCCTATATTCATGGGCGTAATATATATGCCTTATCCCCGCCTGAATGATGAGCTTTACACAATTTAAGCAGGGAAAGTGGGTCACGTAAAGGCTTGCTCCTTCGGTAGCTACGCCGAAGCGGGCACATTGGGTTAGGGCGTTGGCTTCGGCATGTACGGTGCGGATGCAGTGGCCGTCCTCCATCTTGCATCCCGCCTCGGAGCAATGGACCTCGCCTGATACCGACCCGTTATAGCCCGTGGCTATGATCCTTTTTTCTCTAGTTATAACGCACCCTACTTTAAGCCGCAAGCAAGTAGAACGGGAGGCCAGCAGCTTGGCTTGGGCCATAAAATACTCATCCCAGGGAAGCCTTCTCAAAGATTTTCCTCCTCCGACGCTTACCTCAAGACAAGTCTACCATTTTCGCCTTGCGATGACAATAAAAACGCCCGGCAAAGCTTTTTGCCGGGCACTTACAAAACCGTCCTACCCTTCGTACAACGGGAACTTCCGGCAGAGCTCGTCCGCAATTTGGCGGGCCCGGTCGAGTTTTTTTTCATCTCTGCCGTAGGATAGGGCCAGGTCTATGGCTTCCGCTATCTTTTCCATGGCTTCCTCATCCATGCCCCGGGTGGTTACGGCAGCGGTGCCCAACCGTATACCGCTGGTAATGCTGGGCTTTTGGGGATCAAAGGGAACGGCATTCTTATTTACCGTGATCCGAACAGAGCCCAGGATCTCTTCCGCCTCTTTTCCCGTTATCCCTTTATTCCTCAGATCTACCAAGAGAAGATGGTTATCCGTACCACCGGAAACTAAATTGAACCCGTACCTTTTAAGGGCCTCGGCCAGCGCTCTGGCATTGGACACGACCTTCTTTTGGTAATCCTTAAATCCCGGTTCCATAGCCTCCTTAAAGGCCACCGCCTTGGCGGCAATAACATGCATAAGGGGCCCGCCCTGAATGCCCGGAAATACCGCCTTGTCTATAGTGCCGGCATACTCTTTAAAGCAAAGGATAAAGCCCCCGCGCGGCCCCCGCAAAGTTTTATGAGTGGTACTGGTTACAAAATGAGCATAAGGAACTGGACTAGGATGTACGCCCGCCGCTACCAACCCGGCGATATGTGCCATATCTACCATGAGGAGGGCTCCCACTTCATCGGCTATCTCCCGGAACCTGGCAAAATCGATGATACGCGGGTAGGCGCTGGCCCCTGCTATGATTAGCTTGGGCCGGTGTTCCCGGGCCAGCCTCGCTACCTGGTCGTAATCTATATATCCGGTGGCAGGGTCTACCCCGTAAAAAACAAAGTTATAATATTTCCCCGACAGGCTAACAGGACTGCCGTGGGTGAGATGGCCTCCGTGGGCCAGGTTCATACCCATAACCGTGTCTCCGGGCCGGAGAACGGCAAAATACACGGCAGTGTTGGCCTGGCTCCCTGAATGGGGCTGTACGTTAGCATGCTCCGCTTTAAAGAGCGCGCAGGCCCTCTCCCGGGCCAGGTTTTCCACCACATCCACCCATTCGCAACCGCCGTAGTACCGGTTCCCCGGATAGCCTTCGGCATACTTGTTGGTCAGGACACTCCCCATGGCAGCCAGCACGGCAGGGCTTACGAAATTTTCCGAGGCTATAAGTTCCAAGTGCGACTGCTGGCGTTTAAGTTCCTTTTTGATGGCCTCCGCCACTTGAGGGTCGTATTCTTCCAGCGGCAAAAGATTCATAGTGACTTAAAGCCCCCTTTTCTAACGGTACACCGCCCGTTCCCCTCCGATCAGTGCCGGCCGGGTCCGGGCCAAGGTTAGATGAGCGCAACCTATAGTTTTAACCTCCAGGCGCACAGGTACGGCCACGGGCTTAAGGTGCATACCGATCAAAGTATCCCCTATATCTATCCCTGCATGGGCCTTTATACTGGATACGACTACCGGGCGGTGCAGGGCACGATATGCGGCAGTGGCTAACGCGCCGCCCGCTTTAAGAGCCGGAACGACAGTAACCTGCTCCAGCCCATAGATCTCTGCGGCCTGCGCCTCCACCACCAAGGCCCGGTTTAAATGCTCGCAACACTGTACAGCCAGGTACACCTGGTACTCCCGGGTGGCTTCAAGCAAACCCTGGAGCACCTGCTCTCCTATCTCCAAAGAAGAAGCCGTACCAATCCTTTGGCCGGCTATCTCGCTGGTGCTACAACCGGCCACCAAAATATCCCCGGGTTTAAGCCCAGCTACCTTAAGCAGCTCCCGGGCCACGTAGGCCACCTGTGCGGCCAAGTCCCCTTCCCTTACCTCCTGCGGTAACCCTCCGCCCGGGCTGCACCCGCAGAAGACCTCCTCTCCGTCCAGACGGCTACTGTACTGCCTTTCTATCTCGGCTATTTTAGCTATTCTGCGGGCATGCCGGCCTCCCGAAAATTGGGTTTTGAGCCAGACAGACACAATCTCCCGGGCCAGGGCCGGTCCTACCACACGGCCTCCTAGGGCCAAAACATTGGCGTCGTTATGTTCCCTCGAGGTACGGGCCGAATACGTATCGTGGCAGAGAGCCGCCCGGATACCGGGGACCTTGTTGGCGGCCATAGCCACACCGATCCCCGTACCGCAGCAGAGAATACCCCTGTCAAACTCGCCCCTGGCTACAGCCTCCGCTACTGCCCTGGCCTGGTCCGGGTAGTCCACAGCCTCCGGGGAGTAAGTGCCGAAATCGTGGTAGCTTAAACCCTCCTCCTCGAGTAATTTTTTTATTTCCTCTTTTAAATAAAACCCTGCGTGATCGCTGGCCAAAGCTATTCGCAATCTCACTTTAAATCCCCCGGCATTTATTAAGTATTATTTAATATTCGACTAAACTCTTAAGTTTCCTGCTGCCTTATTATTCTTTTCCATCTTCTGTTTTTGGAATTTGGCCTTCCTGCCCTGCCTTAAACTTCTTCAGAGCCTGTTCGATAAGCTCCTTAAGCTCCGCTGCACAGGCCCTGTAAATCTCCAAGGGTTTCCCTATGGGGTCCGCGATATCCCCTTTAGAGCCGCTCACATATTCCTTGAGGCTAAAAATTTTGCCCCCAGCCTGGGGGAAGCGAGACAAAACAACATCTTTGTGCCTTTCTTCCATGGTGAGAATAAGATCGGCCTCATCTATCATGGGAGCTTCCAGACTACGGGCTTTATGCTCTTTGAGATCAACTCCTAGCTCTTCCGCAACTTGGATAGCTTCCCAAGTAGCGGGTGCTCCGGGCCAGGCTGCCACACCCGCGGAAGCAATCTCTACTTCAAGGCCCATCTCCCGGGCCAGCTTTTTGGCCAGTCCTTCGGCCATGCTGCTGCGGCAGGTATTACCGGTACATATAAAAAGGATGACGGGCATCTTATTTCTCCTCCCCATCCCTTTAACCTACCAACATTTCTAACCGCCTTCTTTCGCGGGCCGCGCCCCGCAACGGGCCGCCCTCTCGGCCAAAGGTTCGCCACCGGGACCTATTAAGTAAGGCTTGGCTACAGCCCGTTCCTTTACAGCGGCATTAGGTTTCTTTAACCTACCAGCATCTTTAACCCGATAACGACCAGCACCAGACCTCCCGCCACCTTCGCCTTGTCACCTAAATAGCGCCCCGCTCGGCGGCCCAAAATCAACCCCAGACCCGTCATGACCGCCGCCATAAATCCCATGATTATTACGGCAAGGGGCAGGCTCACCTGTAGCGTACCGAGGCCGAAACCGACGGCTAAAGAATCAATACTTACACTGCCCGCCAGAAGGCAGATAGCCCCTAGGTCCCGCGTAACCCCCCAAAAGCCCGAAAAAACCCGGGCTAAAGGCCCGCTAAGGGAGGCGGAAGGCTCTTCCGAAAAAGCCTCCTTCAGCAAAAGAAGGCCCAGTGCGGTAAGAACGCAGGCACCTATTACGGAGGCCAGCCTCCCCAGGATCCGCCCGACCATAAGGCCCAGGTAAAAACCGATCAAAGGCATAACCACATGTAATAACCCAACCAAGCCGGATAAAAACAGAGCGGGCCGCCCTTTAAGTCCTGCCATCCCTAAGCCTGCGGCCAGGGAAAAGGCATCCGTACCTAAGGCCATGGCCACCAGAAAAACCGCAGCAACACTCTCTATCCTCTATCCCCCCTAGGCCTGGATCACCCGGTAACCCGCAGCCTTACGCAGCCTGTTCATGATGGCCAAGCCCAGCCCTTGTTCCGGAAAGGCTTCTACAAGTATAACTTCCGCCTGCTGCCGGTCACAATTCCTCAGGGCAGCAAAAAGGCGGGCCGCTACCTGCGTAAGATCCTGTCTGCTTCCTAAAACCTCTAAATAGTCCGGCCGCGGCTCTTTAAGATAGTTGCTGGCTGTTTCTACCGTGGCCAGCACTGCCACCCGCAAACCCTTTTTCTTAAAGGCTTCCACCATCTCGCGAATACGCCGTACCATACGCGAAAGCTCACCGGCCACAAGGTACACCTCACCCTCCGGAGCGTAATGGGTGTACTTCATACCCGGAGCCTTGGGCCGTTCCGCGCCATCCCCGAGGACTGCAGGATCCACCGCCACTTCTCCCAAGATTTCCTCAAGTTGTTCTTTGGTGATACCGCCCGGCCGCAAAATGGTAGGTACGGGCGAGGTTAAATCCAAAACAGTCGACTCTACTCCCACAACCGCCGGACCGCCGTCAACTACAGCATCTATCTTCCCGCGCAGGTCCCGCAATACGTGGTGTCCGGTGGTCGGACTCGGCCGCCCGGAAAGGTTGGCGCTGGGCGCCGCCACAGGTAGCCTTGCCGCTTTGATCAAGGCCAGGGCCACCGGGTGAGCCGGCATGCGTACAGCTACCGTATCCAGCCCGGCCGTCACCTCGGGCGGTACCACCTTGCTCTTGGGCAAAACCAAGGTGAGCGGCCCCGGCCAAAACCGCTGTATGAGGGTCAAAGCCTTGGGAGGAAGCTCACTAATAAGGGAGCGCAACATGGGGAGGCTTGCTACGTGGACTATTAAGGGGTTGTCCTGGGGCCTGCCCTTGGCCCAAAATATACGTTTGACGGCCCGGCTGTCCAAGGCATTGGCTCCCAGGCCGTAAACCGTCTCCGTGGGAAAAGCGACTACTCCCCCGCGCTGCAAAATTCGTGCCGCAAGCCTTATCTTATGTATTTCGGGTACGCGCGGGTCTATCTTTATATATTTAGTTCTCTTTCTCTTAAACGTAGGCACCCGTTTCACCTCTACAAGACTTCTACCTTGCGGGCAAGGAAGCAGCGGGGCCTTCCCCCGTAGTCGCAGATTATTTCGTCCCCAGCAAAAACGCCCAACGACCGCACCAGCTCTTTAACCTTTTCACCCTGGTCCCACCCTATCTCTAAGGCCAGCCACCCGCCCGGTTTAAGAATGGCTGCCGCTTGGGGAAGCAGTCTAGCCACAACCTCAAGACCGCTCTTGCCTCCATCCAAGGCCAGGCGGGGCTCATGGCGCACCTCCTTAGGAAGATCGTCTAACTCCCCCGTAGGTATATAAGGAAGATTGGCCACCACCGCATCGAGCATCTCACCCTTACAGCCCTGCCCTTTTAAAAGGGGCTCCAGGAGATCCCCTTTAAGGAAAAGAATGCGGTCCGCCACGCCCAGGTCTTGAGCATTGGCCCGGGCTACCTCCAAGGCCTCTGGGCTTATGTCCAGGGCATAAATAAAGGCCTGCGGCAGGTAATACGCCAGGCTTACTGCTATGGCCCCGCTACCCGTACCCACATCGGCCGCCATCCAAGGCCTACCCTTATCCACCCGGTCCAGTATCGTTTCTACCAAAACCTCCGTATCGTGCCGGGGTATGAGGACTTGGGGCGTCACTTTGAAGTTAAGGCCCATAAACTCCTGCCGCCCGGTTAAGTACTGCAGCGGATAGCCCTGGGCCCGCCTCTCCACCATCCTCCAAAAAGCATCTGCTACTTTAGGCTCCAAAAGCTCCCCCGGCCGGGCCAAAACTTGTGCCCGCGTAAGACCGGTAACGAAGGACAAAAGCACTTCCGCCTCAAGACGAGGCCTGTCAATCCCGGCCTCTTTAAATTTTTCTTGCGCCCGGGCCAAAGCCTGGGCGAAGCTTTCCTCCCCTCCTTCTTTAGCCGCGCCTCCCAACTTTTATCCCGCTCCTCCGGGCTTACTTTACGACAGCACACTCTGTTTACTTATCTGCCTTCCCAGATATAAGCTCTGATATGTCACCCACCCGGCATTAAAATAAGGCCTTGGGCGCTTCCGGGCGGAGACCGCTTCGGGCACTTCTTTTACTTCTCCTTATCCAGAGCCTTAAGCCTTTCTGCTTGCTCCGAAGCCACCAGGGCATCTATGATCTCATCCAGTTCCCCGTCGAGGACTGCTTCTAAGTTATAGAGGGTTAAGCCTATACGGTGATCCGTAACCCGATTCTGCGGAAAATTATAAGTGCGTATACGCTCGCTGCGATCACCTGTGCCCACCTGGGAACGCCGGGCCGCTGCCAGTTCGTTGTGTTGCTGGGCCCTGGCCATATCCAAAAGCCTGGCCCGCAATACTTTCAAAGCCTTCTCCCTATTTTTTAGCTGGGACCTCTCATCCTGGCAGGTAACTACCAGCCCCGTGGGCAGGTGGGTGATGCGCACCGCCGAGTAGGTGGTGTTAACCGACTGCCCCCCGTGTCCGCTAGAGCAGAAAGTGTCGATACGCAGGTCTTCGGGTCTTATCTCTACCTCCACCTCTTCCGCTTCCGGTAAAACAGCCACCGTAGCCGTAGAGGTGTGTATGCGCCCTCCGGACTCTGTAACCGGTATCCGCTGAACCCTGTGCACGCCGCTTTCAAATTTCAACCGGCTGTAGGCTCCCCGGCCTTCCACGATAAAGACAATCTCCTTGAACCCGCCCAATTCCGTAGGATGGGCATCCACTACTTCCGTGCGCCAGCCTTTACCTTCGGCATAACGCTGGTACATCCGGAAAAGGTCAGCCGCAAAAAGTGCGGCCTCCTCGCCACCCGCTCCAGCCCGGATCTCCATGACGATGTTCTTTTCATCATTGGGGTCCTTAGGAAGCAGCAAAATCTTAAGCCTTTTCTCTAGTGTTTCCTTTTCCTCCTGTAATTTTTCTATCTCTTCTTTAAGGAGCATTATAAATTCGCGGTCCTGGCTTTCGCCTAGCATCTCGCGAGCCGTAGCCAGCTCTTCTTCCACCTGGCGGTAGCGCCGGAAGGTAGTTACAATTTCCTCTAGTTCTGTATAGGCCTTGGCCGTCCTCTGCAACTCCTCAGGGTTCGTCAAGACGGCCGGATCTGTCATAAGCCTTCCTAGCTCCTCATACTTTTCCTCCAGTTCCCTGAGCTTCTCTAACACCTCACCACCTCCCCTGCGCTAGCCTCTCCTTTAGCCGCCAATAGGGCCTTCAAAGCCACTTCCAGCATTTCGTCATCGGGTTCGCGTGTAGTAAACTTCTGTAACCACAGTCCGGGCGCCACCACAAGCCGCACCACGGGAGAACCCATGTGGCGACTGGCCCACTTGATCACTTCATAAGCCGACCCGGCCACAACCGGCAAAAGCGCTATACGGGAGAAAAGCCTCCACCAGATACCGCCTTTCCCTAAAAAGGAGAAAAAGAAAACACTGAGCAACACTACCAATAAAAGGAAGCTAGTCCCGCAGCGCGGGTGTAAGGTAGAGTAAGGACGTATCCTCTCTACAGTAAGCTCTTCCCCCGCCTCTAAAGCATTTATTACTTTATGCTCGGCCCCATGGTACTGAAAAACCCGCTGGATATCCTTGACCTGCGATATGGCCGCTATATACCCTAAAAATAAAGCCAGGCGCAAAAACCCCTCCAGCAGGCTCTGTCCGTAAAAAGGGAGCCAAACGTGGGTGAGCATCGCTAGAACAGCCGGTATAACCACAAAAATACCTGTAGCCACAACTAGAGCTAAGGCTACAGTCAAAATCAAATCGCGGGGTCTAAGCTCTTCCCCCTCTTCTTCCAAAGCAACGCCGGCAGAAAGGCTTAAATACTTTATACCCAAGACCAGGGATTCTACCAGAGCTACTACGCCTCTAAAAAAAGGGAGCCGCAATAACCTGTGACGTGAAGCCCAAGAAGAAAACGGCCGGGCTTCCACCAGGATGTCCCCCGCCGGCCGCCGAATGGCCACGGCCAGCCTGTGGGGACCCCGCATCATGACTCCCTCGATGACCGCTTGACCGCCAAATTGTACCTCCGGCATAACTGAAAGCCCTCGGGCTCCGCTCTCCTTCCTTACCTGCAACTACCTTTACTTGCCGTACTTCTGTCTGAATTTTTCTATGCGCCCCCCACGCTCCACCACCACTTGTCGAGCTCCGGTATAGAAAGGATGGCAGCTAGAGCATACTTCCACCCGGATCTCTTTCTTGGTGGAACGCGTCTCGATGACGTTGCCGCAAGCACATATAATACGCGCCTTCTCGTAAGGAGGGTGAATTCCGGGCTTCATAAGAATATATCACCTCCGTATATTGTAGAACTCATTTAAGTATAGCACAGAACACCCGGCCCTGCAAATACCCGGGCCTAGGGGCCACGGATCCCGCTTCACTTCGTAAGGAAAGCTACTCAAAGCCCGTCTTGCCACACATAAATAAAAAAAGCCGGCCTTTAGCCGGCCTATTGTTTAAGGCAGGAAGCGTAGCGGGTTTACAGGCCGCCCTTTTTCCCAGACTTCAAAATGCAGGTGGGGCCCGGTAGCCCTGCCACTGCTTCCGACTCTAGCTATCACCTGGCCTGCCTCCACATATTCACCCGGTACTACCAGGTTCGCTTCGTTGTGGGCATACACGGTCTTCAGTCCCTGCCCGTGGTCCAGGATAACCGTACGGCCGTATATGCTGTTCCGCCACCCCGAAAATTCTACTGTACCGGACCGGGCGGAACGGATGAGGGTACCCGCTTCGACCGCAATATCTAAGCCGTGGTGAAACTCTTCTCCCCGCCAGCCGAAAAAGGAAGTTATGGGGCCTATCACCGGCCAGAGGAAAGACACCAAACCCCCGCGGGAGACGGGATGGGAATAATTCCCAACCGGCTTGCGGCTCTCAGGCAGGGTGAGCAGAGTACCTACTTGCAGGGTACGGGGATCAGTTATACCATTAGCTTCCATTATCTCCTCTACCCTCAGGTCGAAGACCTGGGCTATCCCCCATATGGTATCCCCTTTTTTCACTTCGTAGGTCCGCTCGCCCTCGAAAGGTAAGACCAGAAACTGGCCGGTAGTCAAGGAGGCCTCGAGGTCCAGGTCATTCATGGCCGCCAACAGCTCGGCATCCAGCCGGTAGCGCCGAGCAATACCTTTTATGGTGTCGCCCTCCTCCACCTGGTACAGGCGGGTCAGGGGGTTTACTCGGGAAGCTAGCTCTTCATACTGGGCGGGGGCCACGACGGCCGCTACTTCCTGCAGATCCTCCACAATGGCCGCCTCCGCTCGGCTACGCGTCCCCCAAGTTCCCGGCCCAAAGCCGCTGAGCGCCCACAGGCCGGCCAGAACCAGGCTTAAGGCCCAGCCTGCTGCCCTGCGCATCAGCATAATGTTTACATCACCCCTTAAAGGAGGAATTGCTGGTATATGCTTCCACCAGCTTTAATAGTTTAACCTTTAACTTAAATTTTCATACCCTGCTTTGCGCAGCGGCTTGAAACCGGTGGGCCGGCGCCGAGCTGTCTAACTTAAAACTTTCACACCCTGCTTTCCCGGGGAAATAAGGCAGGAAGGGCGCGCAGAAGGTCGCGGTTGCTTTTTGTTTTCCTCATGGCATCAATGAGCATTTCGGCAACCTCCACAGTACCCAAATGGGCCGTGGCCCGCCGGAAATGCCAGACCAGTTCCAATTCCTCTGGTGAAAGAAGGAGTTCCTCGCGGCGGGTCCCGGAACGTTTAACGTCGATGGCCGGGAAAATCCTTCTCTCCGCCAGTTTACGGTCCAGGATGAGCTCCATGTTACCCGTACCTTTAAATTCCTCAAAAATCACTTCGTCCATGCGACTGCCTGTATCAATAAGGGCCGTGGCTACAATGGTAAGGCTTCCGCCTTCTTCTACCTTCCGGGCAGCGCCAAAAAACCTCTTAGGCTTGTACAAGGCCGCCGGGTCTACGCCACCCGACAGGGTACGGCCGCTGGGAGGAACAACCAGGTTGTTCGCCCGGGCCAGGCGGGTGATGCTGTCCAAAAGCACCACCACGTCCTTTTTATGCTCTACCAATCTTTTTGCCCTCTCCAGCACCATGTCCGCTACTTTGACATGATTTTCCGGTAACTCGTCAAAGGTAGAGCTAACCACCTCTCCCTTAACCGAACGCTCAATATCGGTAACTTCTTCGGGGCGTTCATCAATCAGCAGTATAATGAGCACTATGTCCGGGTAATTGGTGGTTATGCTGTTGGCGATTTTCTTGAGCAGAACAGTTTTACCCGCTTTGGGAGGAGAAACTATAAGGGCCCGCTGCCCCTTACCCAAGGGAGCTATAAGGTCTATTATACGCGTGGAGGGGTCGTTATCCGGGGTTTCTAAAGTAAGCCTTTCGTAAGGAAATACGGGGGTAAGTTCGTCGAAATGAAGCCTCCGCAGGGCAGTCTCGGGGTTTTCGCCGTTGACTTCTTCCACCCTTAAAAGCGCATAGTACCGCTCGTTGTCTTTAGGCGGGCGTATCAACCCCTTGACTTTGTCCCCCGTACGCAGGTCAAAACGTCGTATCTGGGAAGGGGAAACATAGATATCGTCTTCGCTGGGAAGATAAGCAAAGGGGCGTAAAAAACCGTAGCCGTCGGGAAGGATCTCCAAGATGCCCTGAGCCTGCAAGGGCTCGGCCTCTTCAGCACGCTCCACAACTTCAATACGCTCTGGCTGCTCGGTCACCTGCTCCGGCGGCCCGGGCTTTAAGGGCCTTCTATCCTCTTCCCGGCCCTCCACCCTCTCCCCTGGGGGGCCAACCCTTTCAGATTCTGCTGGAGCTTCTCGCCGGGGACCCGGCCTTTCTAAGGGGGGCTCCCCTGCTACCGCCTGCGGGAGCTTCTCCCTAGCCTCGACTTCCCCGGCTCGCTCCTCCTCAAATGTGGGCTTCCCCTCTTCACCAGGAGTTTCTCCCTCTGGTTTTCTTTCGGCCAGAAGCTCAGCCAGCCTGGACACAAGCTCTTTTTTGCGCAACCTGGAATAACCCTTAAGCCCCATCTCCCGGGCCAAGCGCTGGAGCTCAAGAATGGTCTTACCTTCTAATTCCTTTAAATCCAAGGAAAAGACAACCTCCATTTTATTTTGCTTTAAGTTTTTCCCAGTCGGCTAAGAATTTGGCCAAGCCGATATCAGTCAAGGGATGTTTTATCATCTGGAGGAGAACTGAATAGGGGACTGTAGCAATGTCGGCGCCCAAGCGAGCGGCTTCCAAAACATGTAACGGATGGCGGATGCTAGCAGCAATGATCTCTGTGTTAAACCCGTACTGGGCGAAGATGGATACTACATCGTGCAAAACTTCCATTCCTTCTTGACCTACGTCATCTATACGGCCTATAAAAGGGCTTACAAAGGTGGCCCCGGCTAAAGCAGCAAGAAGGGCTTGATTGGCCGAAAAAACTAAAGTAACATTGGTCTTTATACCTTCCCTGGAGAGGGCCTTGACGGCCTTTAAACCTTCGGCCGTCATGGGTATTTTAATGACCACATTGGGGTGTATCGAGGCGAGTTCCCTGGCTTCTTCAACCATACCCGGGGCATCCTGGCTAATGACTTCGGCACTTACCGGGCCGTCTACCAGCCGGCAAATTTCTTCTACCACCTGGCGCAAGGGGCGGCCTTCCCGGGCAACCAGCGTGGGATTGGTCGTTACACCAGAAATTATACCCAATTCAGCGGCTGCTTTAATCTCTTCTATATTGGCTGTATCGAGAAAAATGCGCAAAAAATGCACCTCCCCTTTAAGCTTAATCTTTATTTTCACCATGACCGGGGAAAATCCTGCAAAAAGCACGAGGTTTTAAATCAAAGTAAGACCCGACGGCTGGAACGTCGGGCCCTTGAAAACAATTTTTCCGAAAAAGGTCAGCTTTTCCGGGGCCTAAAGGAATGGCAAGCTGTGTCTTCGGAGGTCCGTACCCGGCGGTCACCGCTTGACCGCACTTCAATACTGTCTGCTGTACAGATCATGTTATCCCAGTACTGGCATTCCTCCACCCCGCACTTGATATTAGGCATTTACACCGCCTCCTTTCAGGTGTTGCTTCCCCGTATAGCCTTCCCCAGGAGGCGGAAATTTTATTTATCAGGCCCTGCCGGCACAGCCGAAAACTCGCATCTTATACCGGATGGCCTCCCGGGCCGCTTCCCGGGCCGGTCCCAAAATCCGCCGGGGATCGATCTCTTCTGGACGGCGGTCCAGCTCCTCGCGCACCTTTTGCAGGAAGGCTAGCCGAATATCGGTATCTATGTTGACCTTGCGCACCCCAAGGCTTACCGCCCTTCTTATAGCCTCATCGGGCACACCTGAGGAACCGTGCAATACAAGGGGGATCCGGGTTAGCTCCCGTATCCTTTTTAGCCGGTCAAAATCAAGCCTTGGCTCCCCTTTATATACACCGTGGGCGGTCCCTACTGCCACCGCCAAGGCATCCACCCCTGTCTCCGCTACAAAGCGCTGGGCTTCTTCGGGATCGGTAAAAAAGGCTTCCTGGCCATCCACTTGAATATTATCCTCCGTTCCCATAATACGGCCCAATTCACCTTCTACCGATACTCCCATAGGCCTGGCGACCTCTACAACCTGCCGGGTTACGGCAATATTCTCCTCCAACGGGTATTTAGATCCATCTATCATCACGGACGTAAAGCCCGCCCGCAAGGCTTTAAGTACTTGCTCCCGGTCCGTTCCGTGGTCTAGATGCAAAACTACGGGCACCCGAATGCTTTCCGCCGCGGCCCGAACCAGGGAGACTATATAGTTTAACCCGGCATATTTTAGAGCCCCCTGACTGGCCTGGATCACCACCGGAGCTCTTTCCATTTCCGCTGCCTCGGCGATGGCTTGAACTATTTCCATGTTATTACAATTGAAGGCTCCTACCGCGTAGCCACCTTCCTCGGCCCTTTCCAGCACTTCCCTTAAGCTTACCAGAGGCATCCTTATCCCTCGCTTAAAATCCAGGTCGGTTGTAATAAACCCCATCCGCCGCCCGCTTGTCCAGTTTTACTCAATATCCCTGCATAGTTTTTGTGCTCGCAACACTGGATATTCTTATATCCACCGGCCATCCAGGAGCCCTAGGTCGGCCGCAATTTCGGCCAAAGTCCGGTCTAACTGTTTCATGGCCTGCTGGACCAAGGGCCGCGGCCCCATGAAACCCGCTTCCAATCCCATGTCCTCGCAGAAAAAGGTGAAGAGCTCTGCGCCCAGCCTATCCCACCGGGGAAAAGGCCAGCAATGCCGGGCCCCGCAAATTATGCAGTTAAACTGAACCCCAAACCCCTTCCCCTTCTGCCTCTCTATATCTAAAAGCACGCACCCGCAAGGGCACCGGATCTGGAAGTTACCCCGCCCTAGGGTAAAGAGGGAAAAATTATAAACTTCGAGACTACCGCACCCCGGGCAGTAAAGAGCGCAAGCTACCTCGGTAAAGATGACCATGGACCCTTCCCTTTCTGTTCCGACAAGTTATAATTCGCTATCCTTAGGTGAAATCCTCCAGGCCGCCCTTGAAAAATAAAGGCCCGGTTTAAAGACCGGGCCCGTCTATTCATCCCGTTACAATTTCCAGCTGTGAATAGCACGACTGGGCTAAAGCCGCATCCACCAGGTGATAAAGGTGGGAGAGATCGAAGGGCTTGTGCAGGAAATACCGCACGCCCAGCTTGCGCGCTTGCTCCGCTAGTTCCTTGTCTTCGTAGGCCGTCACCACAATTACAGGTAGAGAGCATGCCCTCCTATGTAGCTCGCGTAAAAACTCCACTCCGCTCATCCCCGGCATTTTCATATCCAGTATGGCCAGGCTGGGCTTCTCCGCTATTATCTTCTGTAGTCCTTCTTCCCCGCTTGCCGCCTGGCAAACCCGGAAGCCCGCCTGACTCAGGGCTTCCAACAACAGGCGCCTTACACCCGGCTGGTCATCTACGATAAGTATAGAATTTTTGCGCAGGCCAATTCACCTCCCATCCCCTACCAAACTCGTCAGTTAGGCTCCGCTAGCTCATTTGGTAAAGGGGAATAGGGAATCCGCTCCTCTAAAAATACAATATATTCGCTAAAAGGCCAAGGAATTCCTGCTCCCTTTATCACCGGGCCTTTATACATATTCCCGGGCCAGGCTATCTTTCAAAGTGCGCCATTCCCCGGTAGGCAAGCGTAAAAGATAAGGTTCCCCCTCCCGTAAATACAGCCGGGGAAGCCTAGCCGAAGCGAAGGAGCGGCCCAGGTTGACCTCCACTTCCTCCCCTTCATCTGCAGGAAGCTCTCCCAAATCCACTAAAGAAAGCTGCATGCCCACGCGGCCTACCACGGGAACTTGCCGCCCCCGCACGAAAACCGCCTCCTCCCGGTGGGGCCGGCCCAGGTAAGCCAGCAACGCTTTGGCCCAGAAACGGAGCAGATCCGCTAGAGATTTGGGCCGTGCTATAGCAGTCAACCCCAGTCCGTCCGCATACCCTAAAGGTACGGTACCCAAGCGCGCGGGGCGTTTGGTGACATAATCACCTCCATACCCTGCCGCTGTCCCCGCGGGAACCTCTTTTACATGGAGCAGCCGGGCTTTCACCTTCCAGGGATTCTTAAGTTCCAGCTCCCGTCGCTTTGCTCCAAAAGGATATTGACCGTAAAGGAGTGTGCCTACCCGGACCATGTCCAGGTGCATCTCCGGATAACTAAGGCAGGCAAAGCTGTTGGCCACGTGCTTTAAAGGGATCTCCAGGCCTTCTTCTTCTAATTCACGGCATATGCGACAGAACAGAGAAAACTGCTCTACGGCCTTGCGCCTGTCGGCTGCGTGGGAAAGGTGGGTATAAATGCCCTCTACCACAATGCTCGGGCAGCGCAAAACATCCCTTACAGCTTTAACCTCCTCCGGCTCAAGACCTGTGCGGTGCATACCGGTCTCTATTTCCAGGTGAACGCGGGCCTGCCGCCCCGTCTCCTTAACCGCACGGGCTACGGCTTCAGCTCCCCAGCGGCTGGCTACCGACAAGGTGAGATCCCATTTTAAGGCTTGCGGGATCTCTTCAGGCAGCAAAGGGCTCATGACAAGAATCGGCATGATAAGGCCGTGCCGCCTAAGCTCCACCCCTTCAGCCAGAGTAGTTACTCCCAGGTAGTCGGCGCCCGCCCGGCTGAATACCCGTGCGGCCTCCACTGCACCAGCGCCGTAGGCGTCAGCTTTGACCACGGCCAAAAGGCGGGTGGAAGGGTTAAGTATTCTTCTTACCTCGCGTAAATTGTTCTCCAAGGCCGTTACTTCTATTTCTACCCAGCGAGGCCCTAAAAATTCGTATAGTCCGGGGCTGCCCGCATATCCCTGTTCCATAAAAATAAAAACGCCTCCGTCTCCCGGATTCCCTCGACCCTAGTAGGTTCCCTTACCTCGCAGGGTTTAAGGTCCTATCCCTGCCCAGTACTAAACTTCGCCGGTAGTGGAAGAATCCTCTCCTCCGGCTGCCCTGCTTTTTAGCCTTAAAAAAAGCAAGCGGCGCAGTAAAGAGTGGGCCGGCTGGGCTGCCCGCCACAGCCAGTAGTAGAAAGGAGAATATACCAGGTCATACTCCCCTATAAACTCCGTGAACACCCCACCGAACCCCTTTTTGAACCGGTAAAGCCCGTGCAGGGGATGCTCCGGCGACGGATCCCCCGGTACCCCGCGAAAATCGTATAAAGTACAACCTTGCTCTTTGGCCCAGCAGATCATAGTCCACTGGAGAAGGTAGTTGGGCATGACGTTGCGGTGCCGGTTGCTAGAGGCACCGTACAGGTACCAGGCCTTACCCCCGAAGATAAAGGCCAGGGTGCCGGCGATGGGCTCGCCCTGATAATAAGCCAGGAAGAGCTTGGCGTAACCGCGTTCCACCAGTTCTTCCCATAAGGTGAGAAAATAATCATAGGAGCGGATGAGGAAGCCGTCCCTCAGCGCGGTCTCTTGCAGCAGCTTGTAAAAAACCCGAAGATCCTCTAAAGTGCAATCGCTTTTGATGGTCACACCCCTGCGCTGGGCTAGCCCCAGGTTGTAGCGGGTCTTGGGGTGAAAGTTCCTCTTTATCTCCTCCAAAGAAGGAGCAAGGCTCAAGCGAAAAACGTAGCGGGGCTGTACCCCCTCAAACCCCGTACCGCGCGTGGCCAAGCGGAACCCCAGTTCACGGAGCAGTTCCGTTACTTGTACCTCTTCAGACGAAACGGCGGGATCTATCTTTAACAGAATAACCCCTTCCCGGCGGGCAAGCTCTTTTACAGCCTGGAACAAAAAACGCACCAAAGGAGGGTTCCCGAAATCCACCACCGGACCCCGGGGTGCATAAAAAATACTCTTCCCTAGGAGGGGCAGCCTCCGCTTAAGGAGGGAAATTGCAGCGACAATCCGCCCGTCTTCCTCCACTACCAGGCGCAAGGGCTTCCAGCCGGTTTTAGCCTTAACCTCGCCCCACGCATAGGTCTGCAATATATGACCATAGGGGTGGCTGGCGAGAAAGCCGTCGAAAACCTTTTCTTCTTCCGGCGCTATGAGGCGGTATTTTAAAGCCATTTAAGCCCACCCTTCTGTTTCGCGTAAGCCAGCGCCGCCCCGATAAAGTCGCGAAATAACGGATGGGGCCGGTTGGGCCGGGATTTAAACTCCGGATGGAACTGGCAGGCCACAAACCACGGGTGGTCTTCCATTTCCACTATCTCCACCAGGTCGCCGTCCGGCGAGGTGCCGCTTATAACGAGGCCTTTAGAAGCAAGGATGTCCCTAAAGGCGTTGTTAAATTCGTACCTGTGCCGATGACGTTCGTATACCAGCTTATCATTATAGGCCTCCCACGCCCGGGTTCCCTCTTTAACCAGGCAGGGGTAGGCGCCCAGGCGCATGGTCCCTCCTAAATTCTCTACTTTCTTCTGTTCCGGCAGGAGGTCGATAACCGGATAGGGGGTGTCGGGGTCGAACTCTGAGCTATGGGCCCCTTCCAGGCCGCACACGTGCCGCGCGAATTCCACTACGGCAAGCTGCATCCCCAGGCAGATACCCAAGTAAGGGATCCCTTTCTCCCGCGCCCACCGGGCAGCCAGGATCTTCCCTTCTATA
This sequence comes from Thermanaeromonas sp., assembly GCF_021890735.1. GTDB lineage: Bacteria > Bacillota > DSM-521 > Neomoorellales > Neomoorellaceae > Thermanaeromonas. Next base: position 26,432 of record NZ_JAKKUR010000002.1, read on the forward strand.
CCCCGCTCCCCAAATCCTCCGGGCACCAAAATCCCCGCACACCCTTCCAGGGCCTCCTCCATACCAAGGGGGGTAAGGGCCCCTGAGTAGATCCAGCGGACATCCACGGACACCTCGTGGACCAAACCCCCGTGCCGCAGGGCCTCCACAACGCTAAGGTAGGCATCCGGTAAAGTTACATACTTGCCCACCAAGGCTATGGTGACCTGGTATTTGGGGTTCTTCATCCTGGCTACCATAGCCCGCCAATCATCGAGCTGAGGAGGCCCGCATTTCAAGCCCAACTTCTCTACAACGATCCGGGCCAGCCCTTCTTCCTCCATCATAAGGGGAACCTCGTAAATAGATTCGGCATCCACAGCCTGGATTACGGCATCCCTTTCAATATCGCAGAATAAAGCTATCTTTTCGGCCGTCTCCCGGGAGAGGGGTCTTTCAGTGCGGCACACGATTATATCCGGCTGGATACCTATGGAGCGCAATTCCTTTACACTGTGCTGGGTGGGTTTAGTCTTGGCCTCCCCGGCGGCTTTAAGGTAGGGCACCAAGGTAACGTGGATATACAAAACCCGCTCACGGCCTATATCACTCTTAAGCTGCCTTATGGCTTCGAGAAAAGGGAGGGACTCGATGTCTCCGACGGTGCCCCCTATTTCCGTAATAACTACATCGGGGCCGGTCTCTTCGGCCACCTGGTATATCCGCTCTTTAATTTCGTTGGTTACGTGGGGGATCACCTGCACCGTGCCCCCCAGATAATCTCCCCGCCGCTCTTTGTTTATCACCGACCAGTAAACTTTACCGGCCGTCACATTGCTGGCCCCGGTTAAGTTTATGTCCACAAACCGTTCATAATGCCCCAAGTCCAGGTCCGTTTCCGCACCATCCTCGGTTACAAAAACCTCCCCGTGCTGGTAGGGGCTCATGGTACCGGCGTCTACGTTAATGTAAGGATCGAACTTTTGTATGGCTACTTTAAGCCCCCTGCTCTTCAAAAGCCTACCTAAAGAAGCGGCGGTTATCCCCTTCCCTAAGGAAGAGACGACACCGCCGGTGATAAAAATAAACTTCGTATTCTCCCCCATGTCATGCTACATCCTCTCGGGTGCACTAATACCCAATAAGTGTAAAACATTACGCAAAGTAATCCGTGTCGCCTCCACCAGTATAAGCCGCGGCCCGCGCAAAGTCTCCTCATCAGCCAGGACGCGACAATGGGTATAGAAGGTATGAAAAAGGGAGGCCAGTTCTTGGGCATAACGAGTAAGCCAGTGCGGCTCCAGGGCTCGGGCTGCGCCAGCGACTACCTCAGGAAGCTCGGCTATCTTCTTGACCAGTGCGAGTTCTGCAGGATGCTTAAGGAGGTTTAAATCTACTTCCTGGGGTGAAGGTACCGACAAGCCCCTTTCCTTGGCCAGGCGCAGGATGCTACATATCCGGGCATGGGCGTATTGTACGTAATAGACGGGGTTGTCGCTCGTCTGGGAGCGGGCTAGATCCAGGTCAAAATCCAAGTGGCTGTCCGGTTTGAGCATCACAAAAAAGAAACGCGCCGCATCCCTTCCCACTTCTTCTAAAAGCTCCTCCAGGGTGACGTATTGCCCGGTCCTCTTGGACATGCGTAAAATTTCTCCCCCTTGGAAGAGCCGCACAAGCTGCATAAGCACTATCTGCAACCTCGACGGGTCATAGCCTAAGGCGGCAAGTGCGGATTTTAACCGCCCTACATGCCCGTGATGGTCTGCACCCCAGATATTTATAACACGTTCGAATCCCCGCTCAAACTTGTTACGGTGATAGGCTATGTCCGCAGCAAAATAGGTAGGTACCCCGTTCTGGCGTACTACTACCTCATCCTTCTCCTCGCCGAAGGCCGTGCTCCTAAACCACAAGGCCCCGTCCTTTTCGTAAATATAGCCGCGCTCTTTAAGGTCCTCTATAGCCTTCTTCACAGCGCCAGAGTCGTGGAGGCTCCGCTCGCTAAACCAAACGTCATAATAAACCCCGAAATCCTCCAGGGCTTTCTTTATAGCAGTAAGCTTTTCCCGCAGGGCGAAATCGACCAAAGCTTTCCTCCGCTCAGAAGGGGCGGCGTGGAGATACCTGTCTCCTTCTTTTTCGATAAACCTCTTAACGGTATCAATAAGGTCGCGGCCGTGGTAGCCCTCCTCCGGCACTTCCGCCTCAATACCGAAGGCCTGCAGGTACCGCGCTTCCAAAGAGAGGCCGAAATTTTCGATCTGGTTTCCGGCGTCGTTGATGTAAAATTCACGGGTGACCTCGTGGCCGGTAGCGGTCAGCAAGTTAGCGATAACATCTCCCAAGGCAGCCCCCCGGGCATTGCCCATATGCAAAAGCCCGGTAGGGTTGGCGCTTACGAACTCCACCTGGACCTTTTGTCCCTGTCCGATATTGGACCAGCCGTAGTACTGGTCTTCGGCCAGTACGGCTGGCAGTACCGGGAGGGCCCAATTTTCCTCTAACGTAAAATTAATAAACCCCGGCCCGGCTACATTTACCCGCGCCACCCCTTTGATGGGCAGGGGCAGGTGACGCACCAGCACCTCCGCCAGCTCCCGCGGCGGCCTTTGGGCCTTGCGGGCGAGCACAAAAGCGATGTTTGCGGCAAAATCGCCGTGCTCTCTTTCCCTGGGTACCTCAAGCACAAAAGTGGGCAGCTCGTCGTAAGCCACCTCGCCGGCTGCCCTAGCGCTGGCTGCGGCCTCCTCTAAGGCGCGGGCCAGCTTTCTTTTCATTTCTTGTACTATGTTCACGGTAACCTCCTGAGAACTCTTCCTGGTGGATTATAGTGATCTTACGGTGATCTCTAGCTGGTTATTGCTTACTTTTTCATCTCCTAGCTGCAACTCATATTCTAGATTAATACTTCCCCCTGCCTCTGTCAAGTCAACTTCTACCTTGGAGGAAAGAATGGAAAGCCGCAATACTCCGTAAGGTGTAACGTAAAATCCGTCGCTTAAAAGCCCTTCTTCAAAGGTGGCCTTATGTTCGGTCCGGCCCATGCGGTTCAAGGTGACCCGCGTGCGCTCTACTTTAAGGGAAGTAGTGATACCCTCCATTCCGGCCAGGCTGGATTCATTATACAGGATGTAAAAATGATCCTCCCGGCTAAATAGCTGCCCCGCCGTTACAAATTCTATAGAGCTCTTTTCCCCCCAATCTGTGGTCTGGGTGCCCTTGACCTTAAGGAGCACATCCTTTTTCACCCGCCCCCACCCCTTCTGGAATAGTAAAAACCGTTACTAGTTATATTCGTTTTTTTTAGGTAATTTCCTTTTATTAATTTGCTCGCAAACTAACTTTTACAGTTTCCTTTTTATGGGTAGAAAGTCCTGCCCCAACTCTTTTGCATCCTGCTGCTGAAACCACCGGTGAGAGACTAGAAGAAGCCAAACCCCTCCCCACAGCCCATGCTACCGCCGTCACCTCATCCATCAGGCGTACAAAGGTTTCCGGGTGCAGGGACTGCGGCCCGTCGCAGAGGGCATGGGCCGGATCCGGGTGCACTTCCACGAGAAGCCCGTCAGCTCCGGCCGCGATGGCCGCCCTGGCTAAAGGAAGAACATATCTCCAATTCCCCGTTCCGTGGCTGGGATCTACGATGACGGGCAGGTGGGAATTCTCTTTGACTACGGCTACCGCGGCCAGGTCCAGGGTAAAGCGGGTGGAGGTCTCGAAGGTGCGGATGCCCCTTTCGCACAGGATAACCTGCTGGTTACCCGTGTCCAGAATATATTCGGCCGCCAAAAGCCACTCCTCAACGGTAGCCGCCAGGCCCCTCTTAAGTAAGACGGGTTTCCCCGTAGCCCCAGCCTCCTTAAGAAGCCGGAAATTCTGCATGTTGCGCGCTCCGATCTGCAGGGCGTCAGCGTACTCCGCCACCAGGGGAACATCCCGGGTATCTAAAACTTCAGTGACAAAGGGTAGGCCGGTCTCCTCTCGTACGCGAGCCAGCATCCTTAACCCTTCCTCCTCCAACCCCTGGAAGGAATACGGGGATGTGCGGGGCTTAAAGGCTCCTCCCCTTAAGATCTGGGCTCCTGCTTCTTTTACAGCGTAGGCAGTCTTAAAAAGTTGCTCCTCGTCTTCTACAGCGCACGGCCCGGCCATTACCACTATACTGCGGCCCCCTACCGGTATGCCCCCTATGCGCACAATGGTGGGGGTGTCCTTTAACTCCTTGCTTACCAGCTTGTAAGGCTTAAGGATGGGGACTATCCTTTCTACTCCCGGAAGGTTAACTAGGGCTTCCGAGCTCAAGGCCCTCTTATTACCGATGGCCCCTATTACCGTCTTCTCCTGACCGAAGATGGGATGCGCCTTAAATCCCAGTTCCTCCAGGCGCTGGCAAACCATAGCTATCTGTTCCCGGGTTGCACCAGGCTTCATAACTACTATCATGGCCGTAAGGCTACCTCCTTAAAAAATTTAAGCTCCCCGTCCCAGGGACGGGGAGCTTACCCGCGGTACCACCCTAGTTGCCCTTAATTGCCTAAGGGCCCCTCTTTAAAAGGGTACGGGAAAAGTTATCCCTCCTTTTCCGATACCCCCTCCCTTGTAACGGCGGGAGCCCCGGCTAAACCTACTAGTGGGTAACCAACCCACATTCAGCCCGCTTCTCCGGGGAGAACTTCAAAGTGCAGGGCTTAACCGGCCTCCCACCGCCGCCGGCTCGCTGGGTAAGCCGCCGCACTCCTACTTTTCCCCTTCATTGAATTTACCCGCTATTTACCTTTGGCGTTACTATAGCACAGTAAAGCTTGACCAGTCAAGGCTTTCTAGCTCCTTAGAGGCTCGGCGTAGCAATACAGGCAGCCGGCAGGGCACTTCATGCTATACCACCCCAGATCTACAGAATGGGTGCATCCGCATAACGTCCGCTGGCCAACTGGTTTATCTGTACGACAATCTTCACCCCGCGGATGGAGGGCTTTAAGAAGTGCCCCATCTATACACCTCGAAGTCGGCCAGCCGGGGACGCAGCAGGCATAAAGGGTGCCCCCGCCTTCGGCTGCTGCGTTGGCCAACGTCTCCCATATTTCCTTCCGTTCCTTTTGATCAAGCTCTACGGCCTCAAAGCCCAGGTAGGTGAGCCTCCGCCGTACCTTAGGGTAAACTTCCATAAAGGAAGTAGAAAAATGGCGCACGCCTAATTGTACGGCTCTCCTGATGATCTCTGCTGCTTTTTCTATATTAGAAAAGACTTCTGGTCCCCGCCTTATAACTGCCAGCGGATCCGGTCGGACCCTCAGGCGGCGGGGGTCTCCTAAAAAGTCGATGAGCTCGGGTAGGTGGGATAAGGCTTCCTCGGGCCGTGGTACCCGGGGTTCTACCGGCGTCCCCCCCAGTCCGGTGATGGTGAGATGAACGTAGACTTGGTCGTATTTTTTTAAAACGTCCCGCATGGTGTTTAAAACTACCTGGGGGAATTTGGTCCATACCACTACTGTGTGCACCCGCTCCGGGGGATAACGGGTTAAAAGAAGCCGGGTAAGCTCCCGGGCAAAAAAATAGGGCTCTGTCCGGCGGGAAAGGCTTATTACTACTTTCTTACTTTTATTTCCCTCCTTCATCTTTCCCTACCTTCTTTTTAAATCCCGCTAGCTTATTCTCCTACTTTCCTTCAAGCTTCACCTTCGAAAAAGGTCGATGCTCCTTGCTTCCACCAGCCGCCAATAAGAGCTTTTTCAAGAGGGTCCTTCAACTACGGTTCGCTTGTCCCCTATCCTCCGGGTAAATTTTATCTGGTCCATATACTCAAGGAGCGGAAGCACGTACTTGCGGGAGCTTTTTAGGGCATCCCGCACCGCGCCCAAGGTGAATAGCCCCTCCCTGCCCAAGCGCCGTATCTCCTCCTGGGCGGCCCGGAAAGCTTCCCTGTGGAAATAGAGCTTTTCCGCCACCTTCACCAGGCTTCCTTGCCGGACTAAAAAGTGCAGTATTTCCTCCAATTCTTCGGGGGCCAAATCCAGACCTTGGGCAGCCTCCTCGGGCAAAGGTGGCTGAAACCAGCCCGCCCTGTACCGTTCTAGTAAGATCCTCGCTACCTTCTCCTGCTCTTCATCCATCCCCGGCCTATGGCTTCCCAGGGCGACGGCATTGCCTTCCAGCCTTATCTTGCCTTCCTTTGACCACAGCTCAAGGATACCCTGAAAGGCCCGCCAGTCCAGGCGGCTAAATATCCTGCTTCTCAATTCTTCCTTGGGTAAGCCCGGTCTCAACGGGTAACGCCGGTGAAAATCTTTAAGAAGGGGATGTACCCGCTCCCAAAACTGGTCCACGCCCTCGCGGGTCAATACGTACTCTTCTCCTTCTCCTGCTGGAAGTATTATGAATTCTCCCCGGCTGGCCTCTTCCTTAAGGATATCCCGGGCTTCTTCCACAGCCAGCCCGGCTTGGGAACAAGCTTTCTTAAGCTCCAATCCTTCCTTACTTTCCCGGATAAGGTCCAGAAAAAGTTCAGGAGGACTGCCCGTAAGCCGCCTTTTCAAAGTTTCTAGAACCTTTTCGTCATAGCGGCGGTGGCGGGGGGTATTCACCGCTATAACCTCCCCCCCGCCTATGGTCATAAGCGGGGAGTAGGTCCGCAGAATAAAGCGGTCCCGGGGTGCGGCCACCACCGGTTCTTCTAAAACTAGCTGGCCCAGGGCTTCCCCACCGCCTTCCAGCTCCTCCCGGTCCAGCAGGACGGCCCTTCCAAAGGCTTCCTTAGTGCCCAGGTAAAAGCGCACCCGTTCCCTGTTCTTTAACCGGGCCCCGGGAAGCAGTTTGATGTTTACGTCCAACCGCACGGCCGGCTGCCACAGGCCCGGTTCTACCAAGACACTGCCCCGCCGTACATGCTGGACCTCTATGCCGGCCAAGTTTACGGCTACTCTCTGTCCTGCTTCGGCCCGGGATACGGACCGGCCGTGGACCTGCAGGCTGCGTGCCCGGCCCTTACGGGCCTCGGGCTGAACCTCTACTTCCATACCTACCTCTATGGTTCCGGACCACAAAGTCCCGGTCACTATGGTACCAAACCCTGGTAATGAAAACACCCGGTCAACGGGTAACCTTATCCTCCCCGAGCTGGGCCGCGGGGGGATTTCCAGGGTTATCCTGGCCAGGACTTCTTTAAGCTCTTCTAGACCCTCGCCTGTAACCGCGGAGACTCGCACTACCGGGGCCCCCTCCAGCGTCGTCCCCCGCACCAGCTCTTTTACTTCTTCTTCCACCAAATCCAACCAGGCGGGCTCTACCAGATCTATTTTGGTTATAACCAGGATCCCCCGTTTAATCTGCAGGAGGTCTATGATGGCGAGATGTTCCCGCGTCTGGGGCATCACCCCTTCGTCTGCAGCCACCACCAAAAGGACGAGGTCTATTCCCGCCACCCCGGCCAGCATCTGGCGGATGAAACGCTCGTGCCCCGGTACGTCCACCAACCCCAGCTGGCGGCCGTCGGGCAGCTTAAGGGGCGCAAACCCCAACTCGATGGAGATCCCCCGTTCTTTCTCTTCCTTAAGCCGGTCGGTGTCCACGCCGGTCAGGGCCTTAACGAGAAGGGTTTTACCGTGGTCTACATGCCCGGCCGTACCTACCACTATGCGTTGCAAGGCAAGATCCTCCTTCAACCTAGCACCCTGGCCACGGCCCTCACGATTTCCACCTCTTCCCCGGGTAGCACTGTACGGAGATCTAAAAGTACCGCCTCCCCTTGTAGGCGGGTTAATACCGGGGGTTCCCCCTGCCGCAGTTCCGCGGCGAGCCTTGCCGGACTTCTATCCAGGGGCTTTATCATAATACCCCACGAAGGCAATTCTGCCAGGGGCAGGGATCCCCCGCCGGCCTGGGAGACCGTTTCTACCATGACGATCTCCGCACCGCTCACTTTGCTTCTAGATAATAAGCGGTAGAGCTTCTGGGCCCGTTTTTTTAGCTCTTCCTGAGGCAAGGTTAAAAGCCTTAAAGTGGGTACCTCCTCCCGTGCCCTTTGCGGGTCCCGGTAGGCCCTTAAGGTAGCCTCCAGGGCGGCCAGGGTAAGTTTATCTATACGTAACGCCCGGTTTAAGGGATGCCGGGCAATAAGGCGTACCAGATCCTCACGACCTACGATGATCCCTGCTTGCGGTCCCCCTAGGAGTTTGTCGCCGCTAAAGGTCAGGAGGTCTACCCCAGCAGCCACCTCTTCCTGCACGGTAGGTTCGCCGGGAAGGCCGTAAGGGGAGAGGTCTAGAAAAGAGCCGCTACCCAAGTCCTCCATAACCGGAATGTTATACTTGCGCCCTAGCTCGACCAATTCCTTTGTGGAGACCTGGTGGGTAAAGCCCAGGATCCGGTAATTGCTGGGATGTACCTTAAGAAGGAGGGCCGTCTCAGAAGTTATGGCCCGTTCGTAGTCGGCAAGGTAGGTCTTATTAGTAGTTCCTACTTCCACCAGGCGAGCGCCGCTCTGGGCCATAACCTCGGGTATCCGGAAGGAACCCCCGATCTCCACCAGTTCTCCGCGGGAAACAATGGCCTCCCTGCCCGAAGCCAAGGCGGCCAGGCAGAGGAATACGGCAGCCGCATTGTTGTTGACCACCAAAGCGGCTTCCGCGCCTGTTATTTCCCGGAGGAGCTCCACTACATGGGTATAGCGGCTTCCGCGCTCGCCGGTTTCTAGGTCCAGCTCCAGGTTGGTGTAGCGGGTTGCACATTCTTGAACTGCCTCTACGGCTGGTCTGCTTAAGAGGGCGCGGCCTAAATTGGTGTGCAGCACCACTCCGGTAGCGTTGATGACCCGCCGGAGGCTGGGCTTACCCGAGCTGGAAAACAGAGCCATGGCTTCGGCAGCAAGGTCTTCTAGGGGCGGCGGCTCTGTATTTTCCTTGAGGATCCGCTCTCTCCATTTTTGCAGTACCCGGCGGACGCAATCCCTAGCCAGGGTGCGATCACGAGACGCAGCATCGAGCAGCAGGGGGTGTTGCAGTACCTCATGAACCGCCGGGAGGCTGCGGAGGTGCTCTCGAGATGAATGGGCTGGCCCCTGCATAGCCTTCACCCCAGGTTTCCCTTCGGCATTATCAACCGAATTTCTCTCCGTCATTATACCCCTAACCTCTTCCCCCTGACAAATGGTTTATCCCTTAAAGGGAAAGGCCTCCATCGGCCCTACCGTTGCAAAAGTAATCCAGGGAAGGACCTCTATCCCTGCGTGAGGCGTCTGGCCCCGTGCTCGGTAATGAGGTAGGTATCCTCCACGCCCACCGCACCCCAGCCGGGGAAAACGAATTTCGGTTCGATGGCCACCACCATACCTGCTTGAAGCACCGTCTCCTCCCCCGGTGCCAAAACCGGCCACTCGTTTAGTTCTAACCCCACGCCGTGGCCGACAAAGCCCGCCTTTCTCTCAAAGCCCATGAAGTATTCGGCTAAGCCCGCCTGCCGGGCCTTTTTTTCTGCCAAGGCATAAAGCTCTCCCGCTACTGCTCCCGGCCGGGCGGCTTCGGCCAGAAATTCTGCGATTTCGCAGGCTACGGCCTGGGCTCGTTCCAGGGTGCGCTCCACCTGGCCGGTAAAGTATACCCTGGTCTGGTCTACCAGGTAATCCCCATATGCTCCTGGATAATCCACCAGCAGGGGTTCCCCTGGCTCCCACCTGCGGTTGCCTGCCCCCATGGGGTAAAGTCCGGAAAGGCCATGCCCGCCTACTGTCCACGGAACGCCGACGTTATAAGTGCCGCTTCTGCCTGCGGCCACCACTCCAGCAGGCATCCCCTGCTCTAGCCCGCGGAAGCGGACCCGACCTTGGTGTCCCAGGCGCCGCGCGTACCCTTCTAAATCCGCCGCTATCTCCAGCTCCGTCATTCCCGGCCGGATACGGTCCTTTATGTAGTGGAACACTTCAGAATGCCGGGAGGCTGCATAACGTATGGCTTCTATTTCTCCAGGCGACTTTACCATCCGCAAGACACGTATATCAGGGCTTATATCCTGCCACTCGCAATCCGGAAAGAGGGTCTGGTAACGGGAAAAAAGCTTTAGAGGGATGACATCCATTTCCGTACCCAACCTCTTTAAATCCTTAAAACCCAACTCTATAAGCACGCGGCGTATGTCCCGGAAGCCCGTTACGGGAAATACCGGCTGCCAGGCCGCTTCTTCCCTCGCCCTTTCCAGTCCTCCGTAGCCTAAAAGAACCGGTTTGCCTTCCGAAGGAATAAAAAGGTGGCCGTCCGGACAGGCGCCGGCCAAGTAAAAGAGGTCTGCTGGCTGAAAAACCAGGGCCCCCTGTAAGTCCTTTTCTTTTAGCTTCTCTTGAAAGCGTCTAATCCGTAGCTCGTACTCTCCGGGCCGTGTCTCTTTTTCCATCGACAAAACTTCTCCTCCCATGCATAATATCGCCTAAAATATAAAATCTAATAAATGACTACCGGAGCGCAACGGCATTCGTCCGGAGTGGCTCCGTCCATGGAAAATCTTTAAGGAGGCTGAGCAAGCATGGAAATTACCCCTTGGCGCCAGTGGCGCGAGGGCCTTTGGCCTTGGCGGGAACTGGCCAGTTTTCGGGATGAGCTTATGCGGGCCTGGCCCGGTACTTGGCTAGGCGGGCTGGCAGAAGGGCCGCGACTCGATCTTTACCAGACTGACCGCGAGGTAGTGGTAACTGCTGAACTCCCCGGCCTGGTCTCTAAGGACGACGTGGAAATAACCGCTACGGAGGATTCTCTTACCATACGGGGAGAGATAAAGCGATCCCAGGAAGCCTCGGATCGTAACTATCACCGTACGGAGCGCTTCTACGGCACCTTCGCCAGAACCATAGGACTGCCGGCGGAAGTAGAGCCTGAAAAGGCTACTGCTTCCTACCAAAACGGCATTTTGGAAATACGCCTCCCCAAGGCAGCCCAGCAGAAACAGCGGCGCATCCAGATAAGCGTACACTAAAGGCCGCTAGTAGATCATATTGATCTGTTCAGGCCGGGGAAGAGGTTGGTCCACCGGTGTCCCTTCCGGGAGGTGAACTCGCTTTTCTCCTTCGAATAAAAATTGTACTTTATTTACTGTCACAGCTTCCGTCAAGGTGAGAAGCACAGAATTGACAAACATTCTTTCTGCAGTAGAGCCTCCCCCGTAGGCAAGGGCCTCCTGGCTAAAGTTGACCCAGGCTACTCCATCCCTTATAAAGAAATTGATTAGTTTCGTTCCTGGCCAAACAGTGGGAAGCAGGCCGCTACCGGGCGGAGGGCCCTTTATTAAAGCTTCGAGGGCCACCCGCTCCCTCTCCCCTTCCTTGCCTTTGGGGACAGGTATGGTAATGGGAATAAGGTAAAGGGCATTTTTATCGCTAAAGTAGACCTGTACCGTATCACTGCTCGCCCCCTGGCCTTCAAGTATCGGGTTTACGGCCGGGGGTCGCCTTACGGGTTCCCGTACCTCGAGATCGCCTAGCCTTTCTATCTTTTGGCCCTCCACTAAAACCGTTATGCTATCTATACCCCCTAGCTCCGTGAGAGTAAGTGCCAAAGAGTCGAGGGCTAGCTTTGCTTCTTTAGCGCTTTTGAGCTGGAGGAACTCCTTGGTTAGGTCCACGTAGGCGGTGTTCTCTCCAGTTAAGGAGTATATCTCTTTAAGCTTGGTACCTTCAGGTATAGTGCGGGCGAGACCCTCCCGGGCCGGTCCGGCCAAAAGCTTCTCCACCGCTGTTTTCGCCAATTCGCGGGTCGGGTTGATTCCCACCGTGACGGGCACCAAATAGCGGCCGTCGGGCGTAGCATAATAAACGAGCACCTGCTGTAGCTCCTGTTTATCCAAAATGGTGCGGATTTGCTTGCTGGAACTTAAGGCTGGTGGTATTTCTGCGTTCGCCTTTGCTCGGTGAGTACAGCCCTGGATTGTGGCTAGGGCCAGGATTAAAGATAGGGCAATAGTGGCCGCGCACCCTCCTATCTTTAGCCTGCGTTTTAAGGCGCGGGCAAGCATGAATTTACACTCCTTTCTGGCCCTTTGAATAAAAAATGTTCGACAAACGAGAAGAAAAATCCTCCCCCGCTCTCTTTAACTTTAATCCTTGCGCTTGGTCGAGAGGTGTAACCGTTCATCATATTATATCTTATGTAGCGGGGTCTAGGCTGCTCTTAAACTTGCGTATAAAAAAGGCAGAAATAGCATATACTGTAGCCACGATGTTGTTACAGGAGGGAAGTTATGGTTGCACTTCCTTTTATCTCCCGCCATCTTGTGGAAAACTCCGGTTCCCTCGGAAAGCTTAAATTTCACTATCAGGATCCTTTGGTTGTAGAGAAGCTGAGTTCCGGGCTAAAGGAGTACCTCCTGCGGCTTAATCCCGGGCACACGCGGCCCGTGGTGGTCTTAAGTATCGGTACCGATCGGTCTACAGGAGACAGTCTGGGGCCTCTGGTGGGAACCAAACTCGTATCCTTTGCCGATTTCCCGGCTTGCGTTTTCGGTACCCTGGAGGATCCTGTCCATGCCAGCAATCTTACTGAAAAGCTGGACGAGATGCGCACCAGCTTTCCCGACCCCTTCATAATAGCGGTAGACGCCTGTCTGGGCCAGGTCGACAGCGTAGGCACCATCACCTTATCTCCCGGGGCCCTCCGGCCGGGGGCTGGAGTGAACAAGGTCCTGCCAGCCGTAGGTGATGTTCACTTCACGGGGATAGTAAACGTCGGCGGGTATATGGAGTATTTTGTACTGCAAAACACCCGGTTAAGCCTCGTCATGCGCATGGCCGAAAGGATAGCTCTGGCTATCTACCACGGGGTTCGCCAGGCCTATGGTTTAGATTCCTATCCTGCTGTTCAGGGCTTACAATAGCCCTTCCCTAGAATAGCGAGTACCTCCTCGTCCTCTACTTGGGGAAAAGATAAATAAAACTGGCCTACGGCATAGAAGGGTTCCGGTGTGGCCAGGCATACCGCCTCCTCCACCAGTGGGCGTAACCTTTCCAAGGTTTCAGGCGGTGCTACGGGCACCGCCAGGACGAGTTCCCGGGGCTCCTTTTTCCGAAGGGAGGTCAAGGCGGCCTCCATGGTGAATCCCGTAGCCAGGCCGTCATCTATGACAATGACCACCCTGCCCTTTATTGTAGGCTCCTCCCGCCCTCGCCGGTAGACTTCCAAGCGGCGCCTGATCTCTCTAATCTCCCTGTCGATCTCCGGTAGTAGGTCTTCTTTACGCAATCCCAGCAAGTTAAGGGCCTTTTCGTTATACAGGACAGTCCCGTCCGGGGCCACCGCCGCAACGGCCAGTTCTCTATTGCCCGGAGCCCCCACCTTGCGGGGGATAATAACATCTAACTCGGCCTCCAGGGCTTCCGCAACCGGCTGCCCGACTACCACCCCTCCCCGGGGGATGGCCAGTAGCAGGGCATTCCGTCCCGAAAAGGACCTTAGGGCTCGGGCGAGTTTTTCCCCTGCCTCCTTGCGGTCTTTGAAAAGCATTGAGCTTTCACCCCCGCTTTATTTTTTCCCCTCAGGCCGTAATATAACCTAAGGCTATCTGCAGGGCTTTCTCCTCTTCTTCGCTTAACCGGTAAAGGGGGCGGCCGCGCTTTACAGGCTTTAAAAATACCCTCGTCTCATCCCGGGAGTAAAGGCTCGTGAGGATAAAACCGTCGCCTTCCTTGGACAGGACGGCCAAGGCAAAGCTCAATTCGCTTCCTGTATCAGAAAAGGCGTTAAAGCGGACCATCCCCACCCGGCAGAGGGCGTTTTCCAGGTTCTCCAGAATATGCTGGATTTTCTCCTCCAAGCGATCCATCTGGTTTTTTACATCCTTTATGTCCCGGAAGCGCTCCAGTACCTCCTTAATATCCTCGCCCTCTCCCGCGCCCGCCAACCGCCGCAGCCTGCGATCCAGGCGTTTTATTTCACTTGTGGCATAAAGCGTAAGAGCCGTTAAAATAATGATTGCTACCAGGACCATTGCACTTATATAGGGTATGTAAGGGTAAATAAACTCCGCCCAGCGGGTGATTTGTGCGAGCATAGTGGCTAAATCCCTCCCGGTGCTTACAAAGCAGCCCTCAAATTGATTTTACGCTGGAGCGCCCTGTGCCTTTCCCTCTTAGAATCCCAGAGGGGTGAGGGAGCCCCTCCCATTTAAGGAGGGGCAAAGAGGGTAAGGGAAGCGGTAGGACGAACCCTGTGTTAAGGTCGGTCTGGCCGACTGGTCACCCGGTAAGGGTGGGCGGCGGGCCGGAGGCCCTGGCCGCGGCGAGGGCCGCAGCGTAGACCTCCTTTAACGGTACGCCCTTCTCCTTGGATATGCGGTAACAGGATTCAAATTCGGGCGCGACGTTGAGTATTGCTTCCTTTTCCCGGGAAGGGTGGAGGACCCCCCATTTAACCAAGACTTCCCCGTACTCTGTGGGGACTGTGCAGACTTCACGCTTGGCCACCAGCCGTGCTTCCTCCCGCACACGCAAGCCCAGGGTAGTGGAGTGGCGGAATAAAGCCAAAGCCACGGCATCCAGGCTGGCAGGGGGACACAGGGCCGTAAAGACAACCCCCGGCCGCCCCTTTTTCATGTGGACCGGGGTGAAAAAGGCGTCTACAGCTCCGGCAGCCAGAACTTCTTCCACCAGGTGTGGGAAAAATTCCGGGTTCATATCGTCTATATTTGTCTCTACCACCAGGACCTTATCGTTTAAAAAAAAATCTTCTTGGCCGGGGTTCGGCCAGGGTTCCCCTATAAATATCCTCAGGAGATTGGGCCGGCTTAAGGGAGTTTTACCTGCTCCGTAACCGCAGGCCGAAATTTTCATGGGGGGTAGGGGGCCAAAGGAGGAAGCTAGGGTAGTGGCCAGGGCTGCGCCCGTAGGAGTGACCAGCTCTGCCTGAACTTCGCTCCCGTAAACGGGAACGCCCTCCAGAAGGTACGCGGTGGCCGGCGCGGGTACGGGAAGTTCCCCGTGGCGGCAGCGCACCCAGCCGGAACCTAAGGGCAGGGGTGAGCAATGTACCTCCTCTATGCCCAGGTGATAAAGCCCCCAGCAGGTGCCCACAATATCGATAATGGCATCCACTGCCCCGACTTCGTGAAAATGGACCGCCTCCGGCGCAATACCGTGCACGCGCGCCTCGGCCGCGGCCAGGCGCTGAAAGGTAGCCTCGGCCTTTTCTTGCACGGCCGCAGGCAGCGAAGAGGACCGGACTATACCCAGTATATCTTGGAGGTGGCGCTCCGGATGGGAGCCTTGTACCCTGACCTCTACGTCCACGGCCTCTATACCGTGCTGGCGTACCCTTTCAACCTTAAGCTCCCAGCCCTCGAGGGGAAGGCACTTTAACCCCGCCTTAAGGTCTTCCAGGCTTAACCCACAGGACAGGAGTGCTCCCAGGAACATATCTCCGCTGATACCAGAAAAACAATCGAGATAGGCCACCTTCATTTTCCGGCACCTGCCCCCTGCTTTAAGAGTTGGTTCATGCTCCCACTGCGGAAACCCTCCAGGTCCAGAGTCACATAGGTAAAGCCCAGGCTTTTCAAGGTCGTGATGATCCTTTCCCTCGTTCCTGCGGTGATCAGTAGTGGGAAGGCTGCGGGGCTCACTTCCAGGCGGGCTATAGGGCCGTGGTGCCGGAGGCGCACCTCCCTAAGGCCCAGGCTGCGCAGAAAAGCTTCCCCCTCTGCTACTTGCTTTATTTTTTCAAGAGTAATGGGCTCGCCATAGGGGATACGAGAGGACAGGCAGGCCATGGCCGGCTTATCCCAGGTGGGCAGATTGTAGTAGCGGGAGAGCTTCCTTATTTCTTCTTTGGTGAGGCCCGCCTCCAGGAGCGGGCTCCTTACACCGTATTCCCGGGCTGCTCGCATTCCGGGACGGAAGTCGCCCGCGTCTTCGGCGTTGGAGCCGTCTACTACGGCTTTAAAGCCCCTCTCCGCCGCTATAGCCTGGAGGCGGCTGAAAAGCTCGCTTTTGCAGTAATAGCACCTATCGGCCGGATTAGCGCAAAAATTGGGGTTGTCCATTTCATGACTTTCTACTACCAGGTGTTCCACACCCAGGCTCTGGGCCAGCCTTTGCGCTTGGTCCAGCTCAGATTGAGGGTAAGTAGGAGAAATCGCCGTAACGGCCAGGACCTTTTCCGCGGCTTCCCGGGCCACGCGTAGAAGAAATGTACTGTCCACCCCGCCCGAGTAGGCTACCACTACAGTCTCCAACCCAGCTAATATCTCTTTCAGCCGCTCTAACTTTTCCTTAAGGGTCTCGTCTAACATAACTTGTTTTCCCCTCCTGTGGTTATAAAGTTACTGCCCGAGGACACATAAAATGTTTCACGTGAAACATTCTCCACACGAAATACTTATAATGATACCATCTCCCCTCCCAACACCTGCAACAAACGCTCTAACTCTCCCTCACTGTAATAATAAATTTCAATACGCCCGCCCTGACGCATCCGCCGGATCTTAACCGCCGTGCCGAACCGCTCCTCCAACGCCTCTCTCATCGCCTCTAACTCCCAGTCCGCCTCCTCCGAAACCCTTACAGATCCAGCCTTCCGTCCTTGGGGGGCCTTCCCCTGCCAGCGACGCACCAACTCCTCCGTCTCCCGCACACTCAAGCCCCGCTCCACAACCTCCTCCGCCGCCCGGACCTGTAAGTCCGCATCTTCGAGGGACAGAAGGGCCCGGGCATGCCCAGCCGAAAGCTCACCCCTCCGGAGCATCTCTTGTACCGCCGCGGGAAGCTGTAAAAGCCTCAGCGCATTGGCAATAACCGGGCGGCTCTTACCTACACGTGAAGCTATCTCCTCCTGAGTAAGCCCGTACTCCACCATCAAGGCCTCATAAGCCCTGGCCTCCTCCAGAGGGTTCAAGTCCTCCCTCTGCACATTCTCAATAAGGGCTATCTCCCGCACCTGCCGCTCATCCAACTCCCTGACCAACGCCGGTATTTCCTTCACTTCCGCCGCCTTGCACGCCCGCCAGCGCCGCTCGCCGGCCACCAATTCATAACGCCCTTCCCCCACGGGCCGTACAATAACTGGCTGAATCACTCCGTGCACCCGGATCGAATCTACCAGCTCGGCCAGCTTTTCCTCATCAAAATCTTCCCGCGGTTGGTGCTTCCCGGGTATAATACTGTCCACCGGCAAAAGCTGGACCCCCGAAGAATCCTCTTTATCCCTGATGTCCGGCAGCAAAGCACCCAACCCGCGTCCCAGCCCCCGTTTAGCCATTGGCAAGCACCTCCTTAGCCAGTTCCCGGTAAGCCTCCGCGCCCCGGGAACGGGGGTCGTACAAAGTTATGGGTTGCCCGTAACTGGGAGCCTCGCTCAGCCTTACGTTTCGCGGTATAAGGCTTCGGAACACCTTATCCCGGAAATAACCTTTTACTTCCTCTACCACCTGGATGGCCAGATTGGTGCGGGGGTCAAACATGGTAAGAACCACCCCTTCGACCTCAAGGCCAGGGTTCAGATGCCTCGATACAAGCCGCACCGTGTTCATAAGCTGGCCTAGGCCTTCCAAAGCATAATACTCGCACTGAATGGGGATCAAAACCCGGTCCGCAGCAGTTAAAGCATTCAGGGTGAGAAGGCCTAAAGAGGGAGGGCAATCAATAATAACAAAATCATAGTCCTCCTTAACCCCGACCAGCGCTTTTTTCAAACGTTCCTCCCTAGCGACAGCGTTAACCAGCTCTACCTCAGCTCCGGCAAGCTCCATGGTAGCCGGCGCCACCTGTAAACCCCTTACCGCCGTAGGAACTATGACCGCCTCCAAAGGAACCCCTTCGATAAGCACATCGTATATTGAGTGTTCCACCCTAAAACGGTCAATGCCCACCCCGCTGGTAGCGTTACCCTGCGGGTCTATGTCCACCAAGAGGACTTTCTTCCCCTCTTCAGCGAGACATGCGCTCAAATTAACCGCAGTAGTTGTCTTTCCAACCCCTCCTTTTTGATTGGCTATGGCAATAACCCTCCCCATGGAACCTTACCTCCCACCCGCTTCGTTCCTGTAACCTGTACCTAGCGGTCTCTCTTCTTCATCTCCGCCTTCTACTATACCAGAACCATCCGCTCCACATAAAGAGGCCGTTTCGTAAAACTCCCGCCCCAGAGGCGACATCCTCACCCCGGCCAGATACTTAAAGAGGCCTCTTAGCAGGAATTCCCACCCGCCTCGGCCACTCCGACGACGTTGCAGCAACCTTCCGGATAACAACTATCCTGCGCTCCTCACCTCCATCCGGAAGGCGCCCCCTCCACATCTTCTCCACCGTGCCACCGATGGTATCCAGGGCGCGGCCTGCCCTCTCCACTTCCTCCTCAGCCCGGGGTCCCTTGTACGCCGCAAGCCTCCCCCCCATCTTCAACAAGGGCAGACCGTATTCCACCAGCACCCTCAACTCCGCTACAGCCCGAGCCAGAGCCAAGTCGAAGCATTCCCGCCAACCCTTCCGCCTACCCAACTCTTCTACCCGCGCCACCACACACTCCACGTCCTCCAACCCCAATTCCTTCACTACCCCCTGTACGAAACCCAACCTTTTCCGGTTACTGTCCACCAAGGAAACTTCAAGGTCGGGCCTGTAAATCTTAATTACCAACCCGGGAATACCTGCACCCGTACCGATATCCACCACTCGCGCGCCCGGCGGAACCTCCACGGCAAAAAAAAGGAGAAGGGAATCCAGAAAATGCTTCCTCCAGATTTCCTTCTCCTCCTTCACGCCCGTAACGTTAAACCTAGAACCCGCCTCCTTCAGCATCTTACCGTAACGGTAAAGGAGCAGCGCTCTTTCCTCCTCCAACGTCAAGCCCTGCTCTTCTAAAAAAAGCCGTAGCTCTACCGAATTATCCTGGCTCCCCATCCCAAAGCTACCCCCGGCTCCAAAACTGATCTAAAGCTTACCTTGCCGCCCGCAAACCCTCATTCCCCCCGGACCTGCGCCGCCTCTCCTCCAAATAGACAAGTAACAGGCTCACGTCCGCAGGAGTAACCCCCGGCACACGGAGGGCCTGACCCACCGTTTCCGGACGTACCTTGCTCAGCCGCTCCTGCCCTTCCCGCGACAACCCTTTTATCTCGTAGTAATCTAAGTCGGGCGGTATGCGGCGACCTTCCAACCGGGCCAGCTTTTCCACCTGGGCTTTTTCCTTGGCGATATACCCTTCGTATTTCAAAGTGATCTCTACTTCTTCCGCCACGGCAGGTTCCAGCTCGGGAAAAAGCCCCCTAACCTGAAGATCTCTTAAAGTAATACGCGGCCGCTTTAAAATTTCCGCAAGGCTTGCCGGACCCTTAAGGGGGCTCTCCCCCTTCTCCGCCAGCAAATCCTGCAGTTCCTCCGCATCCGGCCCGACCTGCCGGCTCCGCAAGTCCTCTAAAGCCCTGGATATGGCCTCCCTCTTGCGACAAAAGGCCTCAAAGCGGGCCCCGTCCAACAGACCTACCCTATAACCCTTCTCGGCCAAACGAAGGTCCGCATTATCCTCTCGCAACAAAAGCCTGTGCTCAGCCCGGGAGGTGAGCATCCGGTACGGCTCGGTTACTCCGCGCGTCACCAGGTCATCGATCAACACTCCTATATAACCCTCAGACCGGCTAACAACCAGGCCCTCCCTTTCCTTAGCCAGGCAGGCAGCGTTGATACCGGCTATAAGCCCCTGGGCGGCCGCCTCCTCATATCCGGAAGTACCGTTTATCTGCCCGGCCAACAAAAGCCCAGGTATATCCTTGCACTCCAAGGTCAATTTGAGCTGGGTCGGATCCACGTAATCATATTCAATAGCATAACCGGGACGCACCATTTCCGCCCTCTCCAGACCCCGGATGCTGCGCAACACCTCGATCTGCACGTCCTCCGGCAGACTGGTGGACACCCCCTGCACGTACATCTCATCCGTACCCAGCCCTTCCGGCTCAAGGAAAACCTGGTGGGCCGGCCGGTCGAACCTAACTACCTTGTCCTCAATGGAAGGACAATACCGTGGACCCCGGCCCTCTATAAGACCCGTAAACAGCGGAGCCCGATGCAAATTGTCTCGGATGATCTGGTGCGTCCTTTCATTCGTATAGGTCAACCAGCAGGGTACATTAGGCCGGTTAGGCGTTTCCTCCCAGAAGGAAAAATACAGCGGTCCCTCATCCCCGGGTTGTTCGATCATCTTAGAAAAATCGACCGACCTCCTGTTTACCCGGGGAGGAGTTCCCGTCTTAAAGCGGCCCATTCTAAGGCCCAGCTCCCGCAGGCTTTCCGCTAGCTCTACCGCGGGAAACTGCCCGTTAGGACCACCCTCATAGGTTACATCACCGATTATAATGCGGCCCCTAAGATACGTCCCCGTAGTCACCACCAAGCTCCGGCAGCCGAAAAACGCCCCCGTCCTGGTAACAACTCCCTTGACCCGGCCACCCTCCGTTACCACCCGGGTAACCGTGGCCTGCTTAAGTTCAAGATTAGGCTGCCTAAGGAGGGTCAAAAGCATAAGCTGCTGGTAAAGCTTTTTATCCGTTTGGGCGCGCAAGGCCCTGACCGCGGGTCCTTTGCCCATATTAAGCCTTCTTATTTGAATCCGGCTCCGGTCCGTGTTCAGCCCTATCTGGCCTCCCAGAGCATCTACCTCGCGCACCAGGTGCCCCTTTCCGGGCCCGCCTACCGAAGGGTTGCAAGCCATCATAGCTACAGCCTCTAAGCTCAAGGTCAAAAGCAAAGTCCGACAACCCAGGCGCGCCGAAGCCAGGGCGGCCTCGCACCCGGCGTGTCCGGCTCCCACTACAATCACATCATAATCTCCCGCCCGGTACATCTCCTTTCCCCCTCCTTTCCTTCGAAAATCAACACTCACCATCCTCACTTTCCTAAACAGAACTCGCTGAAAATGCGATCTAAAAGTTCATCCTGTGCGGTCTCCCCCGTAATTTCGCCTACAGCCTCCCAAGCACCCCGCAGGTCGATGCTTATGAGGTCCCATGGAAGCCCCTCCGACCACCCCGCCAGAGCATCCTCCACATGTTCTAAAGCCCTTTCTAAAGCCACCTTATGCCTCTCACGGAGCAATAACGGTTCATCCGGAGCCCTCAAAGCCTGACCGCTTAAAACAAGACCCCGCACTTTACTTCCCAGCTCCTCAAGCCCCGCACCCGTTTTAGCCGAAACCACCACCCAGGGCCATGAACCAGCCAAATCCTTTAACGGCTCTACCTCCGCCCTTGCCACTGCATCCACTTTGTTGCCCACCACCACCAGGGGCTTATCCTTCAAACTTTCCCTAATTTCTCTATCTTCCTTCGTTACACCCACCGTAAGGTCCACCACCAGCAGTACCAAATCCGCAGCCAAAGCAGCCTCCCGGCTCCTGGCTATTCCCATCCTTTCTAACCCTTCCGCCGCCTCCCTCCACCCGGCAGTATCCACCAGCTCGCAAGCAAGGCCCCCCAGCTGCAGCGTCTCTTTAATGGTATCCCGCGTAGTACCCGGGATATCGCTTACAATGGCCCGCTCCTCCTTTAAAAGAGCATTAAGCAAGCTGGACTTACCCACATTGGGCCTGCCCACCAGGGCTATCCTTATCCCCTGGCTTAAGATTTTACCCTCCTCCCAAGTCGCAAGTAAACCCTTCAGGTCCTCCCTAACTTTCCCCAGCCTTTCCCGTACCTCCGTACCCGGCTCCCCCACCTCCTCGGGGAAATCGATACTAGCCTCCACTGCAGCCAATACCCCTACAATCGCGTCCTTGATCTCCCTAACCCTACGTGACAAACTCCCTTCCAGCTGCCTCACCGCTGCGGACAACCCTGCCCGGCTGCGCGCTCTAATGATGTTTAAAACCGCCTCCGCCTGGGCTAAATCCAACCTCCCGTTAAGATAAGCCCGCCGCGTGAACTCCCCGGGTTCCGCGAGCCTCGCCCCAGCCTTCAACACTGCCTCCAGTACCCGCGCACACGCCAGGGGACCCCCGTGACAGTGAAGTTCCACCACATCTTCCGCGGTGTAGCTGCGGGGAGCCCTCATCACCAGGGCCAAAACCTCATCCAAAACCTCACCCGTCTTAGGGTCTAAAGCCAAGCCCAGCCGTACCCTGTGGCTGGCCGTACCCTCCAGGGGGGCTCCCCTCTTGGGCTTAAAAACCTTCGAAGCAACCTTCACAGCCTCCGGCCCGCTTATACGTATTATCCCTATGCCACCCTCTCCTAACGGGGTGGATATGGCAGCTATGGTATCCTCCAGCAACCCCGACTTACCTCCACCACCTATAGCTTTTCCTCACCTTTCTACCAAGATAGCATAAAGCCCAGTAATACGGAAATATGTATTACTGGGCCTGCCCATCCCCATCCCAAACCATTTTTATCTTTTCCTAAACCTTAACCTTCATCCCTTTCTCAGACATATAACTACTTTACGGTTCGGCTCCTCCCCCTCGCTGTAAGTTACAACCTGAGAATCGTTTTGTAGGGCCGTATGGATTATCCTTCTTTCCTGAGGAGTCATAGGTTCCAACACGACCTTATTACCGGTGCGCTTAACCCTCTCCGAAAGCCGCCGCGCCAACCGAACTAGTGCCTGCTCCCTCCTCTTCCGGTACCCTTCCGCATCCAAAACAATCCGCACCCGCTCGCCTATCATGCGGCTTACTGCCAGATTAGTCAGATACTGCAAAGCATTTAAAGTTTCGCCCCGCCGCCCTATTAAAAGCCCAAGGTCACGGCCATAAAAGCTCACCAAAAAATAATCCTCACGTCTTCTTACCTCCACACCCGCCTCCAAAGCCATGGCACTAAGAACTTTCTCTAAAAAACCCTTGATAGCCCTCTCCGGATTTTCCAACAAGCTAACCCTCACTCTGGCCTGGCGGGAACCCAATAGCCCTAAAAAACCCTTACTACCCTCTTCCAAAACCTCAATCTCCACTTCATCCCTGCGCGCACCCAAAGCTCGTAAAGCCGCCTCAATAGCTTCCTCCACCGTTCTGCCCGTCATTTCTACAGCCCTCATTTAGCGCTGACTTCCCCCTTCGTCAACCCCGGCTGTCTCCGCAACAACCACTGCTCCAGGATGCCCATTACGCTAAATACCACCCAATACAGAGCCAACCCGGCCGGAAAGTGGCTACTCATCCACCCGATAAGAAGGGGCATAACAACAAGCATGGTTCTCTGCGAGCCGTCCCGGGGATTTACCATGCTAATCCGCTGCTGTAAATAAGTAGTAACTGCTACCAGCACCGGTAGCAGGAAGTAAGGATCCGCCTGTCCCAAGTTGGGAATCCAGAAGAAATTAGCATGTTCCATGTTCACAGCCGGGTTCCGCCGAGGATCAAAAAAGTCCCTCAGGGCAGCAAACAAGGCGAACAAAATGGGCATCTGGACCAGTAGCGGCAAACAGCCGCCTAAAGGATTTATTTTCTCGGCGCGGTAAAGCTCTAGCATGGCCTGTTGGGCCTTTTGCGGGTTATTTTTATACCTTTTCTGTATCTCCTGTATTTTGGGCTGCAACTCCTGCATCCGCTTTATAGATTTCAGCTGTTTGTACGTGAGGGGCGACAGCAGCAACTTTACGGCCACAGTGAAGAATATTATAGCTAGACCGTAGTTGGGAACACCCAACACCCCGGTTATACTATAGAAAAATTGAAGCGATTGTGATAGAAACTCTACTAGCCCGCCCAAGATACTTCTAAATCCCCCTTTTTACCCTCTACGCACCTAAGGCACGGGGTCATATCCGCCCGGATACCACGGATGGCATTTAATAAGGCGCCTTACCACCAGCCATCCCCCCCGCAGTATACCGTAACGCTCCAAAGCCTCCACAGCATAATGGGAACAGCTAGGATAAAAGCGGCACCGGGGTCCCCACCAAGGTGAAAGAAACCGCTGATACATCCTTATAATGAAAACAGCCACCTTAACCAGGGTCTTCCGCCCCTTCACTTGCAGAATCCACTAACAGTTTAGCCTGTTGGCCCAACGTTAATACCTCGCCCAGAACTTCTTTAAAACCCCATCCCCTAATGCCTTCCCGCGCCACCAAAACCACGTCAAATCCCGGCCGGAAGGAGGCTAAATGCCGCCGGCAGGCTTCCCGTAACAGCCTCTTCAAGCGGTTGCGGACCACGGAGCGACCTATCTTTTTCGAAACGGAAAAACCGAACCGAGTATATCCCTTGTCATTCGGACGCCAATATAAGACGAGGGCCTTGCTACCTACCCTGCGCCCCTGCCGATAAACCCTTCTAAACTCCGCTGTCCGGGTGATCCTACGGGCGGCAGGAAGCATATCCTGACCCCCTAGTAAAAATGTTATAAGGCCACTCCCGGCCTTAAGCAGTCAAGCGCTTTCTACCTTTACGCCGCCTCCTCCTTAAAACTTCGCGCCCCGATCTCGTACTCATCCTCTTTAGAAACCCATGCACCCTTTTGCGCCGCCTGCGCTTAGGCTGGTAAGTCCTTTTCAACTTCTTCCCTCCCAAAACCGCAAACAATCCCTGCTTTTGATGCCGATACAACAATATAAAGGGTAAGCCGTAATATCACGCACCGTCTGCGGCTTAATCATATTCAAAACGCATAATAAGCAGCAGCGCAGTTACATTATATCCCAGCATTTTTCCCCCTGTCAAGAAAAAAGGGCCGTTGCTACTTATCCACATCTTTGTTAAGATAATTTTGCCCGCTATCCACAGTTAAGGAGGTTTTGGCCTTTGCCACCCATAAATTTACAGGCTGCGTGGCAACAAGCTCTCCAAATCCTAGAACAGCAACTACCACCAAGGACCGTAGAAGTATGGTTCCGCCAAGCACGGCCTTTAGCTCTAAAACAATACACCTTCATCTTGGCCGTTCCTAATGAATTCGCCCGGGATTACATCCAAAGCCGCTTTTCGCCTTTGCTCCAGGCCACCCTGGAGCGGGTATTCCAGCGGTATGTGAACGTCCAGCTTATAGCGTTACCCCCCGGGGAAGAGGAGGGCTCCTTTTCCCTAGGAGTGCCAGTGGTTCCCGAAAGCGAAGAGCTGTGCTACCTCAATCCCAAATATACCTTCGATACCTTCGTGGTTGGAAACAGCAACCGGTTTGCCCACGCCGCGTGCCTTGCCGTGGCTCAAGCCCCAGCCAAGGCTTACAACCCTCTGTTTATCTACGGAGGGGTAGGATTAGGGAAAACCCACCTCATGCAAGCCATAGGACATTACGTACGCCAGCATATGCCCCACTACCGGGTCATGTATGTTTCCTCCGAAAAGTTCACCAACGAACTTATAAACGCCATCCATGATAATGATACGGTATCTTTCCGTAATAAATACCGTAATATCGATGTATTGCTCATAGACGACATACAGTTCTTGGCAGGAAAAGAACGCACGCAAGAAGAATTTTTCCACACTTTCAACGCCCTTTATGAGGCCAGCAAGCAGATCATAATATCCAGCGACAGGCCACCCAAAGAGATACCTACTCTGGAGGAGAGGCTGCGCTCCCGCTTCGAATGGGGCCTGATTACCGATATCCAGCCCCCGGACTTGGAGACCAGGGTGGCCATACTCAGAAAAAAAGCCTCTCTAGAAAACATCCACTTGCCGGACGATATAATGCTTTTTATCGCTCAAAAGATCGATTCTAACATCCGGGAGCTAGAGGGAGCCTTCATCAGGGTAGCCGCCTATGCGGCCTTCACGGAACAAGAACTCACTGTGGAAACTGTGGAGAAAATCCTTAAAGAAGCCCTGAACTTAGCTAAACCCAAACCCATAACAGTACACCTCATCCAGGAAAAGGTGGCCGCCTACTTTAACCTTAAAGTAGAAGACTTTAAGTCTAAACGCAGGACGCGCGATCTCGCCTATCCACGCCAGATCGCCATGTATTTGGCCCGCGAACTAACCGATACTTCTTTACCCAAGATCGGTGAAGCCTTCGGAGGTCGGGACCACACTACCGTTTTACACGCCTGGGAAAAAATAGGTCAGGAGCTCCAAAAAGATCCCGACCTGCAGCAAACCATAGAACACCTGATCCAACAGATAAAACAAGGATAAATTACACAGTTTTACTGACACCGGTTTTTTATTTTGTCAAGCCCCTAACGGTTATCATCCACAATTTCCACACCTTTATACTACGATCACTACTCGGGACTTATAACCTCTAAATAATAACAAGAAGGAGAAGAAAAGGGGGTCCAAAGCTCCGTGCGGGTAACTTGTCCCCAACCTCTACTTTTAAGTGCCGTACAGAAACTTCACCGGGTCATAACCACTAACAGTCCTCTACCGGCCTTAACGGGAATACTTATAAAAGCCCACGACAAGCGTCTCTCTTTTCACGCTACGGACCTAGAAATGGGTATTCTTCTTGATATGGAGGCAGACATAGAGGAGGAAGGAGAACTCCTTCTTCCAGCCCGGCTCCTTACGGACATAGTACGCCACTTGCCTCCCGTCAATGTACACATTGACGGCGTAGCTGGAGGAGTGGTCACCCTCTCTTACCAGCAGTCACGAGTAGAGCTCTATAGCCTGGATCCCGGACAATTTCCGGCCCTGCCCGACGCGCAAGGAACCGCGTCTTTCCGGGTACCGGCAGAAACCTTTAAAGAAGCCATAAAGAAGGTCGGTATCGCTGCCGGAAACGAGGACCTCCGCAGCATATATCATGGTATTCTGTGGGAAATAGATCCTTCCACCGGGGAGTTTACCATGGTGGCCACAGATACCCACCGGTTAAGCCTCCAGCGAGGTAAGGTTGTCGTGCTTGAAGGTAAACAGGAAGCGGCTCCTATAATACCGCACCGCACCCTGGCCGAGCTCGCCCGCCTTCTGGGTAGCGAAGGAGAAGTGACCTTTACTTTGGGTTCCAGCCAGATTTTTGCCGCAGCCGAAAATTTGGTATTTTACGGTCGACTCCTCAACGGACAGTTTCCCCCCTACCGCCAGGTATTGCCTTCCAGCTTCGCTACAGAAGCCATAATGGACGCCCAGGAGATTACCCTGGCTGTGGAGCGGGCCCTGGTACTGGCCAGGGATGATAGCCGGCTGCGCTCCCCCATCATCCGCCTGCAGGTGGAAGGAGGATTAAAACTTTCTACCCAGGCTCCCGAAGTAGGACAGATCGAGGAAGAGCTCCAGGCAGAAATTTCCGGTCCGGGCCTGGAAGTGGCCTTGAACGGCAAGTACCTCCTTAGCGCTCTAAAGGTAATCGATGAAGATAGGGTAATCTTGAAATTCAACGAACCCTTAAAACCCGTTGTAGTGCAAGGTCTGGGTAACGAGGACTATTTTTGTCTTATCTTACCGGTTAGAATCGGGTAAAAATAAAGATGGAGGCTGCATTTTTATCCGAGCTTAGGCTAAAGGAGTTCCGCAATTTCCGGGAGGCTGCTTTTCAGTTTTCTCCCGGCCTTAACATCCTAGTAGGACCGAACGGAACGGGAAAAACAAACCTCTTGGAAGCTATAGGCTACCTTTCCCTGGCCCGGTCCTTCCGCTACCATGCTGATCGGGAACTTACAACTTGGGGTTGCACAGGGTTTGAACTTACCGGTACAGTACGGCGGGGAAACGGGAAAGTACAGGTGCGTATTGTATACCATCCGGGCCGTAAGGAGTTAACAATTAACGGGACCACGCAACGGATTCTGGACCTTCTGGGTTTATTTCCTACGGTCACCTTCGGGCCCGATGATGTGCACTTGGTAAAGGGGCCGCCGGCCCTTCGTCGGAGATTTTTGGACCGGGAGCTCTGCCAGACCGACCGTTCCTACGCCCAGTATCTTATATCCTACCACCGGGTTCTTAAGCAACGGAATGCTATCCTTAAGCAGGTAGCCGAGGGAAAAGTTAAAAGAGGAGATGTCGATCCTTGGAACGTACAACTTGTCGGCCTGGCGCAAACTATAGTGGAACGCCGGAAAATTTTTTTAGAGCGTCTTAACGCCCTGGCTTGTAAGCTTTATTTCCGCTTGGCTGAAAAGCAGACTATAAGCGTGGTTTACCGTCCGAGCCTGCCCGACGGAAAAGATTGTTTAGAGCAGATAACTGAGCGTCTAGAAAGGGAAGTGGCTGCCGGGGCTACCCTCTGGGGACCCCACCGCGATGATTTTGATTTTTATATAGACGGCCGCCCTGCCCGCCATGCTGCCTCCCAGGGTGAGCAGCGCTCCCTAGTTTTAGTGCTCAAACTGGCCGAAGTGGTATATTTCGGCGAAATATTGGGAATTAGGCCGTGCCTTTTGTTAGACGATGTTTTTTCAGAGCTGGATAAAAGAAGGCAGGAGGTCCTTCTCCAGTTAATAAATGAGGGAGGCCAAAGTTTTATAACCACAACGGAGGTGGCCTTCTTACCTGCGAGTTTGTTAAATAAAGGAAATATCCTTACCTTTCCGCTAGGAAAGTAGGATTTACCCAAGGGAGGTGGGCCTTGTGTACCTGCATATCGGCGGCGAAATAGTCATTCCCTTAAAAGAAATAGTCGCTATACTTGATTATGAGAAAGTGATACAATCCCCGCTCAACAAAGATTTTTGGAAGTCCAAAAATAAAGCTCCGGAAGGGGTAAAGTCCTGTATAATTACCAAGGATAATAAAGTGTATTATTCTCCCATATCCTCCCTCACCTTAGCCCGCAGGGTAGAAACCTTTACCTACAGGTACATTGCGGCCGAAAATTACTTGTGATAATATTTGCCCTGGAAAATCTAGTGTAGGAGGCCAGAGATGGAGGAAAGGGAAAATAAAAATCTTTATGACGCAAGCCAGATTGAGGTACTAGAGGGGCTGGAAGCTGTAAGGCGCCGCCCCGGAATGTATATAGGGAATACCGGGGTACGGGGCTTGCACCAGCTCGTGTTTGAGCTGGTAGATAACAGCGTAGATGAGGCCCTGGCGGGCTTTTGTGATGAGATAAGGGTTACCCTTCACCGCGACGGTCGGGTTACGGTGGAGGATAACGGCCGGGGTATTCCTGTAGATATACACGAGAAGACGGGACTGCCGGGGGTAGAGGTAGCCCTTACCATACTCCATGCCGGAGGAAAGTTTGGCGGCAACGGGTACAAGGTCTCCGGCGGCCTCCACGGCGTTGGTCTTTCCGTAGTCAACGCCCTTTCTGCGGAACTAAAGGTTAAAGTAAAAAGGGAAGGCAAGATTTTTGAGCAGCTCTACCGGCGGGGCCAGAAGGTAACGGAGCTTAAAGTTACGGGGAAGGCAGAAGGCACGGGGACTATAATCACCTTCCGGCCGGATCCTAAGATTTTTGAGACGGTAGAGTTCGATCCGGATATAATAAGCCGCAGGCTTGAGGAGCTAGCTTTCCTTAACCACGGTTTAAAAATAATCTTTCAGGATGAAATACGGGAGGAACGCAAGGTCTACCAGCACGAGGGTGGCTTGGTGGATTTCGTTCGTTACCTTAATAAAAATAAAAATGTTCTCCACCCCGATCCCATATACTTCAGCGCTACTAGGGAAGATGTGCAGGTGGAGGTGGCCCTCCAGTACAACGACGGTTATAACGAGCTTATCTTATCTTACGCCAACAACATCCGTACCGCAGAAGGCGGCAGCCATGAAATAGGATTTAAATCAGCTCTGACCCGCATAATCAACGATTACGGCCGCCGCTTTAATATTTTAAAGGACGGCGAGATCAGCCTTTCCGGTGACGACGTAAGGGAAGGCTTGGTGGCCGTAGTAAGTGTGAAGGTCAGGGAACCCCAGTTTGAAGGCCAGACCAAGACCAAGCTGGGTAACACAGAAGTACGGGGCATTGTGGAGGGCGTGGTAGGTGAATATTTAAGCGCGTACTTGGAAGAAAATCCGTCGGTGGCAAGACGTATCCTGGATAAAGCCCTGACTGCTGCCCGGGCCAGGGAAGCGGCCCGCAAGGCCAGGGAGCTGACCAGGCGCAAGAGCGCACTGGAAATCATAAATCTTCCTGGTAAGCTGGCTGACTGTACCAGCAGGGATCCGGAGGTCACGGAGCTCTTCCTCGTAGAAGGAGATTCTGCGGGGGGCTCGGCCAAGCAAGGGCGGGACCGGCGGTTCCAGGCTATTTTGCCCTTGAGGGGCAAGATACTCAATGTAGAAAAGGCCCGGATGGACAAAATTTTAAATAACGACGAAATAAGGGCCATTATAACGGCCTTGGGTACGGGCATCGGGGATGATTTCAACATAGAAAAGCTCCGTTATCATAAGACTATACTTATGGCCGACGCGGATGTGGATGGCTCCCATATCCGTACCTTGCTTTTAACCTTTTTCTACCGCTATATGCGGCCCCTCATCGAAAAGGGATATATTTATATAGCCCAACCGCCCCTTTACAGGGTCTCCCGGGGCAAGGAGACACATTACCTATATAGCGATCAGGCCCTGGAGCAATTTTTGGCCTCCCGGGACGGGGAACGCTGGGAGGTGCAGCGCTATAAAGGTTTGGGTGAGATGAACCCTGAGCAGTTGTGGGAGACGACCATGAACCCTGCCACCCGTACCCTCCTTAAGGTTACTTTGGAGGATGCGGTAGCAGCGGATGAGATATTCAACATACTCATGGGAGATAGGGTAGAACCCCGGCGGGAATTTATTCAGAAACATGCCCACGAGGTGCGCAATCTGGATATCTAGGTTTTTTATTTAGCTTGAAGGAGGGTTTGTCTCTTTGCTGGCAGAGCCCACCGGTACCATCTTGCCGGTTAGAATAGAAGAAGAAATGAAGCGCTCCTACATCGATTACGCCATGAGCGTAATTGTGGGGCGTGCTTTACCCGACGTACGGGACGGTCTAAAGCCCGTGCACCGGCGTATCCTTTATGCCATGTATGAGGCTAACATGACGCCGGACAAGCCATATAAGAAGTCAGCCAGGGTGGTGGGTGACGTTTTAGCCCGTTACCACCCCCACGGTGATGCCGCGGTGTACGAGAGCATGGTGAGGTTGGCCCAGGATTTCGCCAGCCGTTATCCCCTAGTAGACGGCCAGGGAAACTTTGGCTCTTTAGATGGAGATTCCCCGGCTGCCATGCGTTATACCGAGGCCAGGCTGTCCAGTATAGCCATGGCCATGCTCCAGGATATCGAAAAAGACACGGTAGATTTCGTCCCCAACTACGACGGAACCTTGAAGGAACCCGTAGTTTTGCCCGCACGCATACCCAATCTTTTAATAAACGGCTCGGCTGGAATAGCCGTAGGCATGGCCACCAATATTCCTCCCCACAATCTGGGGGAGGTGGTGGATGCCTTAGTTTTGCTCATTGACCGGCCGGAAGCGGGATTGAAGGAGATTTTAAATATTGTCAAGGGCCCGGATTTCCCCACCGGAGGTTTGATCATCGGGCGGGAAGGGATACGTAACGCCTACCGCACGGGGAGGGGTACCATAAAAGTCAGGGCTAAGGCGGCGATAGAGCAGGTGGGTAACAAAACGCAGATTGTCATCACTGAGGTCCCCTATCAGGTTAACAAAGCCCGCCTTATAGAGACCATAGCCGAGCTGGTAAGGGAGAAAAAGATAGAAGGGATAACCGACTTAAGAGACGAGTCCGACCGTACGGGCCTAAGGGTAGTGATCGAGCTTAAAAAGGACGTCCAGCCCAAAGTCATCCTGAACCAGTTATATAAGCACACCCAGATGCAGGAGAATTTCGGGGTTATTATGCTAGCCCTGGTAGACGGCCGGCCGCAGGTCCTTAATTTAAAGGAGATGCTAGAGCATTATCTTAAGCACCAGAAGGAGATCGTCACCCGCCGCACCCGCTACCTTCTAAACCAGGCCGAAGCCAGGGCCCATATCGTAGAAGGATTAAGGATCGCCCTTAAATTCTTGGACGAGGTCATAAAGATCATAAGAACTTCCCCTGACGTCGATTCTGCCCGCCGGGGCCTTATGGAAAACTTTTCTTTAAGTGAAAAGCAGGCTCAGGCTATCCTGGATATGCGCCTGCAGAGGCTTACGGCCCTGGAACGAGAAAAGCTAGAAGAAGAATACCGGGAACTTAGGGAGAAAATAAGCTACTTTAAAGGAGTTCTGGCGGATGAGACTAAAGTATTGGCCATTGTACGCGAGGAGCTTCTAGAGATCAAGGCCAAATTTGCCGATCCCCGCCGCACGCAGATAGTCGACGAAGAGGAGCCCCTGGAAGCCGAAGATCTTATATCCCGGGAAGAAGTGGTCATCACTGTTACCCACCGCGGCTACATTAAACGGCTCCCCCTCGATACCTACAGGAGCCAGAGGAGGGGTGGCCGCGGCATTCAAGCCTTAACTACCCGTGAAGAGGACTTCGTAGAGCACCTTACCGTGACCACCACCCACCATTCCCTTCTCCTTTTCACCAACCAGGGTAAGGTGTACCGGCTTAAAGCCTTTGATGTGCCTGAGGCTAACCGCCAGGCCCGGGGTACCGCCCTGGTCAACCTGGTTTATATAAGCCCGGGAGAGAGGATAACAGCCCTTATAAGCGTAGAAAGTTTCGAGGAAGACGCCTATTTGTTTTTGGCCACGCGCAAAGGAACTGTTAAGAAAACCGCGCTAAAAGAATATAACACCTCCCGGCGTGATGGAATCGTCGCTTTGAACCTGGATGAAGGGGATGAGCTGATTGGAGTTGAGCTTACTTCGGGGAAGGATGAAATCATTTTGGGCACCCGCCAGGGCAAGGTGATACGCTTTTCTGAGGAAGAAGTCAGGCCTATGGGCAGGGTGGCCCGGGGGGTACGCGGCATAGCCCTGGAGGAGGGGGACGAGGTTGTAGGCATGGCCAAGGTAAAACCCTTTGCCGACCTGGTCCTCGTATCGGAAAGGGGCTTCGGTAAGCGTACTTCTTTAGAAGAGTACCGGGGCCAGGGTAGAGCCGGTAAAGGGTTGCT
This sequence comes from Thermanaeromonas sp., assembly GCF_021890735.1. Lineage (GTDB taxonomy): Bacteria > Bacillota > DSM-521 > Neomoorellales > Neomoorellaceae > Thermanaeromonas. The sequence continues at coordinate 59,275 of NZ_JAKKUR010000002.1, forward strand.
GGCCATGAAACTAGGCGAAAAGACCGGCGAGCTGGTGGCTTTAGTTGTGGCCAAAGATGACGACGAGCTTATGCTTATCACGGCTGAAGGCTTGCTCATCCGTTTAAATGTAGGGGATGTTCCCCGGCAAGGGCGCTATACCCGGGGTGTTACCCTGATGCGGCTAGAAGAGAAGGACCGTGTTATGGCCGTAGCCCGACTTTAGTTCTTATAAACTTGTTGCAGCAAGTTAAAGGGTGATGTAAGATCACATACAGCCAGGTTTGAAAGGAGGGGAAACCCGTGGCCTTACTGGAAAAGCCTAACGGGGAAGGAAATGGGGTTAAGAAGGGTACCTGGGTAGTAAAAAAAGGCCTGGCGGAGATGCTTAAAGGCGGGGTAATAATGGACGTCACCACGCCTGAGCAGGCCAAAATTGCTGAAGAAGCCGGGGCGTGCGCGGTGATGGCCTTGGAGAGGGTTCCCGCAGATATACGGGCTTCCGGCGGGGTGGCCCGCATGGCCGACCCCACCGTAATCTTAAGGATCATGGAAGCTGTTACCATACCGGTAATGGCCAAGGTGCGTATCGGCCATTTTGTAGAGGCGCAGATTTTAGAGGCCTTGGGAGTAGATTATATCGATGAGAGCGAGGTATTGACCCCGGCCGATGAGGAATTCCACATAAACAAGCATGCCTTTAAGGTGCCCTTTGTATGCGGGGCGCGGAATCTGGGGGAAGCCCTGCGAAGGATCGGAGAGGGTGCGGCCATGATCCGTACCAAGGGTGAGGCGGGAACCGGAAATGTGGTGGAAGCCGTAAGACATATGCGCCTTATCATGAGCGAGATCCGGCGGCTACAAAACATGCCCGAGGAAGAAGTAATGACCTTTGCTAAGAATATCCAGGCACCTTACGAGCTGGTAATGGAGACGAGGAAGCTGGGGCGCTTGCCGGTAGTGAATTTCGCGGCAGGTGGCATAGCCACTCCTGCGGATGCTGCCCTTATGATGCAGCTCGGTGCGGACGGTATTTTCGTCGGCTCAGGGATCTTTAAGTCATCGGATCCCATGAAGAGGGCCCGGGCCATCGTGGCGGCTACGACTTATTACAACGATCCCCAGGTTCTGGCCGAAGTTTCTAAGGACCTGGGTGAACCCATGCCCGGTATCGATGTGGCCACCCTGCGGCCGGAACAGCGCCTCCAGGAACGCGGGTGGTAGAATTCAGAGGAGCTTCAGGAGGAAGAATAAATTATGGTTATAGGTGTTTTAGCTTTGCAAGGAGGCTTCCGCGAGCATATAGCCGTCTTGGAACGCTGTGGAGTAAAGGCCAAGGAAATACGCAAGAAGGAGGAGCTAGACGGCATCGATGGCCTAATAATTCCGGGGGGAGAAAGCACTACCTTTGGAAGGCTGATGGTGGATTTCGGCCTTCTTGATCCCCTTGTTAATCTTATCAAAGGAGGCCTTCCCGTTTTTGGGACTTGTGCAGGCCTGGTAGTCCTTTGCAGGGAAATAGTAGGGAGCGAGCAGCCGCGGCTGGGGGTCCTAAACGCGCGGGTCCGGCGCAATGCCTTCGGCCGGCAGGTAGATAGTTTCGAGGCCGATCTCGAAGTACCCGTTTTGGGGCCCGAGCCCTTCCGGGGCGTTTTCATCCGGGCACCCTATATAGAAGAACTGTGGCCGCCGGCGGAGGTGCTGGCCACCTTGGAAGGCAAAATCGTGGCTGCCCGCCAGGACAAGATCTTGGTGACGGCCTTCCACCCGGAACTGACTACGGACGAGCGTTTTCACAGGTACTTTATAGGCATGGTGAGCGGCTAACCTACCTCGGGATGCAGGGGTTTCCGTGCTTCGCTCACCGCTCTATCTGCCTGGGGTTGGTTTGGGAGGCAGCACCTTTGGGTGACCTGCTACGAAAAAGCACTGAGATTCTAAAGAAATATCAAGCCCGCACGGGTGCCTTTCCCGCTGCTCCCTACTTTCCTCCCTACCGCTATGTGTGGTTGAGGGACGGGACTTTTGTGGCCTGGGCCCTCGACTGGGTAGGGGAAAGGGAGGCGGCGGGATCTTTTTATACTTTTATGAGCCATACGGTTTTAAAGCACAGCTATAAGATAGAAAACGCCTTAGAGAGGGCTTCTAAGGGGCATTCCCCGGATGATGCCACATGCCTCCACACCCGGTATACCTTAGACGGAGAAGAAGGGGTCGAGCCCTGGGGCAATTTTCAGCTCGACGGTTACGGAACCTTCCTCTGGGGCCTAGCCCACCACCTGCGTGTCGGAGGTAAACTGAGGGAAGAATATAAAAAGGCCATCTGCGAAATAAGCCGCTATCTCTGCGGGCTCTGGAAGGTTCCCTGCCTCGATTGCTGGGAGGAAAGAGGTGACCGCCTCCATCCCTCTACCCTGGCCGCCGTTTATGGGGGGTTAAAAGCCGTTTTGGAATGGCTTCCCCCGGACTTAGCTGAAAAGGCCCGGGAGGTTCTTGTTGAGCTTCCGCAAGTAGTAAGGGCCGGATTCGTGGTAGACGGGCACTTGGTAAAGGAGTCTGGTTCGCCCGAAGTAGACGCTAACCTCCTGTGGTTGGCCGTACCCTACGGGCTGCTGGATATAGAGGACCCCGTTTTTGCTGCCACCGTACAAAAGATAGAGAAAGATTTGCGCGGCGGGGGAGTCAAGCGGTACCGGGGAGATACCTTTTATGGAGGCGGGGAATGGGTATTGCTTGCTGCTTGGCTGGCCTGGTATTATCGGCTTAAAGGAAAAGAAGAAGAGGGTAAGGAGCTTTTAGGTTGGATAGAAGCCCAGGCTGATGAAGAGGGACAGCTACCGGAGCAGGTCCCCGTTAACCTGACCTCTGAAGAGCATTATCGTTACTGGGTGGAGCGTTGGGGCCCGATAGCCCGCCCCTTGCTCTGGTCCCATGCCATGTATATAGCCGCTAGGCTTCCGGCTCCAGTACCTGTAGTAAGTTGTTCCTTGCACCAAAACCAGAAGGTGTGTTAAAATACTACCTAAAGCTGCTGCCTAAAGCGGAAGCTATGGGGGTGGATCGGGCCTGGTGGCCCGCCTGGACTTCAAATCCAGCTGGCGCGCGGGGGAAACCCCGGGCGCGGTGGGTTCGATTCCCACACGCTCCCGCCACATTAAGGTTATCGGCATGGGTAAAGTAGGGGAGAAAGGTAGGGCACATAGAAGGAAAGGCCCATCACAAGGAAGGGGGTTTATATTAATGGCCGTCATAACTAAGGATATGAGCATCACCGAGGTAGTAAGCAGGTACCCCCAGACGGTTCCGGTTTTTATGGAGCACGGAATGGGGTGTTTGGGTTGTGCCGCGGCCAGGTTTGAAAACATTGAACAGGGTGCCCGGGCCCACGGTATCGATGTAGACAAGTTGATAGAGGACCTCAATAAAGTAGTGGCCGGGGAAAAAGACTCTAAAGCCGACGCTTAATTTGGGATTTTGAAGGTCGCTCTTGATCGCAGCTTTTTTGTCAAGATCAAGGGCGATTTTTTATTATTTTCGGCGAGCCTTGGGAGGTAAAGCAAAGGGTGAGCTGCCCCAAGGAAAAACCCTTCTGTGAGCTGATTGCTGCTTTGGGTACCGTCTTGGATATGGAAGATGAAGTTAAACTTTACCATGCCTGGCGCGTTGCCCTTTTGGCCCGGAGGCTAGCCCGGGAACTTTTACCCGGTGAGGAGGCCCGTATTTTTTATGCAGCCCTTCTCCATGACATGGGAGGCATAGGTTTACCTGATCACATTGTCCACAGGGTCCTGCAGCCTGGAGGAGAAGAAGATCTAGAGGTGCGGCAGCATCCCCTAAGGGGTGCGGAGATGGTACGCCTTCTCCCCGTCTTGGGACCTCAAATTGCCGTTATGATAGAACAGCACCACGAACACTGGAATGGCTCAGGTTATCCCCGGGGGCTCAAAAACGGGGATATACATCCCGGTGCCCTGCTTATAGGTATAAGCGACATATTCGATCTGCGCTTGCGGGTTTCCCGGGTGAAAACCTGGGAGAGGGTAAGGCCGACAATGGCGGAACTTTCAGGTAAGGCGTATCCGCCGGACCTCTGGAAGGTCTTTGACAGGTTGATGAATTCATCCTTTTGGGAAGAGATCGCTTATGACAGTAGCCTAGACGAGCGCCTCAGGACGGTGCATGAAATTTTGCCTCCTATTGACGGTTTAACCGGGGATCTTTTAAAGGTAACCATCTCCCTTTTCGCCCATATCATAGACGCCAAGCACCCTTATACTGGAGGGCATTCCCACCGGGTGGCCGCTTACGCTTTGAAATTGGCCGAAGCCTTGGGGCTTAAAAAGGAAGAAAGGGAAGATTTGGAGATAGCTGCTTTACTACACGATTTTGGGAAAGTAGCTGTACCCCGGTCAGTTTTGGATAAGCCTGGCCCCTTAGATCCCGGTGAATTTGAAATAATCAGGCGCCATCCTCTGCGGACTATGGCCTTGCTTGAACAGGTATCCGGGCTGCGCCGCCTGGCTGAAATAGCGGGTCTGCACCACGAAAGGTACGACGGCAAGGGGTATCCGTACGGGCTGAAGGGGGAGAAAATACCCCTTCCCTCCCGCATACTTGCAGTAGCCGATGCCTTTGATGCCATGACCTCTTCCCGTCCTTACCAGCCTATGAGGACTCCCCGGCAAGCCCTAGAACACCTCCGTGAAGGGGCAGGCTCCCAGTTCGATCCCCGTATAGTGGATGTGGCTTGTGTACTCGTGGAAAATATCGGTGAATAATAACCTATGAGGTGAAAAAAATTGAGCCGCCTAGCCCGGAAAATGGCCATCCATGCCACTTTATGGATAATTTCTGTTCTGCTCGTTTTTTATCTAGTCCTGCGGTACATCTTAAGATTACCGGGGGCAAGGGATTTTGTGGGTTTTTCCGGGCAGACGGGGATTATCTTTGTAGCTTTTCTATTGGTCGCAGGAGCGGGAATTTATTACCTGTGTTATAGACTCTTGCTGCCTTTAAAGACCATGCTGCCTGCAACGTGTAAGATAGCCGCCGGTGATCTAGAACAGCGTATAGAAGTAGAAAGGGATGATGAGCTAGGAGTCCTGGCCAAACACCTAAACGATATGGTGGACCGCCTCCGTAACAATATAAAGGAGATCTCAGCAGAAAGGAACAAAATTAAGGCCATATTGACGAGTCTTACGGATGCGGTACTGGCAGTGGATCAGGTAGGAAGAATCATGTTCGTAAACCCGGCGGCGGAAGAAATGTTGGGGAAGAAAGAAGAGGAGATGGTACGGAAATTTCTCCTGGAAGTTATCCGCAGCCATGAGATGGACAGCCTGGCCAGGGACATCTTAGATAAAGGCGGGATACGGGAGGCCGAACTTCGTTTATTTCCCACCTCGTCCCGGGTGTTTAGGGTCCACGGCGCTCCTATAAACAGTGAAGAGGGCAGGATCGTTGGTGCGGTCCTTTCCATCCGGGATATTACGGAGCTCAGGCGGCTGGAGCAGGTCCGCAGCGAATTTGTGGCCAATGTTTCTCACGAACTGAGAACACCCCTGACATCCATCCGCGGTTTTGTAGAAACCCTCCTGGAGGGAGCCCTGGAAGATGAAAATATAAGCCGCAGATTTCTAACCATCATAAATAGCGAAGCCCAGCGCTTGCAGCGGTTAATTGAAGATCTTCTTACCCTTTCCCGGCTTGAGCACGAAAAACCCGAAAAGGTTGTTAAAGGAGCTTCTCTGTCCCGTACTTTAAACCGGGTGTTAGAGGTGGTAGAGCCTTTGGCCAAGGAGAAAGGTGTAGAGTTAAAGGTGGAACTTCCCCCTGATCTTCCGCCCTTAAAGTTTCCGGAGAACTTTCTCGAACAAGTTCTTCTTAACCTTTTAGACAACGGGATTAAATATACCCCTGCGGGAGGTTCGGTGACCGTATCTGCCGGTAGGGAAGGAAGTAATATCCGTGTAGAAGTGCGGGATACGGGTATCGGGATACCGGAGGAAAGCCTGCCCCGGATTTTTGAACGGTTTTACAGGGTGGATAAAGCGCGTTCCCGGGAATTGGGAGGTACCGGTTTGGGATTGTCCATTGTGAAGCATATGGTAGAATCCCACGGTGGAACGGTGGGAGTCCGTAGCCGGGTGGGGGAGGGTAGTACCTTCTACTTTATACTTCCCCAAGCCGAAGGAAAGGAGGGGGGTGAGGGAGTTACGGAAAGCTAAGACGGTAGCGGCCCGGGAAGGGTCTGGAGAAAGGGTCTTCCGGCGGGTGGTAGACGAGAAGGGAAGGGTAACCTTACCTACGGAGATGAGGCAGCAACTGGAGATACGGGCGGGAGAAGAGGTGGAATTCCTCCTGCGGGAGGACGGGGAATGGTACATACGTAAGGGCCTCCACCAGCGATCCTGCACCTTTTGCGGTTGCGGAGCGGACTTGATAGAGGTTTGGGGACAAGTCCTCTGCCGCCGCTGCGCCCAAAAATATGTATTTCTTCTGGCCCGGGAGCTCCGACTGGATATTTCTGTGGGAACAGGTGGGAATTTGCCAGATTAAGAAGGATTTTCGCTAACGGCGTCGAACAAATTTACTGCTACAAAGAAAAATCTCGATACGGGAGCTGCTTCAGGGTAAACCTGTCGAAAGGCAGGGGCACAAAGCCATGGGTCTAAGGCTTCCCCTAACTTTAAAAGGGGGGCTATGATCGCCAGGCTGCCAGCTCTGGAAGGGGTGAAGTCACCCTTATGAGCCTTGCTCTGAAGCAAGGTTATTTTGTTTTTTAAAAGGGGATGCACTTAAGGTGGACGCCTGCGCCGTTAGCGCGTTGCTCGAGGCACTCTTCAGGCATTCGCGGCTTACCTACTATCATTCCCTGCACGTAGCTGTTACCGCCCGCCAATTAGCCATGGAGCTCGGACTAGAAGATTTAGAGGTGGAGAGGATTTTCTTGGGGGCGCTGTTGCACGATGTCGGGAAGCTCAACATCCCCCGGGGTATCCTGCATAAAAAAGGAAGGCTCACCCAAGTGGAATGGGAGATCATGTATAAACATCCCGAACAAGGAAGCCGTTTTCTCCCAGATGATCCCACCTGGCGACCCGTTAAGGATATCATCCTCTACCACCATGAAAAATGGGACGGCAGGGGCTATTACGGTTTGAAAGGCCCGAGCATCCCCTTAGGAGCCAGGATAATTGCCCTGGCCGATGCCTTTGATGCCATGACCTCATGGCGGCCTTATCAAAAGGCACGCTGTTTGAGCGCTGTGTTAAAGGAGATCGAGGAATGTAGCGGTAGCCAGTTCGACCCGCGGGTGGTGGAGGCCTTCTTTTCTTTGACTTGTGACCTCCTTAAAGGCCGGCAAGTTTTTGACCCAAGTAGAATTAACCTGATCTTAAATACAACGACAAGCAAACTTAACAGTAAGGAGTTATGATCTCCAATAGAAAGCCCGCTAGCCCATCACAAGCGTCCTCTGACCTCCTTTTTAAATATAAACCTTTTTAGCCCAGAGAATTCCTCTGGGCTTTTCTTTGACCAGCAAAGAAGGCCGCCAAAATGCGGCCTTCCCTTAAAGAGCCCATAAGGACCTTCGCTCCGGCCAACATACGTCCCTGCAGAGCCCACACCAGCCTTCCGGCTGGTATAGACCCTTACGGAACCTATGCTGACCTTAGCTCGACAGTTTAAAGTACCTGAGAAGCCGGGCCAGATCTCTCGACCTTGCCCGACCTCTAGCATGTGCCTGCGGCACCTTAAACTGTCTTAGCCCGACCAAGGATCATCCTGCTGACCCGTCTCTGGTCCTTCGGACCAGAGACAAGCCTTGACGGACCTATCCTTGATCTTCCCGCCGGTCGGTACCGAGCCCTTTGACCCGGTATCGGCCTTTGGCCGGAGATTACCGAGCCCTTAATTTAGGACCCGGCAACCTCCTGGGCTCGGCCCCTATGGACCCTGACGTTATTATTATTACCCCGGCCGGGCGACAATATTATATTCTTTAAAAGGAAAAAGCGATCTTTTTTTGTTAAACAGAAGGACAAGTTATTGTCTTTACGCTATACTTGTAGATAGAAAACCGTATTTAGAGGAAAAGGAGCGGAAGATGATGTACTGCGAGGCCGATCTCCATACCCACACCATAGCTAGCGGCCACGCTTACAGCACAGTGAAGGAGCTTGCGGAAGCAGCCCAGGTGAAGGGGTTAAAAATGATAGCCATCACCGATCACGGCCTGGCTATGCCTGGAGGCCCCCACGAATATTATTTCAATAATCTGATATCATTACCACGTAAAATAGGTGAAGTAGAGATATTAAGAGGGGTGGAGGCCAACATCATCGATGCAGAGGGGCATCTGGACGTCCCAGAACATATTTTAGAAAAACTCGATATAGTACTGGCCGGCTTTCATGCCGGTACGGGGTTTGATGGGCGTTCCCAAGAGGAGTATACACGCGGCGCCTTGGCCGCTCTGGCCAGCCCTTATGTACACGTTTTGGTTCATCCCGGAAATCCGGACTTCCCGCTGGATCTTGAAGCTGTGGCCCAGGCTGCGGCGGCCAACCGTAAGGCCTTGGAATTTAACAATAACTCTTTTTTCTATAGCCGTCCGGGCAGTTTACCCCGGTGCCAGCACCTAGCCCAGCTAGCTAAAAAATATAAAGTCCCTATTGTATTATCGAGCGATGCTCATGTATTTACGGCCGTAGGGAGCTTTATGCGGGCCTGGCAAGTGGTGCGGGGTGCAGGGATAACCGAGGATCAGATAGTCAATCTTACCGCCGCCAGGGTGAAGGAGTTCCTGGGGTGGCACCGGAGACGGCCGCGGACCGGCCGGGGGTTTTAAAATTGGGGGATGGGTGGACTGGCGAGGGCTAAAACTAAGTTTGTTTGCCAGGAATGCGGGTATGAGAGTGCGAGCTGGCTTGGCCGCTGTCCGGCCTGCGGTGCCTGGGATACGCTTACGGCAGAGACCCTTCCTGTAAATTCACGCAGCACTAAAGCTGGTATCGGGACTGGAACAGGGCCGCCCGTGCCTTTGACAGAAGCCCCGCGGCCACAAGAAGACCGCCTGTATACGGGGCTTAGAGAGTGGGATAGAGTGTTGGGAGGAGGGCTGGTACCCGGTTCTCTCATTCTGGTGGGAGGCTCACCGGGGATAGGGAAGTCCACCCTCCTTCTCCAATTGGCTTACGCTGTGGGGAGCCGGTGGGGCTCGGTGCTTTATGTTTCCGGAGAAGAATCTCTGTCCCAGACCCGCCTCAGGGCTGAGCGTCTGGGAACGTTATCTTCTTCCATTTACTTACTTTCCGAGACCAGTGTTCCCGCTATACTGGAGCACGTAGAGCATTTAAAACCCGTGCTTTTAATTGTGGATTCCATCCAGACGGTCTTTATACCGGAGATACCTGTGGCCCCCGGAAGTGTATCCCAGGTGCGGGAGAGCGCAAGCCTGTTCTTGCGCGCGGCAAAAACAGGGGGTCTGGCCATAATTTTGGTGGGACATATAACTAAAGACGGTTTACTGGCTGGCCCTAAGGTTTTGGAACACCTGGTGGATTGCGTGTTGTACCTAGACGGGGAGGGCTTGCAGGGGTACAGGCTTTTGCGGGCCGTAAAAAACCGGTTCGGTTCCACCAATGAAATAGGTGTTTTCACTATGACGTCCCGAGGTCTCATGGAAGTACCCAACCCTTCGGAGGTGCTTCTTGCAGAACGCCCCCAAGGCGTGGCCGGTTCAGTGGTTACGGCGTGCGTAGAGGGTACCCGGCCTTTACTTTTGGAGATACAGGCTTTAGTGAGTCGCACGAGTTTTGGAAATCCCCGGCGCCTTACAACTGGCCTTGATTATAACCGGGCCGCACTACTTGTTGCCGTCCTGGAGAAAAGAGCCCAGCTTCCTTTGAGTCTATGTGATATTTACCTCAATGTCGCAGGGGGCATAAGTATCAGCGAGCCGGCAGCCGATCTCGCGGTTTGCTTGGCCGTGGCTTCTAGTCTAAGGGATAGGGCTGTAGACCCGCGCCTTTTAGTACTAGGGGAGGTGGGCCTGGCCGGAGAAGTTCGCGCCGTCCCCCAGATAGATAAGAGGTTGGAGGAGGCGCGGCGGTTAGGATTTTCCCGCTTCATCCTTCCGGAAGGGAATCGTACGGCCTTGGCAGGGGAGAAGGCGGAAATTTACTATGTGAAAAGCATAACACAGGCTTTAGAGCTGGCCATTTAAGTTAACCGCAAATTAACTGGCTAGGCTTTCCTAGGTCAACTTTGCCATTCCTACAAATATCTGTTATAATCAAGACCGGGCGAAGGGGCTGGTATAATGTGGTGGGCGGTGAGGAATAATCCAGGAAAGAAAATCTAACTAAAGAAGGTGAGGAAGAAGATGTTATACCTCTTTTTTCGGGGCGTGATATCTCTGGTGGGAGGCGCCCTGGGGTTTGCCCTGGCTCAAAGCGTTTTGAGCTGGTGGGTTGGCGTTCCCCCCGGAGCCAAGTACTCTCTTATAGCGCTCGCCACCCTTCTGGCCGCCCTAGCCGGCTTCGTCGTGTCCCGTCACCTGATCGAGGCCACCTTACAGCTCGTGCGCCGCCTGGAAAACAAGCTCCAGCGCCTTTCTGCTCAAGAGATAGTAAGCGGCGCCATGGGTCTTATCCTCGGACTTATCATCGCTAATTTGCTGGGGGCCTCTTTTATACACCTGCCTTGGGTGGGCCCGTACGTACCCATGGCGGCAAGTATATTGTTCGGCTATCTGGGCTGGAGCTTGGGAACTAAAAGGAGGGAAGAACTCTGGGGTCTTTTTTCCTTTTTTAAGCTCACCTCCAAGGATAAGTCCAAAGGAGGATCTCCTGCCTCGAGCGCCAAGATTTTAGATACGAGCGTCATAATCGACGGCCGTATTGCGGATATTATCCGCACAGGTTTCCTGGAGGGGACCATAATAGTTCCCAGCTTTGTACTCGAAGAACTCCGCCATATAGCGGATTCCTCGGATGTGCTTAAAAGGAACCGCGGCCGCCGGGGGCTAGATATGTTGAATAAAATCCGTAAGGAGTTAGGCGTCAACGTAAAAATTTACGAGGAAGATTTTGAGGATGCTGTTGAAGTGGACACTAAACTTGTACGTTTGGCCCAGAAGCTCAAGGCACCCATCTTAACTAACGACTATAATCTAAATAAGGTGGCGGAACTCCACGGTGTAAAGGTTTTAAACATTAACGAACTGGCCAACGCTGTAAAGCCCATAGTGCTGCCGGGTGAAGAGATGACTGTACAGGTTATCAAGGACGGGAAAGAAGCCGGCCAGGGCGTCGGTTATCTGGATGATGGCACCATGATAGTGGTAGAGAACGGGCGGCGGTTTATTGGACAGTCCATAGCGGTCCTTGTGACCAGCGTCCTGCAGACTTCGGCAGGGAGGATGATATTCGCCCGGCCCAAGGCCTTTGACAAAAAGAATAACCAGCACCAGTCCTTGGAGCGGGGAGAATACCAGTGCCTTTCGTAACCGCCCTGGTAGCGGCAGCGGGAAAAGGGCGGAGGCTGGGGCTGGGGTATAATAAAGTTTTCTTACACCTTAAAGGCCGTCCATTGTTGAGTTACAGCCTGGAGGTGCTAGAAAAATCTCCGCTGGTCCAGGCCGTGATAGTAGTCACTGCTCCCGGAGATGTGGCTAAATGTTGGGATGTGATAGGCCGCGGATATGCTAAAAGTATCCGGGTGGTAGAAGGAGGAGAAGAAAGGCAGGACTCAGTAAGTCAAGGCTTGAAAGCCCTGCCTGCGGAAACCGAGTTTGTGGCTGTACATGATGCAGCCCGGCCCCTGGTGACGCAAGAGCTTCTGGCAGCAGTAGTAGAAGCCGCGCTGGAGACGGGTGCGGCTATAGCAGCCGTCCCGGTACAGGATACCATTAAGCGTTCCGGGACGGCCGGAATAGTGGAAGGTACGGTTGACCGGGAGGGGCTGTGGGCTGCCCAGACGCCCCAGGTGTTCCGCCGGGATTGGTTGGAAGAAGCCCACAGCCGGGCTATGCTGGAAGGATGGCGTGCCACTGATGATGCATCTTTAGTCGAGAGGTGCGGTTACCCCGTTAGGATAGTGAAAGGTGATTACGGGAATATAAAGGTAACCACCCCCGTAGATGTGATTTTGGCCACCGCTCTTCTGGAAGCCCGCAAAAGGCAAGACTGGGCATTCCTCGGGGAAAGGAGGCCGGGGCCATACGCGTAGGATTGGGGTTTGACGTGCATCCTTTTGTCGAGGGCCGTGATCTCATCCTGGGAGGTGTAAAGATCCCTTTCGACCGGGGCTTAGATGGGCACTCGGATGCGGACGTTTTGTTTCATGCGGTGGCCGATGCCTTGCTCGGCGCAGCCGCCCTAGGAGACCTCGGGCAGCATTTTCCTCCCCATGATCCCAGGTGGAAAGGTGCCTCCAGCTGCGTTCTCCTGCAGGAGGTTTGGGATAAAGTTAGCCAGTTGGGTTACCGCGTGGCGAACGTAGATACCGTTTTGGTGGCCGAAAGGCCGCGGCTTTCTCCTTATATACCTGCCATGCGGGAAAACATTGCCCGGATTTTGCAAGTCGGAGTGGAGCGGGTAGGGGTGAAAGCTACCACTACCGAGGGATTGGGTTTTACCGGGCGGGGTGAGGGGATCGCCGCGCTGGCTACCGTCCTGCTTTTTCTTGACAGGGAGATCCCCCCGGACTTATAATGGGCAAAGGGAAGAGTAAAGCTGAGTTAAAAGAAAGGGTAAAGGCGAGGAACGGGCAGAGTAAGCGCGTTTGCCTCCTCCAGAGAGGGGCCGCCGGGGGCTGGAAGCGGCCCTAGGAAGGCAGGCGCTGAAGTGCGCCCGGGAGCCGGGTGGCCGAAAGGCTGAAGGCCTTAAGTAGGCTGCTCCGGGTTAGCCCCGTTAAAGGCGTAAGGCGCGTTCTGCGCTAAAAGAGGGGGAAGGCAGGCCTTTTGCCTTCCAAGCAGGGTGGGACCGCGGAAGCCCTCCGCCCCTGAAAGGGTGGGGGGCTTTTGAGGTTATTTGGGTTTTAAAATGCTAAGTTGTAAAAGGGCGGGGTGGGTGTATATGTGGAGGCAGATTAAGCGGGATATTCAGGTCGTGTTTGAGCGGGATCCTGCAGCGCGTAGCGTCCTAGAGGTTATTCTCTGCTACCCCGGCTTCCATGCCATTCTCCTCCACCGCATAGCGCACTTTTTCTGGTGCAAAGGATTTAAGCTTCTGGGCCGGGTTATTTCCCAGCTCAACCGCTTCTTAACGGGTATAGAGATCCATCCGGGAGCCCGTATAGGAGAAGGCTTGTTCATCGACCACGGCATGGGCGTGGTTATAGGCGAGACAACTGAGATCGGGAATAATGTCACCCTTTATCAAGGCGTAACTTTGGGGGGCACCGGTAAGGAGAAGGGTAAGCGGCATCCGACCATCGGTAATAATGTGGTCATAGGAGCTGGAGCCAAGGTGCTGGGTAATATCTGTATCGGAGACAACGTAAAAATAGGGGCGGGTTCAGTGGTTTTGCGGGACGTACCTGCCAACTGTACCGTAGTAGGGGTTCCGGGCAGGATCGTGGTACGCAACGGCCGCCGCGTGGCGGATGCTCAAGTGTCCGAAATCGACCTGCGGCACGAAGATCTGCCGGATCCCGTGGCGGAGATGCTGCTCTGCTTGCAGCGCCAGATACAGCGGCTGGAGCGCAGGATCGAGGAGCTGGAGGGTAAATGCCATGAGCCTATATCTTTACAACACGCTGACGGGTTGCAAGGAAAAGTTCGTTCCTCGTGAACCGGGCCGGGTGAGCATGTACGTTTGCGGGCCGACTACCTATAACTATATCCACCTGGGTAATGCCCGGCCTTTGGTGGTTTTCGATACACTTCGCCGGTATCTGGAATATAAAGGCTACCGGGTGTTTTATATTCAAAACTTCACCGATATCGACGACAAAATCATAAAGCGTGCCCAGGAAGAAGGAAGCACCCCGGCTCAGGTGGCTGCCCGGTATATTGAAGAGTATTTCAAGGACGCCGATGCCTTAAATGTCCGGCGGGCCGATTTTTACCCCCGGGTGACTGACCATATAGGCGACATCATAAAGGTAGTAGGAGACCTGCTGCGTTTAGGATATGCGTACAACGTAGAAGGAGATATTTACTTTGCGGTGGACAAGTTCCCGGGCTACGGGAAACTCTCCCGCCGCCGGCCTGAAGAGATGCTGGCCGGTGCCCGGGTGGAAGTAGATGCCCGTAAAAAAAATCCCCTCGATTTTGCCTTATGGAAGAAGAGCCTGCCGGGGGAGCCGGCATGGGAAAGCCCCTGGGGTCCGGGAAGGCCGGGCTGGCATATTGAGTGTTCTACCATGGCCTTAAAATATCTGGGACCCAACTTCGATATCCACGGCGGGGGCGCGGACCTTATTTTCCCCCATCACGAAAATGAAATAGCCCAGGCGGAGGCGTGGACGGGTCAACCCCTTGCCCGTTTTTGGTTGCATAACGGGTTTATTACCGTAAACCGGGAGAAGATGTCCAAATCCCGGGGAAATTTTTTCCTCGTGCGGGAGATCCTTGGCCGCTTTTCACCCCAAGCCGTGCGCCTTTACCTCCTTAGCACCCATTATCGCAGCCCTTTGGATTTTGCCGATGAATACCTTGAGGAGGCCGAGCGCAGCTTCGAACGGCTAGATAATGCCCGCACTTTGTTGTCGGAAGCTTTAAAACGCCTGGAAGGAGAGGAGAAGGAAGCGGGGAAAGGCTACGTACCTGCGAGGGAAGAAAAAACTTCCAGCATATACTTGAAAGCAAAGGTAGAGGAACTGAGGGGCCAGTTTGAAAAAGCCTTGGATGATGATTTTAACACCGCCCAGGGCCTAGCCGTACTGTACGAACTGGTGCGGGAGATAAACAGCTATTTGCACAAAGGGGAAGCCGGGCCCGGAGCCCAGGAAGCATTGAAATCTGCTGCAGCGGCCCTCGAGGAGCTAGGTGAGGGGGTGCTGGGGCTCTTCGGCCCTGCTAAAAGGGCTGCTGACACCGGCCTGGTAGACGGCTTGATAGAACTGGTGGTGGAGTTGCGGCAGGAAGCACGCCGAAAGAAAGACTGGGCTACGGCCGACTACCTGCGGGAGCGGCTTAATGCGTTGGGCATAACGCTGGAAGATACCCCCCATGGTACACGCTGGAAAATAAGGCGCTAGCCCTCGTTAACTGACTTTTCCGGTGTTTGTATCCACTAGTACCTCCGGCTACAAAGTAAAAGAGCATTGCTCATTGATTCTAAACGGAAGAAAACCTGTGCCGGAAACCCACGGTTGCGAGAAGGGGAGAAGAAGCTTGAGGGTGGAGCTCATCGCGTATACTCCTGAACCGGAGAAAATAGTGGCCGCGGCCGCCCGTATTTGTTATTCCCAGAAAGGGGCGGGCGAACTTATGGAAAACATGGGAGATGAAGAAATAGAGAGGTTAATCGGCTTGCTTTTATCTTCAGGCCATGAGTCGCCCGTGGAACACGTTACCTTTACCTTTGCTATAGAAGGGGTAAGCCGGGCGTTATCGCACCAGCTCGTACGGCACCGTATAGCCTCCTACTCCCAACGCTCCCAGCGTTATGTTTCCGAAGAAAATTTTTCCTACATCGTGCCGCCTACGATAAATAAAGAACCGGAAGCCTTAAAGGTTTTTGAGGATTGCCTATCCCAGATAAAGGAGGCCTACGCCCGCCTTATAAAGCTTGTTCCCCGTGAGGATGCTCGGTACATATTGCCCCAGGCCTGCGAGACCAAGCTGGTATGCACCTTTAATGCCCGCAGCCTTTTTAATTTTTTCCGCCTGCGCTGTTGCTCCCGGGCCCAGTGGGAGATACGGGAGCTGGCATTTAAAATGAGGGACGCCGTACGGCAGGTGGCACCCCGGTTGTTCGCCAAGGCCGGTCCTAATTGTGAAATTTTAGGGATATGTTACGAGGGCCCTTTTAGCTGTGGCCGGGCTCCGGTGATCAAGTCTAGGGCAGAAGCCGGAGTAGAAGAGTACCGAGGGCGGAGAGACTTATGGGAGAAGTCATAGCCGGGCGCCAAGCGGTGCGGGAAGCGCTTAAGGCCGGGAGGCCTCTGCATAAGATATTAATAGCAGAAGGGGCAACAGGCTCCCTTCTTGGTGAGATTCAATCCCTGGCCCGGGAACGCGGTATACCTGTGTTAAAAGTAGAGCGTAAGGCCCTCAACAGGCTGGCCGAGGGTGTCTCCCACCAGGGGATAGTAGCCCTGGCTGCAGCCAAGGAGTATGTTGAACTAGAAGATTTGATAAGCGCAGCTAAGGCTAAGGAGGATCCCGCCTTCCTCGTTATGCTGGACGGGGTGGAAGATCCTCAAAATTTGGGGGCCATTTTGCGCTTGGCCGATGCTTGCGGCGTTCAAGGTGTAATAATTCCGAAACGGCGCAGTGCGGGACTTTCTTCCGCCGTAGCCCGGGCCTCGGCCGGAGCCGTTGAGTATGTACCTGTGGCCCGGGTGAGCAATCTTCGCCAGGCTGTGGACACCTTAAAAGATGCCGGCATGTGGATCATAGGCGCCGAAGGAGACGGGGAAACTTTGGCCTTTGAGGCTGATTTTACGGTACCTCTGGTCCTTATCCTGGGAGGTGAGGGAAAGGGACTTTCACCTTTGTTAAGGAAACAGTGCGACATGGTAGTAAGGCTTCCCCTGCTGGGGCATGTAACTTCCCTTAACGTGGCTACAGCCGCAGCAGTTCTCTTTTACGAGGTGGTCCGGCAGAGAAAATTTCCCAAGGTGTTTCAGGAGACTTAAGAAGGGCAGGAAATTTTTCCAGTCTTGCTTGGGGCGCCTGTTTCCGGTATAATTAATGGTGTCATTGGACAAGGTAAAAGCCTCCCGAAAACAGAGATAAAACCTAAACGACTACGGAGAAACCGGGGCGGAGGCGATGTCATGAGCGTTGATCTCCAGCGCGAAGCCTTCCAAACCTATGAGGTCATGGGGGATGAGGAAGTTGTCACGCTGGCCCAAGGGGGGGACGATGTAGCCCAAGAATATCTCATAAATAAGTACCGCAACTTCGTGCGAGCCAAAGCACGTGCTTACTTCCTAGTGGGGGCCGATCGGGAAGACATCATTCAGGAAGGCATGATAGGCCTCTATAAAGCCATCCGGGATTTCCGTGGAGATAAACTTTCCTCCTTCCGTGCCTTTGCCGAACTATGCATAACCCGGCAAATCATTACCGCCATTAAAACAGCCACCCGTCAAAAACATATTCCTCTCAACTCCTACGTGTCCCTGAATAAGCCCGTGTACGATGAGGACTCCGACCGCACTCTGCTGGATGTTATTTCCGGCTCAAGCATTGCGGACCCGGAAGAGCTTATCATCAGCCGGGAAGAGTTTGATAATATAGAGGAAAAAATGGGCGAGATCTTAAGCTCCCTGGAATGGCAGGTACTGATGTCGTATTTAGAGGGTAAGTCCTACCAGGAGATAGCCGTGGATTTAAAAAGGCATGTTAAGTCGATAGATAATGCCTTGCAAAGGGTCAAACGCAAACTGGAGCGGTATCTGGAGAAAAGAGAGGAATAACAGAAATATGCCAGGGGAGCAAACCGTAAAAGTAGTTTATAGCCCTTTTTAAAGAGGAAAAGGAAAATGAACAGGAAATTGAAAGTTTAATATGCCTTGACGAAGGTTGAAGGAGTTGTTATAATTAGTCTTGCTTCCAGCGCAAGTGCTCAAGGAGGGGTACCCAAGCTGGCCAAAGGGGGCAGACTGTAAATCTGCTGGCGATGCCTTCGCTGGTTCGAATCCAGCCCCCTCCACCAGGAAGGAGCACTTACCTTAAAAGATTTGCCTTAAAGCCTAAAGATCCTAAAGATCGCGTTGCGGGGTGGAGCAGCGGGTAGCTCGTCGGGCTCATAACCCGAAGGTCGTTGGTTCAAATCCAACCCCCGCAACCATGCCCATATAGCTCAGTGGGTAGAGCGTCGCCTTGGTAAGGCGGAGGTCACCGGTTCGATCCCGGTTATGGGCTCCAAATCTGGCCCCGGGGGAAGTCCCCGGGGCCAAACATTTTAAGACGAGGTGAAGGGAATTGGCCTTAACCTGCGGGATAATCGGCCTTCCCCTGGTGGGGAAGACCACTTTATTCAACCTTCTTACCTTGGCCCAAGCGGATACCTCCACCTTTGCCGGAAAGACCAAGACTAACGTCAGGACGGCACCCATTCCCGATCGCCGGCTTGACTTTCTGGCTTCCCTTTATCGGCCCCGCAAGGTAACTCCGGCCACCCTGGAAGTCATCGACGTCCCAGGATTTACGCCGGGAGCAGGAGCCGCCTTTCTCTCTGCAGTCCGAGAAGTTGATGCTTTAATTCACGTGGTACGTGCTTTCCGCCGGGAAGACGTACCCCATGTAGCAGGAGAGATCAACCCCTCCCGGGATTTAGATACCGTTAATACAGAGCTTATCCTGGCCGATCTTCAACTTGTAGAAACTAGGCTGGAGCGGATTGCCGCAAGTAAAAAAGTCAAAGGAGAACTTCTGGCTGAGCAGGAAGCGCTGAAACGCTGTAAGGCGGCCCTCGAGGAGGAGCGGCCTTTAAGCGAAGCCGGCCTCACGGAGGAGGAATGGCGCGCGCTTCGGCATATCGAATTTCTTACAACTAAGCCCATGATTATTGTGGTTAATATCGATGAAGAACAGCTCAAAAACGGGGATTACCAAGGGCGGGCAGAAGTTGAAGCTTATATTTCGGCACGGGGGCTACCTGTCTTAACACTGTGTGCCAAGCTTGAAGCGGAGATAGCGGAGTTAAATCCTGCCGACCGTGAAGCCTTCTTGAAAGAGATGGGGATAGATGAGCCCGGTATTCACCGCCTGGCCCGGGCCATCTACCGGAGACTGGGACTTATTTCCTTTTTGACCGTCGGTGAGGATGAAGTTAAGGCCTGGACCATCCGGGAAGGGACGCGGGCCAAGGAAGCGGCCGGCAAAGTTCATTCAGACATGGAGAGAGGCTTTATACGGGCCGAGGTAGTAAAGTTTGAGGACCTTTTGGCCTGCGGTAATATGGCTAAAGCCAGGGAAAGGGGCCTCGTGCGCCTGGAAGGCAAGGATTATGTAGTGGAAGATGGAGATATAATCAACTTCCGGTTTAACGTTCACAGGTAACAGCAAAAGCTTATAAACCGCAGAGGCGATTAAAACCTTAGCGGAACGAAAACCTCCCGGGAAAATTAACACCTACCGGGCCTGGCTCAGGTGGAATATTTAAAACTTCGGCGGAACCTTACGGCTTCCAGGTTCATAATAAAGTAACGGAAAAATTTTGACGGGAGGGCTTTTTATGGTGGAGGCCGGACAGGTAACTCAACAGACTGCCCGGGATATTGTAGCGGATGGCGGGCTGGTGTTCTTGTTTTTGATATTGTTGCTCATCTTGTTTACCTGGTTATAACCAAGAGGTGACAAATCCCCTCCTATGTGTCCCGCAAGACCCTTTTTGCGGGCTTCTTTTTTCAGGGCCCTCAGAGTGAAAGTGGAGATGCACCAGGGCAAGTCCCCTGAGTTATCCCCACTTTTTACAGAGCAGGCCTGCTTGAGCTTGAAAGCGACCGACTAAACCCGAGCGGTAGCCCAACTCAAGCTTGGCGAAAGGCTTAAGAAAGGCCCGAGGGCATGAGAAACCTGCGGCCCGCAACTGAGGCAGGAAGCCGAATTTGCCGGGAAGCCTGCCGGAGCCTTGAGCCAAGCAAAAGTCCTGCCCGCGAGGGAAGCCAAGCAGGGCTCGGATCAAAACTGGTGATACGCCGGGGCAAGACCCCCTTGCGTTTTCCTTTACCCTGTGCTACAATCATGCCCAAACAGAAAAGCGGAAAAGTGATGAGGGGGACAGGGCACGACCCACTCCGGTAAACGAGAGAGCTGGTGGTCGGTGGGAACCAGCCCGGAGGTCGTAGCCAGGCACCCCTGAGCGGCCGGTGAGAAATCCGCAAGGCTTGTCTTGCGGAGCAAATCGGCCCGGGCATGCCCGTTATGCATGTAGAGTGGGTCAGGAGGGGTTATAAACAGGATGGGTTTAAAGAAGGAGCTAGCCTTCCTGGCCAAGAAGGGTGGCACCGCGGGAGAAAACTCCCGTCCCTTTGCCATGTGCGGGGACGGGGGTTTTTATTTTAACCAGATTTAACTTACAGGGAGGGATGTAGAGTATGACTGATAAGCAGATCTTGCTCCTACCCGGACCGACCCCCGTACCGCCACGTGTGGCCCTGGCCATGGCCAGACCGGCCATCAACCACCGGGGCCCTGAATTCAGTGAGCTGCTCCACACAGTAACGCAGGGGCTGAAAAGGGTTTTTAAAACCAATAACGATGTAGTTATCCTTACCGCTTCGGGGACCGGAGGTATGGAGGCGGCGGTAGCCAATCTCCTTTCCCCGGGAGATAAGGCTTTAGTAGTAACGGTAGGAGTTTTTGGTGAGCGCTTTGTTAAGATAGCCCAACGCTTTGGAGTGGAAACGGAAGTGCTGGCCTTCCCCTATGGCCAGGCAGCAGACCCTGCAGCCGTAGCCGAAAGACTGGCCCGGGATAAGGCAGGAGAGATAAAAGCTATTCTGGTGCAGCATAACGAAACCTCTACCGGCGTGCTTAACGACATAGAAGCCATAAGCAAGGCCCGCGGCGATCACCCTGCCCTTCTTGTGGTGGATACCATCAGTGGCCTGGCTGCTGCCGACCTGCGGGTCGATGAGTGGGGCATCGATGTGGCCATTGCTGGCTCCCAGAAGGCTTTTATGGTCCCGCCAGGGCTTACTATGCTGAGCTTAAGCGATAGGGCCTGGCAGGCTGTAGAAAAGTGCAAAAACCACCGCTATTACCTGGACCTCAAGGACGCCAGAAATTACGGACTAAAGGGCCAGACCCCCCACACTCCCGCGGTATCTCTTTTGTACGGGCTTAAGGAAGCCTTAGCCATGTTGGAAGAGGAAACGTTGGAGAAAAGCTTCCGCAGGCATGCTTGCTTAAGGGATATGGTACGCGCCGGCATAAAGGCCCTGGGCCTTGAACCTTTAGCTGATGACCGGGTAGCCTCTCCTTCGGTAACTGCGGTTAAAGTACCTGCAGGCCTTAAACCTGCGGACATTACCGTGCCGCTCCGGGAAAAGCACGGGGTAGTGGTGGCGGGAGGCCAGGGGCAGGTGAAGGACCGGGTCTTTCGCATAGGTCACTTAGGTTATGTTAATCATATGGACGTTTTAAGTGGCCTTGCGGCCCTGGAGGAGGTTTTGGCCAGCTTGGGAGTTATTTCCGTTAGCGGTATCGGTGTGGCCAAAGCGTTAGAAGTCTATCAGAAATTCAACGCTTAAAGGGGGAGAATAGGGAGGCGGGAAGTTATGAAGGTATTGGCTTTAGACGACATAGATGTTCAGGGGATAAAGGTGCTTGAGGAGGCCGGGTTGGAAGTAGAAGCTAGGGGTAAAATGAAGGAGGAAGAGCTTAAGGAAGCTCTTCCCTCCTTTGACGCCCTCATCGTGCGCAGCGGTACCAAGGTTACCGCTTCCGCCCTGGCAGGGGCGAAGAAGCTTAAAATTATCGGCCGGGCCGGAGTGGGTATAGATAACATTGACGTAGATGCGGCTACAGAAAAGGGTATACTGGTCGTTAACGCTCCGGAAGGCAATACGGTGGCCGCAGCGGAGCATACCTTGGCTCTGATGCTGGCCCTGGCCAGGAATATTCCCCAGGCGAGCAACCTTTTAAAACAGGGCGTATGGGAGAAAAAGAAGTTCTTGGGAGTAGAGTTAAGGCACAAAACCTTAGGGATCCTTGGTCTAGGTAAAATCGGGAGCGAAGTGGCGCGCCGGGCACGCGCCTTCGACATGCGCCTTATAGCCTATGATCCTTATGTTTCTCCTGAGCAGGCCGAGCGTTTAGGGGTGACCCTCCTGCCTTTGGAAGAAGTACTAAAACAGGCCGACTTTCTAACTTTGCACCTTCCGCTTACACGGGATACCTACCATCTCCTTGACCGGGAAAAGCTTCTTTTGCTGAAGCAAGGCGCGCGCCTTCTTAACGTGGCCCGGGGTGGGATAGTGGATGAGCAGGCCTTATACGAAGCTTTAGCCTCTGGCCACCTGGCGGGCGCTGCCCTAGATGTATTTGAAGAAGAGCCTTTGACCGACAGCCCCTTGTTTAAACTAGATAACGTCATTGTTACCCCTCATCTGGGAGCATCCACTGCCGAAGCCCAGGTAGCGGTAGCTGTGGAAGTTGCCCAGGATGTTGTACGCTGCCTTAGAGGTGAGCCTGT
The DNA here is from genome assembly GCF_021890735.1 of Thermanaeromonas sp. Taxonomy (GTDB): domain Bacteria; phylum Bacillota; class DSM-521; order Neomoorellales; family Neomoorellaceae; genus Thermanaeromonas. The sequence continues at coordinate 81,588 of NZ_JAKKUR010000002.1, forward strand.
GCTCAACGCGGTTAATATTCCTGTGCTACGTGGGCAGGCCTTAGAGACCCTGCGACCCTATCTTAAACTAGTGGAAAGGCTGGGCAGCTTCTTGTCCCAACTCATGGAAGGTCCTATTTTAGAGGCCGAACTCTCCACCAGCGGTGAGTTGGCTCAGCACGAGCTTTCTCCTTTAACCAATGCGTTCCTTAAAGGTCTTTTGCGGCCGCTTCTGGGCGAGACGGTAAACTACGTGAATGCCCCTGTAGTGGCCAGGAAGCGGGGTATCCGTGTAAGGGAAAATAAAACCCGGGAGATGGGTTATTATACCACGGTGATATCTGCCACAGTTAAGGGTCGGCGGGAAGGTTATACGGTAGCTGGTGCGGTAAACCAGCGAGGCGAGCCGAGATTGGTGGGCCTTAACGGGTACGGTTTGGATGCCGAGCTTGAGGGCCATATGCTGGTGATACCCCATATAGACAAGCCCAGAATTGTAGGTCCGGTGGGACTGGCTATAGGCGACTACGGCATAAACATTGCTGGCATGCAAGTAGGGCGCCGGGAGGCTGGTGGCGAGGCGGTGATGATCCTACGCATAGATTCTGAGGTACCCCGGGAGGTTCTGGATAGCATCCGCCAGGTAGACGGGGTTTTAGATGTAAGGTATCTTTGCCTGTAAGTAATATTTGCTAAAGGAGGCCGGATGGGGTAATAATAATGGGGGAAGGAGGAAGAACCTGGTGCTAGATATCAAACTTTTGCGCGATAATCCAGAGCTCGTAGACCGGGGGCTTAAGCGGCGGGGATTGGCTGCCCCTTTGGACCACTTCCTTGAGCTAGATGCCCGGCGGCGTAGCCTTCTTACTGAAGTTGAAAAACTAAAGCACAAGAGGAATGTCGTCTCCGAGGAGATAGGCAAACTTAAAAAGGCGGGGAAGGAACCAGTAGAACTCATCGCAGAGATGAGGGAGGTCTCCCAGCGGATCAAAGCCTTGGATGAAGAGATACGCGCAGTGGAGGAAGAGCTAGATAAGGAGCTTCTCACCCTCCCCAACCTTCCCCATTCTTCGGTACCGGACGGCTCCGGGCCCGAAGATAATGTGGTGGTGCGCACTTGGGGGGAAAAAACTTCTTTCTCCTTTACCCCCCGGCCCCACTGGGAGATAGGGGAAGAGCTGGGGATTATAGATTTCGAAAGGGGTTCTAAAGTCGCCGGCGCGCGCTTCGTATTTTACCGGGGGGCTGGGGCCCGCCTTGAGCGCGCTCTTATAAATTTCATGCTCGATTTGCATATAGAGAAGCACGGTTATACGGAAGTATTTCCCCCTTATTTGGTAAACAGCCAGACCATGATCGGCACCGGGCAGCTTCCTAAATTTGCCGAAGATATGTTTCACGTCACGGGTACCGATTATTACCTCATTCCTACAGCCGAAGTGCCGGTGACCAACCTTTACCGTGATGAGATCCTAGACGGCGATCTTCTTCCCATTTACCATGTAGCCTACAGCGCATGCTTTAGAGCCGAGGCCGGGGCCGCGGGCCGGGAAACGCGGGGCTTAATCCGCCAGCACCAGTTCAATAAAGTGGAACTGGTCAAGTTTACACGCCCGGAGGACTCTTACGAGGAGCTGGAAAAAATGACCCGCGATGCGGAGGAAGTCCTTAGACTTCTCGGTCTTCCTTACCGGGTGGTAGTATTGTGCGCTGGAGATCTGGGGTTTTCCGCCGCTAAGACTTATGATATTGAGGTGTGGTTCCCCGCTGCAGGCACCTACAGGGAGATTTCTTCCTGCAGCAACTGCGAGGATTTCCAGGCCCGGCGGGCTAACATACGCTTTAGACCCAGCCCCAAGGAAAAGCCACGTTATGTGCACACCTTGAACGGTTCGGGAGTGGCCGTAGGCCGGACACTAGCGGCTATCTTAGAGAACTACCAAAGGGAGGATGGATCGGTGGTGATTCCTCCTGTCTTAAGGCCTTATATGGGCGGACAAGAGGTGATAGCCAGGAAAGGATCTTAAGAAGTCCCCGGGCAGCCACCCGGGGATTAGGTAATAGCCTTGGGCGCGGAGTGGTATTCACGAGCAGGAGGGCATCTGGTGCTTAAGGGTTCTTTTGAGGATGTGCTGGACCGGAACTGGTATCTCATCTTTTTCATTTACGGTTTGGCCTTTTTTCTTATGGGTTTTAGTATCGCCTTGCAGGCTAAACGCCCCAGCACCTTCCGGCTGGGGCAACATCTTAGATTGCTGGCCGGCTTCGGCCTCCTGCACGGAACGGCGGAATGGGCTTACATTTTTCTTACACCGGGATTTCTGGCCGGTGGCCGTGAGGCCCTCAAGGGAGCTGTGCTTACTGGAGGACATGCTGTGCTTATAGCCCTTTCCTTTGCCTTCCTTTTTGCCTTCGGGGCGGAGCTTTTAGCCAGCACTTGGGGCCGGGCGGGGTGGGGGAAGAAGCTGGCCGTCCTTCTTTTCGGCGTGTGGTTAGGGATTTTTTTCATCTCCCAGCCTAATGAGGCCTCGGAGATTCCCGGCTGGTTGGGTTATACAGAGATACTGGTACGCTATTGTTTGGCCTTTCCCGGTGCTCTTTTGAGCTCTTTAGGTATGATCTTGCAGCGTAGTGAGCTTAGGGGATTAAGGCATCCGCCTTTAGAGCGCAGCCTTATAGGGGCTTCTTTAGCCTTTGGGCTTTATGCTTTTGCCGGCGGGTTGGTGGTTCCGCCGGCTTCCTTTCCTCCGGCGAGTTTCCTAAATACCTCTTTGATGTTACGGTTGGGTCTCCCTGTGCAGTTTTTACGGGCTATAGCTGGGCTCTTTATGGCTTACTTTATCATCTGCAGCCTGGAATTTTACGAAGTGGAAAACCGAAAGAAGTTAGAAAACTTGCGGCAGCGAGAGCTTCTTTGGTTGGAGAGGGAGCGTATAAGGCGGGACCTTCACGATGGCATAACTCAAGCTATTTACGGTCTGGTCTTAGGGTTAGATCATGCTTTAAATCTTTTGGAGGGCAACTCCGGTGCCTGCCGGGACAAACTCAAGGAACTGAAAGAGCGGGCCGGCGAGGTCATAAACCAGCTCAGAGGGTACTTAAAAAATATGGAGTTTCCCGTAGAACTACCCGGCCGTGCTGTTGCGCTTTTGGAAGAACTTTTGGCCGGATATATGGCCTCTACGGATCAGAGGTTGGTGTTTAATGTCCGGGGCAAGCAGCCACGGGAGCTTGACCCTGTTCAGAGGGAACACTTGTACTACATGGCGACAGAAATTTTAAGCAATATACGGCGGCACTCCCGGGCAACCCTTGTACACGTTGAACTGGATTTGGGTTCTTCAGGGTTGCGCCTACTGGTTAAGGATAACGGGGTGGGCTTTATCCCCGAAGCCAACCTTTCTCGAGGCATGGGGCTTGTAAATTTGCGGGAGCGGGCGGCCCTAGCCGGGGGCTGGGTGGAGATAACCTCCGGGCTGGGTAAGGGTACGGAGGTTGAGGTGTGGATCCCCTATGTAGCGTCCGAAAAATAGGGGGTGAGCTGGTGGGCATCAGAGTAATGCTGGTAGAGGATCATGTCATAGTTCGGGAGGGCCTTAAAGCGTTACTGGCTTCGGAACAGGATATCGAAATAGTGGGGGAAGCGGGAAATTTTGCGGAAGCTTTACAAGTAACTGCTCAGACCCGGCCCGAGGTAGTGGTCCTTGACCTGCGGCTTCCCGGTAAAAGCGGGATGGAAGTCTGCCGGGCACTTAAGGAGGCCTTTCCGGATATAAAGGTAGTTATTTTAAGCATGTATGATGAAGAAGAGACGGTTATACGGGCTTTAAAATCGGGGGCCACAGGGTATGTGTTAAAGAAGGCCGGAGTGGCCGAACTCTTAAAGGCTATACGGGCTGTACACTCCGGGGAAGCCTACTTGGATTCCACCATCGCCCGCCGGGTAGTGGAGGGGTTGCAGAAGGGCCTACCCCTAAACAGGGGTAGTGAAACAGACCCCGAACTTACCCCTAGGGAAGAGGAAATCCTTCGCCTGGTGGCCGAAGGTCTTACTAATCAAGAGATCGCCCGGAAACTCTTCATCAGCGTAAAAACCGTGCAGGCTCACCGTGCGAACCTAATGAAGAAGTTGGGGGTTCACGACCGGGTGGACCTGGTGAAGTATGCTCTAAGGAAGGGGTTACTTCACCTCGAGAAAGAGGACTAGGGCTAATACCCTAGGGTCTGTATCCTAGATAAAATCGGATGTTAAGCCGATAGCAAAGGCTTCCTCCCCGAAGATATAGTAAAGCTTAAGAGAGCGAGTACAAACTAGGGGGGAGGCCTCATGTTAAGTATTTTACGTAACCCGCGTCTTGCCCCGCTGTGGACGTTGCTAAGGATTTGGCTGGGTTGGCAGTGGCTGGAGGCAGGGTTGCACAAAATTTCGGATCCTAAGTGGATGCAAGGGGGAGAGGCGTTAAAAGGTTTCTGGGCCAAGGCAGTGGGCGCTCTGCCCAATACCCAACCGGCCATCAAGTACGGCTGGTATAAGGCCTTCATCCAGGGTTTGCTAGACGGCGGTCATTATACGTGGTTTTCCAAGTTGGTTGTTTTCGGTGAACTTCTTACGGGTATAGCTCTCATCCTGGGTGTGGCCACTGTTTTTGCCCTGGCAGTAGGAGCCTTCATGAATCTTAACTTCATGCTGGCGGGTACGGCTAGTACCAATCCGGTATTATATACCGTAGCCATCCTACTCCTGCTGGCCGGCCAAGCGGCTTACCAGTACGGTATAGATCGCTATCTTCTGCCCTATATCCAGCAGATGCGCCGGAAGGAAGCTGTGGCTACCCGCACCTAAAGAACGAAGAAACAAAGCCCCGGCTTGTGCCGGGGTTTTTCATTTTTAAAGCCTCGGGTTTGTTGACAGGGTATGGCTTTTATGCTAAATTAGGTTAGGCATTCTTTCGGGCCAGCGCATGGAGGTGGCCGTTTTGCGGATAGGGATAACCTTAGAGTGCACTGAATGTAAGCGGCGTAATTATACTACCACTAAAAATAAGCGTAACGATCCGGACCGGTTAGAACTAAAAAAATATTGCCCGCATTGCGGCAGGCATACGGTGCATAAAGAGACCAAATAAGGCGAAGTAAGTAAGGTGTGAGGAAAATGGCTACCAAGTCAGTGGCCAAGCCGGCCGGTGAGAAAGCGAAAGCGGGAGAAAGGCTGGTCAAGTTTTTTAAGGGCTCCTGGGCGGAGCTTAAAAAGGTTCATTGGCCCACACGTCGGGAGCTTGTAGTCTACACGGGGGTCGTTTTACTGGCTGTCTTTTTGGTAGGGCTTCTCCTTTGGATAATGGATTCCGTCTATAGCTTTTTGTTTAGGCTCATATTGTAGGTGTTTAAGCTTATATTTATAGAGGGATAATCTTATGGAAAAGGCCTGGTATGTTATCCACACCTACTCGGGTTATGAGAATAAGGTTAAGGCCAATTTGGAGAAGCGTATAGAATCCATGAACATGGGCGACAAGATCTTCCGGATAGTAGTACCCATGGAGGATGAGATACAGATAAAGGACGGGAAACGGAAGATCGTCAAGCGCCGCATTTACCCGGGATATATACTAGTAGAAATGATCCTTACCGACGATTCCTGGTATGTAGTCCGCAACACGCCGGGAGTTACCGGATTCGTGGGCGCTGGCAATAAACCGATTCCCTTACAGGAGGAAGAGGTAAAGCAGATCCTCGAACGTACAGGTGTGGAGACACCGCGCCCGCGGATAGACGTGAGCGTGGGCGAGAATGTCAGGGTTACCAGCGGGCCTTTTGAGAATTTTATCGGGACGGTAGAAGAGATCTATCCGGAGAAAGGGAAACTAAAGGTTCTTGTCTCCATGTTCGGCCGTGAGACACCGATAGAATTGGAGTTTACCCAGATAGAAAAGCTAGATTGAACTTTTTATTGTGGAGTAGCGAACCTGGGGGTGATGATTTATGGCCAAGAAAGTTATGGCGGTGGTGAAGCTACAGGTTCCGGCTGGTAAGGCCACCCCTGCTCCTCCGGTTGGTCCAGCCCTCGGCCAGCACGGAGTTAATATAATGGCCTTCGTAAAAGAATTTAACGAGAGGACGGCCTCCCAGGCGGGGCTCATAATTCCGGTAGAGATAACCATATATGAGGATCGTTCCTTTACCTTTGTAACCAAAACCCCGCCCGCATCTGTCCTGCTGAAGAAGGCCTTGGGGATTGAAACGGCCTCCGGAGAACCCAACCGCAAAAAGGTAGGGAAGGTATCAAGGGCAACCATCCGGGAGATAGCCGAGCTCAAGATGAAGGATCTTAATGCCAATGATATTGAGGCAGCCATGCGCATGATCGAGGGCACGGCCCGGAGTATGGGTATAGAGGTGGAAGGATAGCCTCAAAAGTATCTAAAAGTAGCTCGAAGCGGTTCTGGGTGCTCTCTCTAGTGGGAGGAGTATTCCGCTGGTACCACAAGGAGGAAGATGTTATGCCTAAGCACGGGAAAAAGTATTTAGAAGCCAGGAAACTGGTAGAGCCTGGACGGCTGTATGATCCCGCGGAAGCCATAAGTCTAGTAAAGAAAACAGCTACGGCTAAATTCGATGAGACGGTCGAAGTGGCTCTACGCTTAGGCGTAGATCCCCGCCATGCTGACCAACAAGTGCGGGGTAGCGTGGTCCTGCCCCACGGTACGGGTAAGACACGGCGGGTTCTGGTTTTTGCCAAAGGGGATAAAGCCCGGGAGGCAGAAGAAGCTGGAGCCGATATAGTAGGGGCCGAAGAGCTGGTAGAAAAGATCCAGGACGGTTGGCTAGAATTTGATGTAGCCATAGCCACACCGGATATGATGGGAATGGTGGGTAAACTGGGACGGATTTTAGGTCCGCGGGGTCTGATGCCTAACCCCAAAGCCGGTACGGTGACTATGGATGTGGCCCGGGCGGTTAAGGAGGTCAAGGCCGGTAAAATAGAATTTCGGGTGGACAAGGCGGGCATTATCCATGCTCCGATCGGCAAAGTGAGCTTTGACGAGGAAAAGCTGCGGGAGAATTTCCAAACCCTGGTCGAGGCTGTAATCAGAGCCAAGCCTCCTGCTGCAAAGGGCCAGTATATAAAAAGTATCACCCTGTCTTGTACCATGGGACCGGGTATAAAGGTGAATCCGGCCAAGGTTTTAGGTCGCAAGTAGGTTTTACAATCAAATTAAGAAATAGTTGCAGCCATAGACAGCAGGTGCTCCTTAGAGGAGCTTAAAGCCAGCCTGCCGAGGTTGCTAGCCCCTAAAATTCCTTAAGGGATCAGTGCCCCTGCTGTCTGCGGCAGGGGCTATAATATTTTAACAGCAGGTTAAAGGGGGTGATGCCTTGAGCAAACAGCGGGAGGCCAAGGCCCTGGTGGTAAAGGAAATTAAGGATAAGCTGGGGCAGTCTATAGCTTCTATTTTGGTAGATTACCGCGGCCTCAACGTGGCCGAGATGACCGGGCTAAGGCGTGAACTGCGGGCTGCGGGTGTGGAGTTTAAAGTAGTAAAAAACACTTTGACGCGCATCGCTTCCCGGGAGTTGGGGCTTCAAGATTTAGAGCCCTATCTTGAGGGTCCCACGGCCATCGCCTTTAGTTTAACGGATCCGGTGGCCCCGGCTAAGATACTTTCTAACATGGCTAAAAATAATGAGCATCTCAAACTTAAAGCCGGGGTTCTCCAGGGGAAAGTTATCGGGCTAGACCAGATCAAAGCCCTGGCCGAGCTCCCCCCCCGGGAAGAGCTTCTGGGCAAAATGGTGGGCTCCTTGCAGGCGCCTCTGTATGGCATGGTAAGCGCCTTATCTGGGCCCATCCGCAAGCTGGTCTACGTGTTGGAGGCCATCCGCAGGAAACAAGAGGCTGCGGCTGGTACTCAAGCTTAGCTAAAAAGGAGGAATACCTTACATGAGCAAAGTAGCAGAAATAATCGAAGCCGTCAAAGGGATGACGGTTCTAGAGCTTGCCGAACTGGTTAAAGCTTTGGAAGAGGAATTCGGTGTGACTGCTGCTGCACCGGTGGCAATGCCGGTGGCACCGGGTGCTGCTCCTGCCCAGGCAGAGGCAAAAGTCGAAGAGCAAACGGAATTTGATGTTATCCTCAAAGCGGCGGGAGATAAGAAGATTAATGTTATCAAGGTTGTCCGCGAGCTTACCGGCTTAGGCCTTAAAGAGGCTAAAGACTTGGTAGATGGAGCTCCCAAGCCGGTAAAGGAAAAGGTAAGCAAGGAAGAAGCCGAGCGTATAAAGGCCAAGCTCGAGGAAGCGGGCGCTACTGTAGAAATAAAATAATGCTAAATTGCCCGTGTGAAGAGAATTTCTTGGGCTGGGACCCATTTCCGAAAGGACCGGTGGGTCCCAGTTTTCTATGGGCACCCCTAGCATAAAAATTTTTTCTGTAAATCTTGACAGGCCTTCGGCCTTATGCTAGCATTTTAAAATGCCATTATTTTGGGGTCTTGGTAGGATTAAATTTTTCCTGACTGGGCAATAATTACTTAGAGTAAGGTGGCCTTTTTAAAGAAGCGAGGTTGCTGATACCTTGCTTTTGTAGTTTCTTTTAAGGGGGACCGGGCATGCCTTTTCCCATCAAGACTGGCAAAAGAGAACGGTGGAGCTATGCTAACATCAAAGAAGTTATAGATCCGCCCAACCTTATCGAGATCCAGCGCAGGTCTTACCAGTGGTTTATCGAGGAAGGGATACGGGAGACTTTCCAGGAGATTTCCCCCATTCAAGATTTTACAGGTAATCTCATCCTCGAATTTGGCGAACATTCTTTAGGTGAGCCCAAGTATACGGTAGAAGAGTGTAAAGAGCGGGATATGACCTATGCGGCCCCTCTAAGGGTTAAGGTACGCCTTATAAATAAGGAGACAGGGGAGGTCAAGGAGCAGGAGGTTTTCATGGGGGACCTGCCCCTGATGACTCCTAAGGGGACCTTTGTTATTAACGGGGCCGAAAGGGTGATCGTCAGCCAGCTTGTACGTTCTCCGGGGGTTTATTACTCGGAGGCGGTAGACCCTTCGGGGACCAAAATATATACCGCCACCCTCATCCCCAACCGCGGGGCCTGGCTGGAGCTGGAGACCGACAATACGGGAAGCATCTACGTCCGTGTGGACCGCACGCGCAAAATTCCTGTCACTGTGCTCCTTAAAGCCATAGGATATAACACTAAGGCCCGGATCTTGGAGCTTTTCGATTATGATGTCCGTATACAAACTACTCTGGAAAAGGATACTACGGATTCCGAAGAAGAGGCTTTGGTAGAGATTTATAAACGCTTGCGTCCTGGCGAGCCGCCTACCGTAGATAGTGCCCGGAACCTCGTAGAGTCCCTTTTCTTCGATCCCAAGCGTTACGATCTCGGCCACGTTGGGCGCTACAAGCTGCATAAAAAACTAAACCACGGTGTGCTCACCCAAGAAGTCAACGGCCGGCGAGAATACATCCGTTGCCTTACCAAAGAGGACATAGTCCACATTATTAAGTACCTGTTGCGCCTTATGGATGGTGAGGTTAAGCCCGATGACATAGATCATCTGGGTAACCGCCGGGTCCGCTCTGTAGGGGAATTGCTGCAGAACCAGTTCAGAATCGGCCTTGCCCGTATGGAGCGGGTAGTGCGTGAACGCATGACCATCCAGGACGTAGAGGCTATAACCCCGCAGGTATTGATAAATATACGGCCGGTGGTCGCAGCGGTAAAGGAATTTTTCGGTTCGAGCCAGCTGTCGCAGTTTATGGACCAGACTAACCCCCTATCAGAGCTCACCCATAAGCGCCGTCTTTCGGCCTTGGGTCCGGGAGGTTTAAGCCGCGAGCGGGCGGGGTTCGAGGTACGCGATGTGCATACCTCCCACTACGGCCGCATGTGTCCCATCGAAACTCCGGAAGGTCCGAATATTGGGCTAATCGGCTCCTTGGGTACCTATGCTAGGGTGAACGAATTCGGCTTCATAGAGACCCCTTATCGCAAAGTAGATAAGGAACGGGGCGTAGTTACCGATGAGGTGGTGTACCTGGCGGCCGATGAGGAGGATCAGTACGTTATTGCCCAAGCTAATACACCGGTAGATGAAGAAGGCCGCTTTTTGGTGCCGAAAGTGACCGCCCGGCACCGGGGCGAAATAGTAGTGGTACCTGCCGAGCGCGTAGACCTTATGGATGTTTCACCCAAACAGATGGTGAGCGTGGCAGCTTCCCTTATTCCTTTCCTCGAGCACGACGATGCCAACCGCGCACTAATGGGTGCCAACATGCAGCGGCAGGCCGTACCGTTGATCCGAACAGAGGCACCTTTAGTAGGTACCGGTATGGAGTGGCGTGCAGCGCGCGATTCTGGTGTAGTCGTTTTGGCTAAGAATTCCGGTGTTGTAGAACGGGTTACTTCGCAGGAAATTGTTATACGCAAGGACGACGGCACTACCGACGTTTATAAGCTCCAGAAGTTCGTGCGGTCCAACCAGGGGACGTGCATTAACCAGAAGCCCATTGTGCGGAAGGGGCAGAGGGTGGAAGCGGGAGAGGTTATCGCCGACGGCCCTTCCACCGATCAGGGAGAACTGGCCTTGGGCCGCAATGTTCTGGTAGCCTTTATGAGCTGGGAGGGTTATAACTACGAAGACGCTATTCTTATAAGCGAGCGCTTAGTTAAGGAGGATATCTTTACTTCCATTCATATAGAAGAGTACGAGTGTGAAGCCCGGGATACCAAGCTGGGTCCCGAAGAGATAACCAGGGACATCCCCAACGTGGGCGAAGATGTACTAAAAGATCTGGATGAGCGCGGTATCATACGCATCGGAGCCGAAGTACGGCCCGGGGATATTCTGGTGGGTAAGGTGACGCCTAAAGGGGAGACGGAGCTTACGGCCGAGGAGAGGCTGCTACGGGCTATCTTCGGTGAGAAGGCTCGGGAGGTACGGGATACCTCCTTACGGGTTCCCCATGGAGAATCGGGTAAAGTCGTGGACGTTAAAGTGTTCTCCCGGGAGAACGGAGATGAACTACCACCGGGGGTAAATAAACTGGTCCGGGTTTACGTGGCTCAGAAACGTAAGATCTCCGTGGGGGATAAAATGGCTGGCCGCCACGGTAATAAGGGAGTTATCTCCCGGATATTGCCGGAGGAGGATATGCCCTTCTTGCCCGATGGTACGCCTGTGGATATAGTGCTCAATCCTTTGGGTGTGCCTTCCCGTATGAATCTAGGCCAGATCCTCGAAACCCACTTGGGTTGGGCGGCCAAGACCTTAGGGATCCATGTGGCCTGTCCTGTGTTCGACGGTGCCGATGAAGAAGATATCAAGGAGGCCCTGCGGAGGGCCGGGCTTCCTGAGGACGGTAAGACCATCCTTTATGACGGCCGGACCGGAGAGCCCTTCGATAGGCCTATTACCGTCGGGTATATGTATATGCTTAAGCTGGCCCACCTGGTAGATGACAAGATACATGCCCGGTCTACAGGGCCTTATTCCCTGGTCACCCAGCAACCCTTGGGCGGGAAAGCCCAATTCGGCGGCCAGCGTTTCGGAGAGATGGAAGTGTGGGCCTTGGAAGCTTACGGCGCGGCTTATACCCTCCAGGAGATCCTCACGGTAAAATCCGACGATGTAGTGGGACGTGTTAAAACCTACGAAGCTATTGTCAAAGGAGAAAATGTGCCGGAGCCGGGAGTACCCGAATCCTTTAAGGTTCTCATTAAGGAGCTTCAGAGCTTGGGCCTGGATGTGAAGGTGCTTTCGGAAGAAAACCAGGAGATAGAGATAAAGGATGAAGATGAAGATATTACAGAGCCGGGCAAGGATCTGGGCTTAGACATTCACCCGGAGCCCAGGCTCCTTAAGGCTGCACAGCCAAAGGCAGCGGAACAAGCCGAGGATAAAGAAGAGGAGGCAGAGGAGGAGCTGGACCTGGCAGAGTTTGAAGCAGAGCTTCCTCCTTTAGAAGAGGGGGAAGAAGACCTCGATTTATCTTACCTTGATGAATCAAAAGACGAGGAAGAATAGAGCACCCAAAATTTCTTGGGAGGGAGTCCTGTGCTGGATTTAAGCAATTTTGAACGTATACGTATCGCCCTGGCCTCCCCGGAGCAGATCCGGGCCTGGTCGAGCGGAGAAGTGAAGAAGCCGGAAACCATAAATTACCGTACCTTGAAACCCGAACGGGACGGCCTATTCTGCGAGCGCATCTTTGGGCCTACCCGGGATTGGGAGTGCCATTGCGGTAAGTACAAAAGGGTCCGGTACAAAGGTGTAGTGTGCGACCGTTGCGGCGTGGAGGTGACCCGCTCCAAGGTACGGCGCGAGAGGCTCGGCCATATTGAGCTTGCGGCTCCCGTGTCCCATATTTGGTATTTTAAGGGTATACCCAGCCGGATGGGCTTACTGTTAGACATGTCCCCGCGGGCCTTAGAAAGGGTGCTCTATTTCGTCTCTTATATAGTTATCGATCCCGGAGATACGGGGTTAACCAAGAAACAGCTCCTTTCTGAAGCTGAGTACAGGGAATACCGGGAGAAGTATGGCGACCGGTTCAGGGCAGGTATCGGTGCGGAGGCCATAAAGGAGCTTCTGCAGGAAATAGACCTCGATAAATTGGCCGAAGAATTGAGGCAGGAGCTTAAGGAGAGCACCGGCCAGCGGCGTATCCGGGCCATACGCCGTTTGGAAGTGGTGGAAGCCTTCCGCCAGTCGGGGAACCGGCCTGAGTGGATGATCCTGGATGTGATCCCAGTTATTCCCCCTGAACTTAGACCGATGGTCCAGTTGGACGGTGGGCGGTTTGCTACCTCGGACCTAAACGACCTCTACCGGCGGGTTATAAACAGGAATAACCGCTTAAAGAGACTTTTGGACTTGGGCGCGCCGGACATCATTGTACGCAACGAAAAGCGCATGCTCCAGGAGGCTGTAGATGCCCTTATAGATAACGGCCGCCGGGGCCGGCCGGTGACGGGGCCCGGCAACCGGCCTCTGAAGTCCCTAAGCGATATGTTAAAGGGCAAACAGGGTCGCTTTCGCCAGAACCTTTTGGGTAAGCGCGTGGATTATTCCGGGCGCTCTGTGATCGTAGTTGGGCCTGAACTTAAGCTTCACCAGTGCGGGCTGCCCAAGGAGATGGCTTTGGAGCTTTTTAAACCCTTTGTGATGAAAAGGCTGGTGGACAAGGGCTTTGCCCATAATATAAAAAGCGCCAAACGCATGGTAGAGCGCGTACGCAATGAAGTATGGGATGTGTTGGAAGAAGTTATCAAAGAGCATCCCGTGCTCCTAAACCGCGCTCCCACTCTGCACCGCTTGGGTATTCAAGCTTTTGAGCCGGTCTTGGTAGAAGGACGGGCCATTCAGATACATCCCCTGGTATGTACGGCCTATAACGCTGACTTTGACGGTGACCAGATGGCTGTACATGTGCCCCTTTCCGCGGAAGCACAGGCAGAGGCGAGGCTCCTCATGCTGGCCAGCAACAATATACTTAACCCCAAGGATGGTCGTCCGGTGGTTACCCCGACCCAAGATATAGTCTTCGGGTGTTACTGGCTTACGGTGGCCAGACCGGGTGCTAAAGGAGAGGGGCGAGTCTTTGCCAGCTACGAAGAGGCTTATATGGCTTACGTACACAAAGTTATCGACCTTCACGCCCTTATTAAAGTGCGGATGGAGGATGGCAAGCTGGTAGAGACCACCATAGGTCGGTTGATCTTCAACAAAGAGAGCCCCATCCCTAAAGAACTGGGATTCTACAACTGTGAAATAGGTAAGAAGCAGCTAGGAGAGATTGTAGCCCGCTGCTACAGGGAGCTGGGCACCGCGGCTACTGCCAAGATGCTAGATGGTATAAAAAGATTGGGCTTTCATTATGCTACCTTAGCCGGAGTTACCATCGGTCTGGATGACATTGATGTACCTGAGGAGAAAAGCGAGATAGTAAGTCAGGCAGAAGAACAGGTAGAAAGTGTAGAACAACAGTACCGGAGGGGCCTTATAAGCGAAGAAGAGCGCTACCAGAAGGTCATTAAGATATGGAATGAGGCTACAGAAAAAGTAACTAAAGCCCTCGTGGAGAAGATGGATAAATTAAACCCCGTGTTTATGATGGCTAATTCGGGAGCCCGGGGCAACATCCAGCAGATACGGCAGCTTGCCGGTATGCGGGGCCTTATGGCGGACCCGTCCGGGCGTATAATTGATATGCCCATCAAATCCAATTTCCGTGAGGGTCTTACGGTCCTTGAATATTTCATCTCCACCCATGGTGCCCGTAAGGGTCTGGCGGATACGGCGTTACGCACCGCGGACTCCGGATACCTCACCCGGAGGCTGGTGGACGTAGCCCAGGATGTGATCGTGCGTGAATACGATTGTGGCACCGAAGAGTATGTGGAGATCGAAGATCTTAAGGACGGTAACGAAGTCATTGAAAAGATGGAGGAACGTCTTTTAGGGCGTGTAGCTGCCCGGGATATCGTACACCCCGAAACGAAGGAAGTTATTGTCCGCCGGAATGAAGAAATAGACGAAGAGGCTTTGGAGGCCATACTTGCCGCAGGTATCAAGAAAGTTCCTGCCCGCTCCGTGCTCACCTGTAAGACAAGGTACGGTGTGTGCTGTAAATGCTACGGCCGTAATCTCGCTACGGGTAAGCTGGTGGAGATAGGGGAAGCTGTTGGTATCATCGCCGCCCAGTCCATAGGGGAACCCGGTACCCAGCTAACCATGCGTACCTTCCATACGGGCGGCGTGGCCGGCGAGGATATCACCCAGGGCCTTCCGCGGGTAGAGGAGCTTTTTGAGGCCCGGAAGCCCAAGGGGCAGGCCATTATCGCCGAGGCGTCCGGTATTGTAAGGATCAATGAAGTTAAAGGGCGGCGGGAAATAGAACTCGTGGCGGACAGCGGAGAAAGGTACACCTACCAGGTTCCCTACGGCTCCCGGCTGCGGGTGGAAGACGGCCAGCGGGTAGAACTGGGCGATGAGCTGACCGAGGGTTCGGTCAACCCCCATGACTTGTTAAAGGTTAAAGGGGTGCGGGGGGTACAGCTTTACCTCCTGCGAGAGGTTCAGAGGGTTTACCGCATGCAGGGTGTGGAAATAAACGATAAACACATTGAGATTATGATAAGGCAGATGCTCCGCAAGGTAAAGGTGGAGGACCCCGGTGACACCAATCTGTTGCCCGGGGGCCTGGTGGATGCCTTTGAATTCGCCGATAAAAACGAGGAAGTCAAGGCTAAGGGCGGCAAGCCTGCGGTGGCTCGCCCGGTGCTCCTGGGGATTACTAAAGCTTCCCTTACGACGGAATCCTTCCTTTCAGCAGCCTCCTTCCAGGAGACGACCCGGGTACTTACCGAAGCGGCCATAAAGGGGAAGGTGGATCCCCTCATGGGCCTTAAGGAGAACGTGATCATAGGAAAGCTCATCCCGGCAGGAACAGGCATGGCTCGTTACCGGAACATTAAAGTCGTAATTCCTGAGGAACAAGAATTGACAGATGCTGTTGACTCCGCTGCTGGAAAATGATAATATAACTAAATGTGTGACACCTGGGAGGGTCGGATAGTGTCTTACGAGCGTATAAAGGCGGCCAAAAAGAGGACGGTCGGTACCAGGGAGACTACCAAGGCCGTCCAGAAGGGCCTAGCCCGGGTGGTCTTCATAGCTAGAGATGCTGAGCCACACGTTACCGAGCCCCTTGTCTCCCTGTGCCGGGAGAAGGGTGTCGAAGTCATTATGGTAGATTCTATGAGGGAGCTAGGCCGCGCCTGTGGTATCGAGGTTAGCTCAGCATCGGCAGCCATCCTGGAAGAGTAGTTAAAGGTAGTGCGCTAAAAGCCCGCTGGGCCGTAAGGAGGTAGTTCGCGGCCCAGCGGCTGATAATAGAAGTGGGGGATTTCTTGTGGGGGTTCCGTGGCAGGGAAGGGGGTGCGAGGGATGCCCACCATTCAGCAGTTGGTCCGTGAGGCGCGTAAAAAAGTAGAGAAAAAATCGGGGGCACCGGCCTTAAGGGGGGCGCCGCAGCGCCGTGGCGTGTGTACGCGGGTTTATACTACTACACCTAAGAAACCTAATTCAGCTCTCCGCAAGGTGGCCCGTGTACGGCTCACCAACGGGATCGAGGTTACAGCCTATATCCCCGGTATAGGACACAACCTGCAGGAACACTCGGTAGTTCTGGTGCGGGGAGGCAGAGTAAAAGATTTGCCAGGCGTAAGATACCATATAATTCGCGGTGCTCTTGACGCTGCTGGTGTTCAGAACAGGCACCAGGGCCGTTCTAAGTATGGTGCTAAGCGGCCTAAGAAATAAGCTGGGAGCCGTTTATGAGGGCGCGAAAGGAGGGATAAAGGGGTGCCGCGAAGGGGAAGCGTACCCAAGCGAGAGGTAGAACCCGACCCGATTTATGGTAGTACGAAAGTAACTAAACTTATCAATCAAGTTATGCGCAACGGCAAAAAATCCTTGGCCCAGCGTATTTGTTACGACGCCTTTGAAATAATTAGACAGAAGACCGGGAGAGATCCCCTGGAAGTCTTTGAACAGGCTTTGAAAAATGTGATGCCGGTTTTAGAGACCAGAGCCCGGCGGGTAGGTGGAGCCAACTACCAGGTTCCGGTAGAGGTGCGGCCGGAGAGGCGGCAGACGCTGGCCATCCGCTGGATTGTGAACTACGCCCGGGAGCGTAGCGGGAAGAGCATGGAGGAAAAACTTGCCGCAGAACTTATAGATGCTGCCAATAACACCGGTGGCGCCGTGAAAAAGAAGGAAGACACCCATAAGATGGCGGAAGCCAATCGGGCCTTTGCCCATTACCGGTGGTAATTGCTGTATACACCTGATTGCGAGGGGGTGAGAACATGGCACGGGAGCATCCACTAGAGAAGACGCGCAACATCGGCATAATGGCCCATATCGATGCCGGTAAGACTACCACCACAGAGAGGATACTTTTCTACACCGGCCGGGTTCACCGGATGGGTGAGGTACACGAGGGTACGGCCACTATGGACTGGATGGTCCAGGAGCAGGAGCGGGGTATCACCATTACTTCGGCGGCTACCACCTGCTTCTGGCGTGACTGTCGTATAAACATTATAGACACGCCAGGGCACGTGGATTTTACCGTGGAAGTAGAACGCTCTTTACGGGTGCTGGATGGAGCTGTAGCCATATTTTGCTCCGTGGGTGGCGTAGAGCCCCAATCGGAGACTGTTTGGAGGCAGGCGGACAAATACGGCGTACCGCGCATCGCCTACATTAACAAGATGGACCGCGTAGGAGCTGATTTCTTCCGCGCCGTAAGGGAGATCTCCGAAAAGCTGGGGGCCACACCTGTGCCGGTTCAGCTTCCCATCGGGGTGGAAGATAGCTTCCAGGGCGTGGTAGATCTCATTCGCAAAAAAGCCCTCTATTTCGTCGATGAGCTGGGCACGGTGATCGAGGAAGGTCCGGTACCCGAAGATATGCAGGAGCTTGTAGACGAGTACCGGGAGAAACTCCTTGAGGCAGTAGCAGAAAGCGATGAAGAATTGATGGTCAAGTATCTGGAGGGCGAAGAGCTTACAGAAGAAGAAATAAAGAAAGGCATCAGAAAGGCCACCATCGCTCTCAAAATGGTTCCGGTGCTCTGTGGCTCGTCCTTTAAGAATAAAGGCGTCCAACCTCTTCTAGACGCCATTGTGGATTATCTGCCTTCCCCCGTCGACATCCCGGCGGTCAGGGGTATAGATCCCGAGACGGGGCAGGAGGACAGGAGAAAGGCCAGCGATAACGAACCTCTAGCTGCCCTGGCCTTTAAAATCATGGCCGACCCCTACGTGGGCAAGCTTACCTTTATCCGTGTATACTCGGGGACGCTGAAGCCCGGAACCTATGTGTACAATTCCACTAAGGGCAAGAGGGAGCGCATAGGGCGTATCTTGCGCATGCACGCCAATCACCGCGAAGAAGTTGGCGAGGCCTTTGCGGGTGATATCATAGCGGCTGTGGGGCTAAAGGAAACCACCACCGGCGATACCCTTTGCGATGAACAACATCCTATTATCCTAGAATCCATGGACTTCCCCGAGCCGGTGATCTCCGTGGCCATAGAGCCCAAGACCAAAGCGGACCAGGAAAAGATGAGCCTGGCCCTGCAGAGATTGGCCGAAGAGGATCCTACCTTCAGGATGCATACGGATCCGGAGACCGGCCAGACCATCATCTCCGGCATGGGAGAACTCCACCTGGAAATAATTGTAGACAGGTTGCTGCGGGAATTTAAGGTGGGCGCCAACGTAGGCAAACCCCAGGTGGCCTACAAAGAGACTATCCGCAGGCCCGTCCGGGCGGAAGGCAAGTATATACGCCAGACGGGTGGTCGCGGCCAGTACGGTCACGTGATCCTTGAGCTAGAGCCTCTTGAGCCGGGCAAGGGCTATGAATTCGTAAACAAAATCGTGGGTGGCGTTATCCCCAAGGAGTATATTCCGGCGGTGGATGCCGGTATCCGGGAAGCCATGGAAAACGGGGTGCTCGCCGGGTATCCTTTGGTGGATATCCGGGCCATTCTGGTAGACGGTTCCTACCATGAGGTAGATTCCTCAGAGATGGCCTTCAAGATTGCGGCCTCCCAAGCCTTAAAGGATGGGGTAAAGAGGGCTAAACCGGTACTCCTTGAGCCCATCATGAAGGTGGAAGTTACCGTTCCCGAAGAGTATATGGGAGACGTGATAGGCGATCTCAACGCGCGGCGGGGCCGGATCGAAGGTATGGAGCCCAGGGCGGGAGCTCAGGTTATCCGTGCCTACGTGCCCCTGGCGGAAATGTTCGGGTACGCGACGGATTTGCGTTCCCGCACCCAGGGACGGGGCACCTACGTCATGCAGTTCTCCCACTATAGCGAGGTGCCCGCCAACTTAGCCGAAGAAATTATAAAGAAGCGCCAGAGCGCGTAAACAGCTCCGGCGGGCACGTCCCGCCGGAGAGCAATACTTATATAAAAAGCTTATCCTGTAAGGAGGAAGGGAAATCATGGCCAAGGCCAAGTTTGAACGGACTAAGCCACATGTCAACGTAGGTACCATAGGGCATGTAGACCATGGTAAAACTACGCTGACCGCAGCCATCACCTTCTGCCTCGCCAAGCAGGGGCTGGCTACACCTACGGCTTATGACCAGATCGATAAGGCTCCGGAGGAAAGAGAGCGCGGTATCACCATCGCTACCGCCCACGTAGAGTACGAAACACCGAAACGCCACTATGCCCACGTAGACTGCCCGGGCCATGCTGACTATGTAAAGAACATGATAACCGGAGCTGCTCAGATGGACGGGGCTATCCTGGTGGTATCGGCCGCCGATGGGCCTATGCCCCAGACCAGGGAGCACATACTCTTGGCCCGGCAGGTCGGTGTACCTTACATCGTGGTGTTCCTCAACAAGGTGGACATGGTGGACGATCCCGAGCTTTTGGAGCTCGTGGAGATGGAGGTACGGGAGCTCCTTAGCCAGTACGAGTTCCCGGGCGACGAGGTGCCGGTGGTGAAGGGTTCGGCCCTTAAGGCCATGGAATGCGGTTGCGGAAAGCGCGAGTGCCAGTGGTGCAGCAAGATACTGGAGCTTATGGATGCTGTGGACGAGTACATTCCTACGCCCCAGCGGGATGTGGATAAGCCCTTCCTTATGCCCATTGAAGACGTATTCAGCATCACCGGTCGTGGAACGGTTACCACAGGGCGTGTGGAGCGCGGTAAGGTAAAGGTAGGAGATGAGGTAGAAATTATAGGTTTAAGGGAGGATATCCGTAAGACCGTCGTAACGGGTGTGGAAATGTTCCGCAAGACCCTGGACGAGGCTGTGGCTGGTGACAATATCGGTACCCTCCTGCGAGGGATAGAGCGTAAAGAAGTAGAACGGGGAATGGTTCTGGCCAAGCCGGGAACCATCAGACCCTATACTAAGTTCGAAGCAGAGGTTTACGTCCTGACCAAGGAGGAAGGCGGCCGGCACACGCCGTTCTTCAACGGGTACAGGCCCCAGTTCTATTTCCGGACCACCGACGTTACTGGCGTAGTAAAGCTGCCCGAAGGTGTAGAGATGGTCATGCCGGGCGATAACGTAAAGATGACTATAGAGCTAATAACACCCATTGCTATCGAGGAAGGTTTACGGTTCGCCATACGGGAGGGCGGACGCACCGTAGGTGCAGGAGTGGTCACCAAGATTCTGGAATAGCCCTGAAGGGCGGGGATATGTTCCTGGAATCTTCTGCCGGGGCATATCCCCGTCATGTGCAGGGCGGGAACCCTTCCGAAAATAAAAAGACGGCCAGGAGGGAGGGGAAAGGTATTCATGGCAGCTAAGCAGAGGATACGAATCCGTCTTAAGGCCTTTGACCATAGGGTTCTGGATCAGTCCTCCCAGAAGATTGTGGAGACAGCTA
>NZ_JAKKUR010000078.1 GCF_021890735.1 Thermanaeromonas sp.
ATCGAGGTTTTCGGCGGGTGCCCCTCGGTTGGTTACGACCGTTAAAGGCGCTACAAAACCCGGGAGCAATCCCGGGGACAAAGGGCGCCGGGTAACCTTTAATCTCTCTCCCCAACAACCCACCTTAAAAAACGCTCTCGGCCTATCTTTTTTCCCGGGAGGGCCTCTCACAAAGCGTGCTTTTCCTTCCTATGGCCTGAGCCCTGTGCTTGTAGCTGTTTTTCTCAAAGAAAGACGAGATGGCGCCGGTCCCGATTAACTAATCCTTGTTGGGAGAGGGAGGAACCTTAAGATGTGCGGGATAATCGGTTACCAGGGTTACCGGGAGGCGGTACCCGTATTACTGGAAGGACTGGAAAGGCTCGAATACCGGGGGTACGATTCCGCCGGCATAGCGGTGATAGATGGAAGGCAACTTAAGGTGGCCAAAAGGGCAGGCAAGCTGGCAGAGCTCAAGGCCCACCTTAACGGTTACTTTGCTTCGGCCCGAGTTGGGATCGGCCATACCCGCTGGGCGACCCACGGCCGTCCCAACGATATTAACGCTCATCCTCACTTGGATTGCAGCGGGAACTTTGCTGTTGTGCATAACGGTATTATTGAAAATTACCAGGAGTTAAAGCAATGGCTCCTTGCGGAGGGCCACCATTTTCTTTCCGAAACAGATACTGAAGTCTTGGTCCACCTCATAGAGCACTATTATCGCGGCGATCTCCTGCAAGCAGTCCAAAGTATATTACCTAAACTACACGGCTCCTATGCTTTAGTTGTCATAAGCCCTGGCCACCCGGAGGAAATGGTGGGAGTGCGCCAGGATAGCCCGCTCATTGTGGGTTTGGGGGAAGGAGAGACTTTCCTGGCTTCCGACATCCCGGCTTTGCTCCCCTACACCCGGGATACGTATATCCTGGAAAACGGTGAAGTGGTTTATGTTACACCGGAAGGCGTCCGGATCTTTAATTCCAACGGGCAGCCCCGGGAAAAACAGGTATTCCATGTTACCTGGGATTTAGAAGCGGCCGAAAAAGGCGGTTATCCCCATTTTATGCTTAAAGAGATCCACGAACAGCCCCGGGCCCTGCGGGATACTTTGGCGGGCCGGCTGGATGTATCTTCCGGTGAAGTTAAGCTGGAAGGGGTAAGCTTAAAACCCGAAGAAGCCCGTTCCTTAAGGAAGGTAGCGCTCATAGCCTGCGGTACGGCATCTTACGCGGGGATGGCAGGTAAATACGTATGGGAAAGGCTCTTGCGCCTGCCTGTAGAATTCGATGTGGCTTCCGAATTCCGTTACCGGCAGCCCATTTTAGACGAACATACCCTAGCCCTGGTCATCAGCCAGTCGGGCGAGACAGCGGATACCCTGGCCGGCCTGCGGGAAGCTAAGAGGCATAAGGCCAGGGTCCTGGCCATTACTAATGTAGTTGGAAGCTCCGTGGCACGGGAAGCCGATGATGTGCTTTACACCTGGGCCGGTCCGGAAATAGCCGTGGCTTCTACTAAAGCCTACCTCACCCAACTTGCAGCTTTATATCTCCTGGCCCTTTACCTGGGCCGGGCGAGGGGAGAGGCTCCCTGGTCCTTAGAACTAGCCAGAGAATTGGCTCTGGCTCCTTCGAAAGTAGAAAGGGTACTTGAGCTGGAAGAAGAAATACAGGAACTGGCGAGCAACATAGCGCCCTGTGAGCACGCTTTTTACCTGGGTCGGGGGCTGGATTATGCGGTTGCCCTAGAAGGAGCTCTTAAACTTAAAGAGATCTCTTATCTTCATGCCGAGGCCTGCCCGGCAGGAGAGCTTAAACACGGTCCCTTGGCTCTTATAGAGGACAGGACCCCGGTGATAGCCCTGGCTACCCAAGAGGAATTGCTGGAGAAAATGCTAAGCAACATAAAAGAAGTTAAAGCCCGCGGGGCTTGGGTATTGGCTCTGGCCTTAGAAGGGAATGAAGCGGTAGCTAAAGAAGCTGACCGGGTACTTTACTTGCCGCGTATTCATCCGGTTCTTTCTCCCTTGGTTTCTGCTGTACCTTTACAGCTTTTGGCCTATTATGTAGCTAAAGCCAGGGGATGTCCCATAGATAAACCCCGCAACTTGGCCAAAAGCGTAACTGTAGAGTAATACGTTTTTTAGCCCTGGCCGTACGCCAGGGCTAAAAATTTGTTTCGCCTTCTTTCCTTCAGTAACTTGCAGGTCTAAGGCGGATATTTTTGTAAACTGCCTTCTGCTCTGTTAAAATATATCCCGTGAACAAAATAGCTTTCTAAAGGAGGTTTTTCCAAATTGCTCCCGGAATCTTTTTTGGAAGAATTATCCCAGCCTAGCCAGACCAAGATGGTACTTGTAGTTCTAGATGGGTTAGGCGGCTTGCCCGTCCCGGAATTAGGTAATAAGACAGAACTGGAAGCCGCATCTACACCTAACCTGGATGAGCTGGCTGCTAGGTCTTCCTTAGGGCTAGCTCACCCAGTGATGCCAGGTATAACCCCGGGTTCCAGTGCTGGGCATTTAGCCCTCTTTGGCTATGACCCCACAAAATATGTGATAGGCCGGGGGATCTTGGAGGCTTTGGGTATAGGTTTTGACATTAAACCTCAGGATATAGCCATCCGGGGTAATTTCTGCACTGTAGAAAAGAGGGGAAGTGAGCTAGTAGTTACCGACCGCCGGGCAGGGCGGCCGAGTACGGATCATACAGTTAGAATATGTCAAAGGTTACAAGAAATAATCAGGGATATTGAAGGAGTAGAAGTATTCATCCGGCCAGTTAAAGAGCACCGGTTTGTAGTTGTATTAAGGGGAGAGGGGCTAGATCCCAGGGTAAAGGATACTGACCCGCAAAAGGAGGGGGTAGCGCCGTTAACCCCTGAGCCTTTAGCCCCTGAAGCCAGCCGCACAGCTAGTGTAACGCGTAAACTCTTGGAAAGAATAGGTGAAATATTGGCCGATGAACCTCAGACTAATTATGCCCTCCTACGCGGCTTCTCTAGCCAGCCAGGTCTCACACCTTTTCCTGAGCGGTTTAAGCTTAAAGCCGGAGCTATTGCCGTGTATCCTATGTACCGGGGATTGGCTTCTTTAGTAGGAATGGATGTTCTTGCTTTAAAGGGTGAAACGCTTGCCGATGAAATAAGTACTTTAAAAGAACAATGGGGCAGTTATGACTTTTTCTTCCTACATATAAAGGCTACGGATTCTAGAGGAGAGGACGGCGACTTTAATGGCAAAATTAAAGTAATAGAGGATTTTGATAAACATCTTCCTTCTATCCTAGAGCTAAAGCCTGATGTACTGGTGATTACTGGCGATCATTCTACTCCTTCTATATATGCTGCCCATAGTTGGCACCCGGTTCCCTTTTTGTTACATTCGTGCTGGGTACGCGCGGAAAGGGAGGCTGGCTTTAACGAATATGCTTGTGCCCGGGGTATGTTGGGCCAATTCCCCCTTTTATACACCATGAATTTAATGTTAGCCCATGCTGGTCGGTTAGAGAAGTTTAGCGCTTAAAAATTAGGATTAGCTGCCTTCTTAAGGCTGGGGTGCAAGGGCTACCCCAGCCTGTTTTAGTAATTTATAAGCAAAGGATAAGCAAGGAGAGGTTAAGGTGGGTTTGCCGGAGGAAAAACTGCCTTCAATGTTGAAGCGATGGCTCAAAGAAGAAATCCACTCTGCTTCTACCTTTACCCGTTACCGGGAGCCGCTTGTGGGGTTCGCCTCAGCGAGGGATCCTCTATTTCTAAGGTTAAAAGAAGTGGTAGGGCAGAACCACCTTTCACCTTCTGAACTTTTACCTAGTGCCCAGACGATATTGGTCTTTTTTCTCCCTTTTACCCCTGAGCTGGTCTTCCAGAATCAAAAAGGGGACTGGCCGGCTAAGGAATGGGCCCTGGCCTATGTAGAGACCAATCAGCTTATAAAACGTATATGTGAAAGGCTACAAAGGGAGCTCTCGTTTTTAGGAATACGCTCAGCCTTCGCCCCTCCCACCCATAATTTTGACCGTGTCACTCTAACCTCAGGCTGGTCTCACAAGCATGTAGCTTACATCGCTGGCTTGGGGAGGTTCGGCGCCCATCATATGCTTATCACTCGCCAGGGGTGCGCCGGCCGGCTGGGAAGCCTTGTGATAGAAGCTTTTATACCGCCTACTCCGCGACCTACTGATGAGCACTGCCTCTGGCTTAAAGAAGGCCAATGCGGGATCTGTTTTAAAAGCTGTCCTGTCCAGGCCTTAAGCAGTGAAGGATTAGATAAAAAGCGTTGTTACCAGTGGTTACTTAAAGTAGCGGAGGCCTATGCTGATTTGGGTCTGTGTGATGTATGCGGTAAGTGCGCCACTGGCCCTTGCGCTGCGAGCTTGCCTAGATATTAAACCGTAGGGAAACCTCATACGTTTAAGAGGTAACCGTATAGAAGCCCGGTCCGGAGGCCCGATAACGAGAGAAAGGGCTTGGGAAGGTTAGAGATCATTAGAATTCAATACTACTTTATGATTCAAATGTTCAAAAAACGGAGAGGAAACGGAGTAAAAGTGGAGAGGTCTAAGAGATGATTGGTTAAGTATAATTTAACGTAGGTAGATTTAACGTCTCCTTTAAGCAAAATGCCGAAACGCTTGAGTTTCGGCTTTAAAAATCTCTCTATTGGTGTATACCTCCAAGCCTTCCTGTACAGGCTAAAATAATAAAAGCCTGGTATAGGAGGGCTTTTTTGGTGTCTCCTACTTCTAGGCGCTATTTCCGAAAGACCAGAAAGATAGGAAACCATTATGCTATGGAGGCGGCACCCTCAGAGCTCCTGGATAAACTTCCCCAGCGTTACCGCTTGGCTTCTCCTTTGGCGGATGAAGGGGAGGCCCAGCCAATCCCTTTCCACTATAGCTTAGAAGCTAATCTGGAGTTGTTTCAAGAGCTTTTAAAGGATTGCCAGGATGTGGTGTATCGCCGCTTAAAAATCGGGGGGCTAGAAGGCCGGGAGGCTGTGCTTATTTATGTCGACGGCCTGGTAGATAACCACATGGTGGACACTCAGGTGGTAAAAGCCTTGCTTTTGGAGGCGCCTTTGGCTGTTCCTTTTTCAACCTCTCCCGGATGGTTTTTCCGCCAACTACGGGATTCTCTCGTTACGGTAGCCCATATACAGGAGATGAAAGATTTAAGGGAAGCAACACTCTTTCTTATGAGTGGGTTTGCTTTGCTCCTTATTGATGGAGTTAAAGAAGTCCTGGCCGTGGAGGTTTGTGGCTGGGAGCACCGGGGTGTAGAAGAGCCCCCGGCAGAATCCCTTATCCGGGGCTCCCGGGAAGGCTTTTCGGAGTGCCTGCGTACCAATACTACCCTTCTCCGCCGGCGTATACGGGACCCCCAGTTAAAGCTAAAAATCCATTTCCTCGGTCGGCGGACCCGGACAGCAGTGGGGATTATGTATCTGGCAGGAGTAGCAGAGCCGGCTTTAGTAGAGGAAGTAGAAAGGCGTATTAAGGGGATTGACATAGATGGGATCCTGGAGAGCGCCTTTATCGAGCAATTAATAGAAGATAAGTGGTCTTCCCCCTTTTCCCAAATCCAGAACACAGAACGGCCAGATGAAGCTGCGGCAGCCCTATTAGAAGGACGGGTGGTGATTTTAACCGATAATACCCCCTTTGTTTTGATCGTTCCGGCCACCTTTAATACCCTATTACATACCCCGGAAGACTTTTACCACCGTTGGTTCATTAGCGTCCTTATTCGTTTATTGCGTCTATTGGGATCCATCTTGGCCTTAATCCTTCCTTCTATGTATATAGCCATGGTTTCTTTTAACCCCGAGATGATACCCACATCACTAGCTATCTCCATCGGCGCTGGTCGAGAGGGGCTGCCTTTCCCTACTATCGTAGAAGCTTTTATTATGGAATCTACCCTGGAGCTTTTGCGGGAAGCCGGTATCCGGCTGCCCAGCCCTCTAGGCCAGACCCTGGGTGTCGTGGGCGCCATTATCTTGGGGCAGGCGGCGGTCCAGGCGGGGATTGTAAGTTCGGCCATGGTGATTGTGGTATCCTTAACTGCTATAGCTGGGTTTGTAATCCCTAGTTATGATGCCGCCATTGCCATACGTATTCTACGTTTTTTCCTTATGATAATGGCTGCTATCTTCGGGCTTTACGGCATTATCCTGGGTTTGATGCTCATCCTTGTCCACCTAGTCACCCTTAAGAGCTTTGGGGTACCTTATCTTAAACCCTGGGCGCCCTGGACATTACAAGATCTTAAAGATAGCGTATACCGTGCCCCGTTGTTTAAACACCGTACGCGGCCTCTTTATGTTAAGCCTTTGGAAGAGAAGCGCATAGGGGAGTAGAGGGGGGAAGTTTTCGGCTAAACCTCCAAGGTTAGGGCGGAGGGATAAGATATAGGGGATAAAGGGCTAAGGCAGGGAATAGATAAGTGGGGAATAGAAGAAGCATCTGCACCTTAATAGCGGTAGTCGTGCTTAAAATTGTATTTTTGGCCGGTTGTTGGGATAACCTGGATCTAGAGCGGCGGGCCTTGGTTTTGGGTACCTTTGTGGATTTGGTTCCGGCCCATCAAGATAAGTTTGAGCTTACTATGGAGGTGCCTATCTTACGCCGTATGGCCGCCCGGCCTGGCGCCGGAGGAGGAGGCGGGAGCGAAGGCAGGGAGGAAACGTTGCCTACCTGGCGCCTAACGGTCACCGGAGCCACCTTTGCCGAGGCCATGCGTAAAGCAAGCACCCGTTCGGAGCGCCAGTTTTTTTTCGGCCACCAGAAGGTGCTTTTAATTGGCGAGGAGTTAGCCCGGCGGGAGAGGATCCAGGAGGTTCTGGATTTTTGGACCCGCAACAGAGAAAGCTACCTGGCCATTACAGTGCTTTTGGCCCAGGGCCGGGCGGAGGAAATCTTTTCCGCCCGTCCTAAATTCGCTCGCAGTGTCAGTATGTTTCTGCAGGAGCAGTCCGAGCGCCAGATCAGGACTTCGCGTTTTGTAAAGCATACCTTGGCAGAATTGCTGGCCGCCCTTTACGGTGGGAGGGATATTCTAGTTTCCCGGGTAAGGACGGTGCCCGGCCAGGATTCCTTGGAGCTAGAGGTTAGCGGTACGGGGATAATCAAAGAAGGAAAGCTGGTGGGCTGGCTTAGCCCGGAGGAAACCAAGGCTGCCCTGTGGGTTACCGGGGAAGCAAGGAAACAGGATATGATACCCTTACCTCTGCCGGAGCTTAAGTACGTCTTTACTTTGGAACTTTGTAAGGTAAAGAACAAGATAAGGGTCCAGGTGCAAGGGGACAGGCCCGAGTTTAGTGTTAAGCTGGAGGTCACCGCCGATATCGCAGAGAAAATAGGTGCTCCGGAACCCCTTAATCCCCCCCTTTTGCGCTATATCGAAGCCCGAGCGGCTGAAATTATGAAGGAGCGTGTAGAAGAGGTGGTAGCTAAACTGCAGAAGGAATACCAGGCTGACGTGTTGGGCTTCGGAAAAAAGATCGAAGAAGCCCAGCCGCGCTGGTGGCAACAAGTTAAAGGAAACTGGCGGGAACTATACGCCCATGCACCTGTCCACGTAGAAGTTAAGGTCAAAATAAGGCGCACAGGAATGGTGAGTTAAAAGTGCTTATCCGCGAGAAGATAGGCACCCCGGAGGTCTTCTTTTTAACTGTAGCCGCCATGATCGAAGTAGGTACTTTAGTCGGGGCTAAGGATATTGTGGACAAGGTGGGAGTGGATACCTGGCTGGTCTCCCCTTTAGAGACTTTGACCAGTCTGGGGGCTATCTACCTTGTTACCAAGCTGGCCATGAAATTCCCCCATTTGGATTTGCTGGGTTATAGCCAGTTATTGGTAGGTAAGTGGCTGGGCTGGCTTTTAAGCCTTCCGGTATATGTTTATTGGCTTAGTCTTTCTGCCGAAGTAAGCCGGGTAACGGTGGACGTAATTAAGAGCTCTTTACTGGCCCGCACTCCCATGGAAGTAATACTATTTTCTTTCATTTTAACGGCCGCCTATCTAGCCAAGCAGGGTTTAGAGCCCCTAGCCCGGGCCTGTGTCGTTATTGTAATCATTTTCCTACCCCTCACTATGCTCCTTTTTATCCTCGTTATCCCCCGGGTGCGCTTGGATAATTTCTTGCCCTTTTTACCCCAGGGTCCCTGGCCGGTGATAAAGCTTGCCTTATGGCGCATAAGCAACGCGGAAGAGATGAGTTTCTTCCTTATTTTGGTTCCCTTTATGCAGAAACCTAAGGAAGCTTGGAAAGCAGCTAGTCTAGGCTATTTAGTCGTCATGGCAGTAGTGATTATTGTTTTAACCACTTGCCAAGGCGTGTTAGGAGTAGATAAACTTAAGTACACCCTTATTCCTGGGC
>NZ_JAKKUR010000079.1 GCF_021890735.1 Thermanaeromonas sp.
TCGTTCCGACCTGCTTCGCTTCCTTTCGGAGGTGCCTTCATCATGGAGCCCGTAGCTGCGGATATATACCTGGGTGGCACTCTCTCTTTAGACGCTCTTCTCTACGCCTGCCGCATCCTGTCCAAACGCCTTTCTGCCTGGTTAAAGGCCCACCATCTGGTATGGCAGCGCATGAACGTCACCCTGGACACGGAAGAGAGACCCATGTCTGTTTCCCGGGAGTTTACCCGGGCCCAGCCCCCCGAAAACGTCCGCCTCCACCTGGAAAGGCTCCTCCACAGTATCCAATTGGTTGCGCCTGTAGAAAAGTTATACGTTGAACTGGACTGGCTGAGCCTCCCTCCCGCAAGCCAGCTGGCCATGTTCGACAGCAAGGACACTGAAAGGGAGGACCGGCTCCGTAAAGCGATTGCTGCGGCTTCCCGCGCCCACAGTGGGATCCTGTTCAGAGCCTCCGACCTCGTCCTTTCCCGCAGAGAGCTCATGCTCTCCTTTTACGACCCGTGGAGGAACTTTATCCGTGGTACAGGCACAGCAGGTACTCTGGCGGAAGAAAGGGAAAATCCTGCAGTTTAAGTGCAGGGGGCAGTGGCATACGGTGAGGGAGGCCCTGGACAGGTGGAAGGACGTGGGAGAATGGTGGGATGGAGAGGCCCCGAAGCTGTTTGTGAGGTTGCTTACCGATAGCGGAGTATGGGAGCTCTACCGGGACCTCACAGACGGCCGGTGGTTCTTCTACAGGCGGTACGACTGAGGGAGGGAACCCGTAAAGAATGCGTGCGCCTGTCTTCGCGCACCTCCACGTCCATTCGTATTTTTCCTTCCTCGACGGTTCTGCCCCGCCGGAAAAACTGGTTAAAAAGGCTGCAGACCTGGAAATGCCGGCCATAGCCCTCACAGACCATTTCAACGTTTCCGGCGCCGTACGCTTCTTTCGCTCCGCAAAAGAAGCAGGTATCAAGCCCATTCTGGGGGCAGAAGTAGTCCTTGAAGGCGGTTACCACCTTACTCTGCTTGCTACAGGTCCCAGGGGGTATGCCAACCTGTGCCGGCTCCTCACGCGGGCGCATATATCAAGCCCCAGGGGAAACCCCAGGTGCTCCTGGGCCGGCCTGGAAGAGCATGCGGAAGGCCTGCTGGCTTTGTCGGGCTGCCGGAGGGGAGAGATACCGTCGCTAATCCTGCAGAGGAAATATGCCGAAGCCAGAGAGGCGGCCCTGCGCTATAAAGCCCTGTGGGGCAGCAGCTTCTACCTGGAGCTTCAAGATACCCTTCTTCCCGGCAACAGGGCGCTCAACCGGTGTCTACTAGAGCTGGGCGAGAACCTAAAAATACCCGTCGTGGCCACAAATAACGTCCATTATGTTTGTAGAAAAGACTTTCCCACCCACGACGTCCTCACCTGCGTCCGCCTGGGAATAAAGCTGGAAGATGTCCATCCGGAAAGGCCTTTAAACGACGAAAACTACTTGAAGCCACCGGAGACAATGGCGCACCTTTTTACTTTTTGCCCCCAGGCCCTGCACAATACTATACGCATAGCTGAAATTTGCCAGCCTGCCCTCGACGAAAGACAGAATTTTTCCCCCAGGTTCCCTTTACCGCCCGGCCAGAGCGCCGATGCCTTCCTCCGGGAGCTGGTTTACAGGGGAGCTAGAGAACGATACGGGTGTATCACTCCGGAGGTAGAAGAGAGGTTGGAAAAAGAGCTGAACGTTATATCGCGCCTGGGTTTTGCCGACTACTTCCTCATTACTTGGGACATCGTTAACTACGCTCGTTCTAAGGGCATACGCTGTGCGGGCCGCGGCTCTGCCGGAGCCAGCGCCGTAGCCTACTGCCTGGGGCTCACGGAAGTTGACCCCATCAGCCGGCAGCTTGTATTTGAACGCTTTATGAGCCTTGAACGAGCCGAAAAGCCCGATATAGATATTGACTTTGATTCCAGGTACC
Organism: Thermanaeromonas sp.; assembly: GCF_021890735.1. GTDB lineage: Bacteria > Bacillota > DSM-521 > Neomoorellales > Neomoorellaceae > Thermanaeromonas. Next base: position 1,954 of record NZ_JAKKUR010000079.1, read on the forward strand.
GTGATGTGGTCGCCGGTTATGTCTATCGAAAGTACGGGGAAGACCATGTAGCGGCAGTAGCCACCTACGTGACCTACCGGGCCCGGTCGGCGGTAAGGGACCTTGGCAAGGTCTTCGGCTATCCGGAGGAAGAAATAGACAGCTTGGCCAAAAGCATGCCTTACATCCCTGCCGACGAAATCCTACCGGCCCTGGACCGCTTCCCGGAGCTGCGCCGCGGCCCCTGGAAAGGAGAAAGATACAGGCGCCTGCTTGAATTCTGCGGCCTTATCGCGGGCTTCCCCCGCCACCTGGGCACCCACCTGGGCGGCCTCGTTGTTACCGGTCCCCCGGTGGTGGAGATTTCCCCCTTACAGGTGGCCGCCAAGGAAATAAAAATCTGCCAGTTCGACCGTAATGACATTGAAGAGCTGGGCCTGGTCAAGCTGGACCTCCTCTCCCTTAAGGCCCTAAGCTTACTGGAAGAGGCTGTCCGGGATATTTCCAGGATGAAGCCGGGTTTCCGCTATGAAAAAATACCCCTGGACGATCCTGACACTTACCGGCTGCTTAACAGAGCTCAAACGGTAGGAGTGTTTCAGCTGGAGAGTCCGGCCCAGAGGGCTCTGCAGTCCAGGCTGAAGGCGGAAAACATGGAGGACGTGGTGGCAAGCCTTGCTTTAATACGCCCCGGGCCCATAAAGGGAAATATGGTGGAGCCTTTTATCACCCGGCGCCGGGGCCTGGAGCCGGTTTCCTACCTTCACCCCTCCCTTAAGCCCATACTCGAAAAGACCTACGGGGTAGTCCTTTTCCAGGAGCAGGTCATAGCCATCGCAAGCGAGATTGCGGGCTTTACTCCCGGAGAAGCGGACCGGCTCCGCAAGCTTATGACCCACGCGCGCTCCCTTAAAGAAATGAAAGAAATAGGTGAAGAATTCGTGCGGCGGGCCGTAAGCCGGGGTATAGACGAAAAGACGGCCCGGGATATATTTTCCTGTCTCGAGGGATATGCCTCCTACGGCTTCTGCGAGGCACACGCGGCAGCCTTCGCTACCACCGCCTACTGGACGGCCTACCTTTCCGCCCACTATCCTGCTTACTTCTTTGCGGCACTCTTAAACTGCCAGCCCATGGGATATTATTCGCCGGCAACACTTGCCAATGAGGCCCGCACCAGGGGAATAAGGTTCCTCCCGGTGGACGTAAACACAAGCACAGACAGGTTCACCGTAGAGAAAGCTAGGGCCATCCGCATCCCTTTGAGCCGGGTAAAGGGTATAAGGCAGAATACCGTGGCCAGAATTCTTAAAGCACGGCAGGAGGGCCCTTTTTCTTCACTGCGGGATTTTTATGTTAGGACGCAGACCGAAAGGGATACCCTGGAAAACCTCATCCTCTGCGGTGCCTTCGATACCCTCCATCCCAACAGAAAGGCCCTGCTGGCGTGGGTGCCGGAGGTAATCTCCCAATCGTGCCTGCAGCCCTCGCTGGAACTGGGCCCGCCAGCAGGCATAAAAGATTTTACCGCGGCAGAAAAGTGCCTACTGGAGTACGAGATCTTGGGGATGAGCGCGGATACCCACTTTATGTACTTTTTCAGGGATAGACTTATAAAAGAGGGATATCTGACTGCCGGGCAGGCAAAAGAGATGCCGGACGGAAGCCGTGTGAAAGTGGCCGGGCTGCCCGTAAGGCCGCACCGGCCACCCACCAGAAGCGGGAAAACCGTTGTATTCTTCTCCCTGGAGGACGAAACCGGAATGATTGATGTTACGGTATTCGAGGATGTCTATGATAAGTACGGCCACTTTCTTTTCGGGCCGGAAGCCGGACCCCTGACCGTCACAGGCATCATTCAGCACAGGGGAGAAGGAACTGCCCTGATCTCTAGAAAGTTAGGGCCCGTACTTCTCAAATAGCACTTCCAGGTACCCCGGAACCCCGCGGGCCGTGAGTACGGGCCCGGGAGGCCCGGCTTTTTCTCCCTCCCAGCCGGCAGACCGCAACAGCGCCCTGGCCTCCTCGCTCACCGGGGTGGTCCTGCCGCGCCACGCCGTCAAACAATCCGTAGCTGAGCAAAGTATCGTCTCCTTTCCGGCTTCAGCTGAATTTATGCTCCGGTTCCATTGGAACCCGCTGGTCCCAAAATTTCTAGTGCAATTTCTTCTCTGTTCGTGTAAGGTTCTAAGTGCTACCTCGCACGGAAACCCGCTCCAGGTTTAAAAACTTGCCTAAAGGGGGGACCTTGCCTTTGAATACAACGAGGTGTAAAGTTATGGTGGAAAGAATTCTTATAGCAAAGGAAGTGAAGCTTAGTGAAGGAAAATCTGGAACGCGTGGCTGCGCAAGTCCTGGCAATTAAGACGGGTCTCATCCTGCCCCACGACGACATCGCCGCCACGGTGGCCGATGCCGTACGAGGTATAGTAGAGGACGGGGATATAATCTGCGTGACCGAAGCAGTCGTCGCCCGTTCTCAGAACCGCTACCTGAGTTGCGAAGAGCTGGCGCAACAGGTAAAAGATATGTTCGGGCTAAAACCCAAGAGCACCCTGGCCGTCGTGTACCCCATTGCCAGCCGCAATCGCTTTGCCCTGGTATTAAAAGCCATAGCCATGGCCAGCCAAGGCGGTAGGGTTATAGTAGCTTTCCCCGTTCCGGCAGATGAAGTGGGTAACCAGGTTATAGACGCCGAACTGGCCAGAGTCCGCCTGGGGTTAAAAATGCTTTATAAACATCTATCCTCGGCCCGGGGCAGCACACCATACTTGAATATCCTCATCCGGGAGGTAATAGCCGCCCTCATCCTTCAATCTTTGGGATACAAAATCTTAGGCATGAGAAAAATCTTAGGCAGCGGGATCGCCGATATCACGGTGCACACCCCCGAGGGCATCCTGGCTCCCCTGGAAGTAACTTTCGTTGAACAGGAGAGGGCAGCGCGGAAGGCTGTTGAAATCATGGAAGACATGGCCGAGGCCGGTCAAGCCCTGGCGGCAGCCGTAGACCTGGGACGGAAGGAGTTCGTCCTTTTCGATGCCCGCCGGTATCTCGAAGGAGACAAGGAACCGCTACAGCAGGTCTCCTTTGCCGACCAACTGAGCACCTTTGCCGAAGAGGAAGTTATCCATGGTCGGGAACTACCCAAAGAGGTTTTCTGCCATCCCATTACCGGTATTGACTACCGCCGGCTTTATTTAGAGGTCATCGAGGACGCAGGCGCTCAAGGAGACATAATCTTTACCAACAACCCCCTCAAAGTCTACGATATGGGGTATCTAGACGGTATAATTCTGGGAGAAGTCCACCACCGTAAGGAGCGGCGGGACCTGTTCATGGCCCTGGGAGCTAAAGTTCCGGTAAAAACATTAGACGAACTCGGTCCTCCACCGTGGGGGGTCATCGGCTCTAATGTCTCTGATTACGAAAAAGGCATCTTAAAACTTTTACCGGAGGATGCCGACGGGACTGCGGAGGAGATACGGAAACGCATCCTTAAGGATACGGGAAAAAAGGTTGAAGTCCTTATTTTCGGTGACGGCGCTTACAAAGATCCGGACACCGGTATTTACGAACTGGCTGACCCCTACCCTGCGTTAGGAGTTTCTGAGGGGCTGCGGGACTTAAGGCTTAGGACCGGTAAGAAACTTAAGCTGGTAGTAGACACCCTCTATAACAAGGGCTACAGCCGCGAAGAGATTGCCCGTATTATGGCAGAAACAAGGGAGGAACAGAGCGACCTCGGCACTACACCCCGAAGGCTGGTGAGCATTGTCGCTACCCTAGCGGATCTCCTCGCCGGTTCGGCAGACCAGGGCACCCCTGTAGTGCTGGTAAGGGGCATAAAACGCGATTAGCCAAGGAAGTATAGCCTCCGGCAGCAGGCGCCGGTGGGGTCCTACGGGAGCTGAGGCCGCCCCACTCCGGGGCTTCCCGCATTACCTGTTTGCGTTTCTTAAACCTGCGCTGCTTCGCCATTGTTCGTTTCTTCCTTTAGCAAAAAGTATTCTGCTTTTCCCTTTTAAGCAAAAACAAAGCCTTCCCTTTCCCGCAGAGGAGGGAAGGCTCATTTGGTAAGCATTCGGTCTTACTAGGACTGTTTTTACCGCGACCCGTGGTAAAACTTTTCCTCGCTGGTCTGGAGCTGGCGAGACACTGCACCTTCCTGCGCAAAGTGTGCAATTTGCTCAATAGAAAGGCCGCATACTTTTCGTCCTGGCTGGTATCGGCAGGTCTCGATAAGCCAGCCCGTTGTATTGGTCTTATCTTCCCTGACCCCACCACAGCAATTTTGGCCAGGACATAGTGCAAGGGATAGTTTGCGAGTTCCCCTAACGCTTTATCGTCTAGGGGCCTTCCATACCACGAAACCCTTAAACTTCTTTTTGAGTTCTCTTTAGGAAGGCCACCGGCCTTCGGTTTTACGGATTTCTCTGCTATACCAGGCGCAAAAATTCCAGAGGCGGTTAGCCGCCAGCATGGGGGAACTGTTTTGTAAGCACCAAGCGTTAGGACGGGATTTTCCGCTCCAAGCCATGTCTTGACATTCTTCGATATAGTGCTGGATAGCCACGGTAGACACCGTACCAGCAGTACCTACATATAAAGAGGCCGGGAATATGTTCCCGGCGTAACTTCATTTCTTCACTTTAATGGTGGCATCCCGGAAACGAGCATCTCTCCTGGCATTAATGTCAGCCGTCCTCACCGGTAATTTCTAATAACTAGTTCTGTTACTGGTCCCCTCCGGTCAGGCCTGCAGTTTATAACCCTCCTGGCGTAGACTACCTGTATATCGTATCCCGAGTAAAGCTCGCGTATAAAGGGGGTATCCGAATTGCTTAGCATTACCAAACAGCCGCTCCTATCCAGTTCTCTAAATACGGCCGCCAATCTCTTCTGGTCCTTCGGCCCGAACGCGTCCGGAGTATAACCTGTAAAGTTGGCCGTATCGGATAAGGGGTAATAAGGCGGGTCGAGGTACACAAAAGTACCCGGCCGGGCGAATTCCAGCACGCGGCTAAAATCATCACAAATTATCCGCGCGTTTCTTAAAACCTTCGCTACCAACCGGAGGTTGGGCTCGTCCACAATCTTGGGATTTTTATATCTCCCAAAGGGCACGTTATGTTGACCCCGGCTGTTTACCCTCCACAACCCGTTATAAGCTGTCTTGTTGAGATAAAGAAACCGGGAAGCCCTCTCTACAGGAGAAAGCTCCTGGGGATCTAAGGCCCGGATTGAGTAATAATATTCCCGCGTGTTTTTATGCTTTCTGAGAGCCCTTAGCAGTTCCTCCAGGCTGTCACGCACCACCAGGTAAAAGTTGATAAGCTCCTCGTTGCTATCGATAAGAACGGCTTGGTGGGGCAGCAGGTGGAAAAATACCGCCCCGCCCCCCACGAAGGGTTCTATGTAAAGGTTGTATTCCTTCTTAGGGAACAGGGGCTCCAATTGAGGTATGAGCTGGGTTTTGCCCCCTGCCCATTTCACAGGAGGCTTGGGCCTTAGTACCTGAAGCGATAAGGAAGAAGAGCGCTCTAACACCGGTTGTTTCCTCCCAGGCTAACCTCTAGCAGGATATTCGCCTCCAGAGGACAATTTCCTTCTTACACCGGTATCACTAGGGGGTGGCAAGTGGGGTCCCGCCAACGCAGGGGGCCGCTCGAAGGCCGCCTGGGCCGGGTGGAGGAAAACGAAGAGCAGATCAATGGTCTCCAGGTCCTCGCATATTTTTACCCTCCCTATACTCTCGTGAACATTCCTATGCATGATGTACGGGTGCCTGCGTTCTGGGCCTTCAAATTCCTACACCACCTCCTCCCCAAGCCGCTCGCTTTTTCTCTATATCTGGCGCGTCAAAAGTGTATCTCAGGCGAGTTTGAGGACCTCAAGCCTTCGGAGAAAATCTTGCTAAAGAAAAGGATATAAATTCATGAGGATTTACGAAGGTTATAGAAGAAAGAAGGAATGTACAAGAGCCTAGGAATGAGGAAGAGAAGTTATGCAGAAGCGCATTTGCCCTGGTTGCGGCTTGCCGTGGTGGTCGGCTGCGGCGGGAACTGTCTGGAAATGCCCTAACTGTGGGGCGGAGATACCTGTACCTGAGGAGACAGACGAGAAATTGAGCGGAAGATAAAGCTCCGGAGAATCACTCCCGAGTTGCGCCAATTTACCGGCGAATAGCAAATAAACAAACCCTGGCCATTAGGCCCCGGCGGGGTTGCGACTGCCAACCACTACTTGCTGCCTGCACAACAAGCTTTAACGCGGGGGTAAAGCAAGGGCAGGGT
>NZ_JAKKUR010000080.1 GCF_021890735.1 Thermanaeromonas sp.
AGATTGCCATCCCGGCAGAGAAGTTCAAAAAATTTGGTGTAGAAATAATCTCCCCATAAAGTATGGCGTGCGGCCTCTTTGCCAACATTTGCGTGGATGGAAGAAGCCAAGAAAATGAGCTGGAAAACAGCCGCCAGCGAAATTAAGCGCGGACTTTGGAACCGGTAAGACTGCCCGCTTATAATAACCATAGCGGGTAAGAATTCCCAGTCGAGCCTGCTTAAAGCCGGCCACCATACTTTTCCCTTTTCCTTCTCCAGATACCGCTGTACAGCCAAAAGCTCCTTGGCAAGCTCAGGTAACAGGTGTGCGCTCATTTTTAAGTACTCCTTTAGGAATACTGTAATAATGATTCGCCTTAAATTTAACCTTTCCTCCTAATTGTCCACTCAAGTTTTTTATAAAAGCTAACAGGCCTTGCCCGTTTTCCTTTTATGGCAAGGCCTGTTAGCCAAACTGTACTATAGGTACTAAAATAAAAATCCCCCTCCTAGAAATTCACCGCCGCGGCCCGCCGGGGCTCGATTATACCCCGCTGGATCTCGGTGGCATGTACTTCCCCGGCTTGGAACTTGTCGGTCAGGTACTTGCAGGCCTCCCAGGGATCGACCTTCTCCCCGCAAGTAAATACATCTACGGCGGCATAACCCAGTTCTGGCCATGTGTGGATTGCCAGATGCGATTCAGAGATGACCACCACTCCGCTCACGCCTTGGGGGCTGAATTTATGGAAGCAGACTTCGCGGATTTCGGCTCCCGCCGCCAGAGCGGCGTTGACCATTATCTCTTCTACTTTTTTGATGTCATTTAGGAGCTCGAAGCTGCACCCATAAATTTCAGCCAGTATGTGGCGACCCAACGCGCGCAACTACCATTCCTCCTTTACTTGATTTTTTTATAGAGGCCTTCAATCAAATCCAATTGTACATTGACACCCCCCCCTTGTCAACAAAATTCTTCACTTCTTTCCTTCGTCTACAAGATATGCACAAAGCCTCTCGGTAGCATAATAAGCTTCAGCATAAGTCAGCGCCGCCCCGGGGTCGCTACCCGTAATTCCAACGGGCAACAGACCCTTCTCGCCCGCCTCTGAAACTGCAGCTCCCTCCTCCATCCGGGTGATATCCTTGCCGAGGTAAGCCAAAAGAAGCTTGGCCCCCTCTCCGCGGGTAAGCAGACGGGCCTCAAGGTAACCTTTGAGCAACTCTGCCTTAGCTTGGACAAGGTCCGTCTTTTCAGGGACTGCCCTTTTTATGGCATTAGCCGTCATATAATAAAAGCTCATAGCGGAGATGGGCTCTTCCAACTTCCAATTGTTATCGTACCCGGCCACCACCAATCCCCAATGATTCACAAACTTTAGCCCGGGATAAGCCCAATGTTCTTCCAAAGGATTAGGTATTTCAAAGGCCTTAAGATAGGCCCCCTGCCGGATTAGCCTATCTTGTATCTTCTGTACATCCCGTAAGTTTCCGGCTATCTCCCGGAAGGTTTTACCTGTACTTACAGAATAGGCAGCCGCCACTCCGGCCGCATCCCCCGTGGCCATCCCTACGGGTACTACCCGGGTACTCCCCGAAGCCAGGTGGGTATAACCTGCCGAGCGACCTACCACTAAAAGGTTTTCTACCTTAAGAGGCACCAGCGAGCGGAAAGGTATGCTGTACATAACCGGCCGGCCATAAACATACCCCGTATCCTGGGGAGAAGTAGCCTGGACATCCACCGGATAAGACCCGTGGGCTATGCGATCAGGAAAATCCCGGTTGAACACCACATCATTAATATCCAACTGGTATTCGGCCTTTATATGCCGGGTCTCCCGCACGTAAAGCTCCGGAGCCCACCCATCGAGCTCAGCAGCCTCAAAGCCCGGGATCTTCTCCCGCAGGAATGCTACGATAGAAGGCAACTCTTTCCGGGCAAGCTCCATACCTTCTCTTTTAGATTCTTCACTAAGTCCATCCACCCCGAATACCTGGAGGGCATTTATAAGCACCGTGCCGTCCTTCTGGCGGCCTATATTGAGACCCCTTAACCTCAGCCGGGGGCTAGAGGGTTGGTAACCTTTGGTAACCGAACTAAAGCCCCAAGCAGCCCGATTGGATATTTTCGCATCCGAGATCTTCCCTTCCTTAATCGCCCTGCCTAAAGCCTCCCAGTCTACCCCCCTAACCCGGAAAATCAGTGTCACCGACTGCCGCCGGTCTTTCTCCCCTATATCCTCGGCTCCAACAGTATAGGGCACTCCGGCTGCGGCAGCTACATCGGCATCTTGAGTAGCATCAATCACCCGTTGGCCGTAAAACCTGACTACTTCACCACCCCTAACAGCTTCTATGCCTACTATCTTATCCCCCTCCATGAGAGGAGAGCGAAAGGTGGTATTTAAACTTACGGCCAGGTTAGGATAGCGTTCTACCATACGCTTAAAGATAATCTTCGCTTCTTCCACATCGAAAACTTCTCCCTGAACCTCCTGGTAAAACTCCTGAAAGGTACCTCGGGTCAAAAGCTCCCAGCGCGGCCCGAAGTTCATATCGATGAAGTTCAGCCAACCGTATGTAAAAAGCCCTCCCAGACCGTCCCGCTTATCAACTAAAAGGACCTTCACCCCCTGCCGGGCAGCGGACACGGCCGCGGCTATCCCTTCCGGCTCAGCACCTACCACCAGCACATCGTAGCTACTCCCGTCAACTGCCGGGGGAGCCGCCGGGAAAGAAGAGGGATCCGGGTTTTTTATCCCTCGTCCCCAGCCCATCCTCGCTAAAAGTAGGTTATGATATCCTAGGGAATATATGATTACAAAAACTGTTAATAATGAGATAGCACCGCCTATAACACCATAAGTGTATACCTTTCTAGAACCCGCCACCTTAACTTTCACCCCTCTGAAACAAAAATAAAACCCACCCGGGAAGACCCGGGTGAGCCGTACCTGGTCGGAGCGACTGGATTTGAACCAGCGACCCCTACCACCCCAAGGTAGTGCTCTAGCCAAGCTGAGCTACGCCCCGACACCTCACCATTGCAAGATAAAGTATAACACCAGCTAGTAACCCTTGTCAAGGCTTTCCGGCCCTTGCCGCATTCCCGGTTTTTGCCGGCGAAACCCCAGCCTAAAAGCAAGCAATTAAACCTAAAGCGGTAGCCCAGTAAAGTTTAACCAGCCCCGGCAGGGAAACCAGATATAAACTTGAGGGGTTCGCTCTTGACGTAACTGCTGTTACATGATATAACTTTCTTGTAACTGCTGTTACTTAAGGAGGAAGCCATGGCCGAAAGCTCTAACTGGTTGATTCTTATTTATAAGATACCTCCAGAGCCTTCGCGCTACCGGGTGGCTCTATGGCGGAGGCTCAAGGGAGCCGGGGCCGTTTACCTGCAGAACTCTGTCTGCATCCTGCCCGACTCTCCCGCCAATAGGGAGCTGTTCCAGGACCTTTACCGGGAGATTGAGGAGTCCGGTGGAGAAAGTCTGATCCTCGAAGCCAAGGCCTTAAACGCAGCAGATCAAGAAAGAATAATCGACCGCTTTAATGCCGAGCGCGATGAGGAATATTCTGAGTTCCTGGAGCAATGCGAAGCCTTCCTGGCTGAAATAAGGCACGAGACAGAGCGCCAGAATTTCATCTTCGGTGAACTGGAGGAAAATGAAGAGGGATTGCAGAGGCTCGTGACCTGGCTTCAAAAGATTGAGAGGCGGGACTTCTTTGGCGCAGCCAAAGCAGCAGAGGCACGAAAGCGGCTCACCGAATGCCAAGAAGCTCTGGAGGCCTTTTACGCCAAAGTATTTGCGGCTAGTGAACTTTCCCCGGATGGAGGTAAAAGACATGAACAGAGGTGACCGCCAGCGGGAAAAGGCGCTTCGTTTCATTTTTTTAATGGGCATAGTAAGCTTGCTTGCCGATATCACTTATGAAGGCGGCCGCAGCATAACAGGGCCATTTTTATCCTTGCTAGGAGCCAGCGCTGCAGCCGTAGGTTTTGTAGGCGGCCTGGGGGAACTTTTGGGGTATGGGTTGCGCCTACTTTCAGGGTATATAGCCGACCGGACACGCCGCTACTGGCTGTTTACCATCCTGGGATACGGGCTTAATCTTTTAGCCATACCCTTGCTTGCCTTAGCCGGCCGCGTGGAGGTAGCCAGCTTCCTTATTGTAGCTGAGCGCCTCGGCAAGGCCATCCGTACCCCGTCCCGGGACGCCATGCTCTCCTACGCCACGCGCCAAGTGGGGACTGGATTGGGCTTTGGGCTACACGAGCTTATGGACCAGATCGGTGCAGTGTCCGGACCCTTGATCGTTGCTGCTATCCTCTTCTTTAGGGCTAATGATTATCGGGCGGCCTTCCTGGTCCTCTTCCTCCCCGCGGTGCTGGGGCTCTTTACGGTCTTCATCTCCCGGGCCCTCTACCCTGATCCTCAACAGCTGGAAACCTCTGCCGGAGAGGCAAGCTCATCTGACGGAGGAAAACTTCCCCGCATCTTCTGGCTTTACATCCTCTTTACCACTTTTAGCATTGCCGGATACCTCCATTTTCAGCTCATATCCTATCACTTCAAGCTCCAAGGGGTAGTCCCAGATGCCCAGATACCCCTACTCTTCGCTCTAGCCATGGGTGTTGATGCCCTGGTCGCCCTGCCCGTGGGGTGGCTCTTCGACCGGAAGGGGCTATCTAGCCTCGCTCTACTCCCCCTGTGTACCATCCCCATCCCCTTCCTGGTCTTCGCCTCCCACTATTCCTTGGCCCTCGCGGGCATGATCCTCTGGGGTGCGGCTATGGGCATCCAGGAAACTATAATGCGCGCGGCCCTGGCCGAGATCACCCCCCGGGAGCGCCGGGGCTTGGCTTACGGGATATTTAACACCGGCTTGGGAGTAGCGTGGTTTTTGGGGAGCACCTTGATGGGGGCCCTGTACAGTTACTCCCGCAACTTGGTTATCCTTCTAGCCGTATCCTTGGAGCTAATTTCCGTTCTAATTATTCTACAGGCTGCCTCTCAGATGTTCTTTCCAGATAGCTCACGATATAGCGACAGAATAAAGTGAAGTCACCGAGCCGTTTTTCAAGGATCTCATAGAGTTCTTCAGGAGTTACCTTATTGTACTCATGAATTAAGCGATTACGATAGCCAGCCATACTTATAATTTTTTGGGCAAAATCTGCTGGCAGTATTTGGCCCTCCTTTAACTTTTCGATCACAGAGCGGTAATCTTGAGGTACACCTAAACCCGACTTTACAACGAGATGACGACCCAGGTCAAATAACGCCTCCAGTGCCCGGCGCAGCCTGTTCTCAGTTATATCTATGGCGTCTTCGTTTTTTACAAATTGGTCTCGTGGCAGTTGCGCCTGCAAGGCTTTAAGCCTCTTGACCGAGTTTTGAATTATAGCTAGCCTCTCAGCAATCAGTGCCTCATTGTACAAGGCCGGAAGCCTCCTTTATAGCTTCATACAGCTCACGCCGGGCCTGTTGCAAGTGATAGCGGTAGTCCATATATAGGCCGGAGATTACATATTCGAAATCCGTCCGTCGTTCCTCATCTACACAGTAAATAACCTTTCCCTTGCTTATGACCTCAAAAGCCATGGGAACAGGTGCAAGGTTCAAAAAAAGCAAATCCACTTCTAGCGGAGCAAATGTTGCTTCCAGTTTAGGGTAAAGATGCGTGTAAAGATCTACTATACCTTCCGTTGGCGCCAGCAAAACCGCTAGATCTACATCTTGAGCTCGTTCTGGCTCCTCAAGGTAGGAACCATATAAATAGACGGCGATTATTTCAGGAAACAAGCCGAATATATCTTTGAGAGCGTTAGAAGCTATCTTTTCCATCATTACATCACCGAACTAATTATAACACGGTTTGTAAAAGTTAACCAGGAACCATCATACTAAAATTGTGTAAAGATTTACCACTCTGGTGCCTCCCCGGGGGGCATAGGGGAAGCGGCAAGCCTAAAGCCCTGCCGCCCCTTTAACAACCGCATCCGGACTACACACTACCAGAAGGCAAGAAAGGTGTAGGTGGTGCCTGGCCTTCGTGAGCCAAGAGATACTTTATATACTGGACCACACAATAATTGAAACCTGTAAGTGGTTGGCCACGAACGGCCAAGTTCCACCTCTCCTTTACCTCCTTACCCTCCCCGTGCCAGCTATTCACCGCTTGAGTGAAGTAACTCCGGATCTTGCCTTGGCTTGCCGTCTTGGGTTTCATGGGTGCAAAATAGCGCCTGGTGTAGTTTATCCCTTTCCACTTGGCGAAGACCATAGACTTCGCGAAGGAACCGCTGGCATCTAGGGACATGAGAGGCCCTATTTTAACAAGGGCCTTAAGGAGGCGGCTAATTTGGTATCCGGCCAGAACCCCCTAAGCCTTAAACAGTACTGAACGAGGATAGAGGTGGTCGCTTACAGAAACCAGGCAAGTTATGCCCAATGGCAGACAGATGTTCTTAAAAATCTTGAATACGTATTAAAAATCTGGCCTCTAGAAACTCTACCGCTCAAGAGCTGGCGCACCATCATTAATTGAAATAGAATCTTTACTTTAGATATTCGTGGGCGATATAATACTTTAAGAAAGCAATTTTTTAAGTAAACAAAAGGAGATAGCCCGTATGGTTAGCCCCGTATATGGTAGCTACCGGTATAATAATTATTGGCTAGCAAGCTATCTTTTAAACCCCCTGGCTTCCTCTTATCCTTACCAGCCGATAAGCCCTATCTCTGTGGCCCAGGAAGCCTTAGGGGTGAAAAACTGGATCCAGCAGCAGCCTTCCCTCTTAGCTAATGCACTGACTTCTCTTAGCAACTATGCCCGCCAGCTCTGGGAGGCTTCCCAACCCTTACAGCTTAGTACGAGCAATAATGTCTTCTTACAAAGGGCTGCTACCTCATCTGCTCCCAGCGCCGTTACTGCCCAGGCTAAGCCAGGGGCTACCATAGCCACTTATACTATAAGCATAAGCCAGATCGCTACCGCCCAGCTAAACTTGGGCACTCCTTTGTCCAGCACCGCGGCAGCCGGGCTTGCAGCAGGTACTTATACCTTTAACCTCCAGACTGGCGGCAGGACCTACACCATATCCTTTACAGTTAATACAGGAGACACCAACCAGACCGTCCTGGAGAATATGGCCCGGGCTATAAATGCCTCCGGCGCTCCAGTTACTGCCAAAGTAGCTACCGATACAATCGCGGGCACCAGCCGCCTGGTATTAACCGCCAGCAATACGGGCACCAGCAATGCCTTCACCTTAACGGATGTGACCGGCAATGCAGTAGCTTATACCGGAGCTAATACAGTTTCTGTGGCCGCCTCCAATGCCAGCTACACCTTAAATGGTGTTCCTTATACTTCCGAAAGCAACACCGTATACCTTGATAACCAGAAATTGAGTTTAAACCTTTTAGGCCCAGTAACCAACGCCACCATCACAGTAACCCCTGATACCCAAGCTATAAGCAACGCCATCAATAATTTTGTGACAGCCTATAATAACCTGGTAACCTTTACAGCGCAGAATTCACAATATATAACTCCCCAGCTCCTTTCTAGTTTAAAACAAAGCTATACCTACCAGGCCGCAAGCCTAACCGCTATAGGCATAACCCAGAATCCAAATGGCACCCTGGCTGTAAACCAAACCGCCCTTACCAGCGCTATCCAGAATAATTTAGGACTAGTAGAAACTGCTTTTAGCGGGGTCAACGGCTTAGCTGTGACAGCCGGGCTAAAAGCCCAGCAGATCTTCACGAGCCCTTTAAGCAGTTTTGCCAATCCCTTGCCCCAGCTTAATCCTACTTACCTTTCACTTTATAATTGGTGGGGAGTTTTCAACACTGCAACCCTATGGGCTCTATTGCTACCTCCAGGCCAATTCTTTAACCGGGTGGTTTGACCCAATTTTCCTCACCCTCCCAAGATACCAATACTAACC
>NZ_JAKKUR010000081.1 GCF_021890735.1 Thermanaeromonas sp.
GACGGGCCGAAATGTGGAGTGGAAGCAGATGGGAATAACAGTTAGAGAAGCTTTAAAATTGGGAGGATTGCAAAAGGCTACTTTGGTAGCTGGTAAGGCAGGCCTGGACCGGGTAATCAAATACGTGGATATCCTTGAGGTGCCTGATCCCCGGGGGTGGCTAAGGCCTAACGAGCTCCTCGTTACCACCTGTTATGCGATGCAAAATGATCGGCAAGCCCAGTTAGATCTCGTACGAGAAATGGCCCGGGTAGAGGGGGCGGCCTTAGCTATAAAGTTTGGGCGGTTTATAGGCACTATTCCCGAGGAAATGTGCCACTTGGCCGATAAACTCCAGCTTCCCCTTATAAGCGTGCCTGATGACGTCCCGTTTATCGATATTACTCATCCGGTAATGGCGGCTATAATCTTTGAGCAATCGAAGCACCTTGAGTACTCCGAAAAGGTTCACCGTAAACTTACCCAGGTGGCTTTGGAAGCCAACAACCTTCAGGCCGTAGCCCAAGCCCTGGCCACCCTAATAGAACGCCCAGTGGTTATCTGTAATGAGGAATTGAAACCCCTGGCTGAGGCCGGTAAAGGACCATCTTCAGAACCCTTCCAGTTGTCACCCGAAGAAGCCAGACGGGCTAGCTCATCTCCTAAAGGTATAGAAGTTGCTGTTTGGCAGAAGGGAACCAGGCAGCGGTATTTTGCTGCTCCCGTGGAGGTCAGGGGACGGCGCTATGGATATGTACTGGTAGATATAGAGACTCCTTTAAGTGAGTTAAACTATATTGCCCTGGAGCACGCCGTAACCGTAACTGCTCTCCAGATGGTAAAGGAAGAGGCTGTTGCGGAAGCGCAGAGGAGCCTCCGCCGGGACTTCTTAGAAGACCTAATAGCAGGAGCCTTCCGCCATCGGGAACTGGCCCTAAGCCGCGCTGAGGCTCTGGGCATTTGTCTGGAAGAACCTAAAGTTATAATGGCCATAGATATTGATAATTTCGCTGACTATCTATTTAAATTTAGGTCTCCAGTTGAATATGAAATAAGCGCTGAAAGACTAAAACGGAGTTTTCACCGGATTGTAAATTCTTGTCTTATGGCCTTCGACCGGAGAACCTTGACCGTGCAGCGGAGCGATAGTGTTGTAGCCATTTTGCCGGTTACTGGAAAGGAACCCTATAAAAGAGATAATTGGGTCAGGTTCCGCAGAAGCCTACAAGAAGTGGCTTTAAGTATCCAAGGTAAGATTGCTCAGGAACTAAAAGGCATAACTGTTTCTATAGGGATAAGTTCTATAGCCTTAGATCCTATGGAAATCGGCACCAGGTATCAAGAGGCAAGGAATGCTATTCGCCTTGCACGGCGCCTCAAGGGTAAAGGGACCATCGCTTTTTGGGAGGATGTGGAAATTTATTCTGTTTTAGGGCAGTCAGAAGAAGTTCTGGAAAGATTTTACCAGTCAGTCCTAGGCTCGCTGGACCGCCCCGAAATTAAAAATCGCGAGGTGCTTTTAGAAACTCTCCGGGTTTACCTCGAGTGCCAGGGGAATGTGCTGGCTACAGCGGAGAAGCTTTATGTTCATCGCAATACCTTGCGTTACCGTTTAAAACGTATTGAGGAGATTCTCGGACGCGATCTCAAGTCGCCTGATGAAAGGCTATCCCTATGGCTGGCTTTGAAGGCCCGGGTTTTAGTAAAAGCCGGCCAATGATCTTGGACATATTGCACAAATTACAATCCGTTTTTTTATGCCGTTTGGCCGTAGAAGCCAGGCGGCTTTCTTTTTTATTATTTGGGCCAAGGAGTTTTCATCTGGGAGGGCTTAGAGTTGCTTGCGGTTATTCGTGTGCTCACTACAAACGATGAAAATCTTCTTAATGCCCACGGACGTATAATTACCGAGAGATTTGGGATTCCCACGCGGAGTTACTGCATTCCTGACCAGCCCAAGGGTATTTACAATGAGGAGACGGAGAGAATAGCTGTGCCCAAGATAGTGCGCTTAGCCCGCCAAGCAGAGAGCGAAGGGGCTAAGGCAATATTTATCAGTTGCGCTGCCGACCCTGCTTTGAAGGAGGTGAGGGCGGAGTGCCAAGTTCCGGTTATCGGTGCGGGTTCGGCGGCAGCCGCTGTGGCCTTGGCCCTCGGGAGCAACATCGGTGTACTGAACCTTACCGAGACCACTCCCCTCGCTTTAACCTCGATTCTTGGCCAGCGTTTAGTTGCCGAAGCTAAACCTGAGGGTGTAGAAAATACTACGGATCTTATGAACCCTGCCGGTAAAGAGAAAGCCATGAAGGCAGCCGAAAGGCTAGTCCAAAAAGGAGCAGAGGTCATTGTCCTGGCCTGTACGGGATATTCTACCATTGGGCTGGCTAGGGAAATAAGAAGACATTTGGCTGTGCAAGTTGTCGATGCTGTTGAAGCCGGAGGACTTATGGCATGGTATGCTTTGCAAAAATAATGGTATAAGGAGGAAGGGTTGTATGGATAAGAACTTGCTAGAAGAAAGACATCCCCGAGCCTTCGAACCTGGGGTCCTTATTGTCAACATTATCCTTTCCATTCTTGGCGCTATAATTGGGTTGCAGATACTTACAACCCTGGGTGTAACTCCTAACACTTCCATTATCGGTGTACTTGTAGCTATTGCTCTTTCTCGTATTCCCGGACAGTGGTTTGCTAAATACCGCTCTATTCACCGCCAGAACCTCGTCCAATCCAACATTTCCAGCGCTACCTTTGGAGCGGCAAATTCCTTGCTCCTCCCTATAGGTATCCCCTACCTTTTGGGTCGGCCGGACCTGGTTATCCCTATGCTTATTGGCGCGACTATGGGTATGCTTATTGATCTGGCTATGCTTTACTGGTTCTTCGATTCCCGCGTTTTTCCCGGAAAGGCAGCCTGGCCACCGGGGGTGGCGGCAGCCGAAGCCATCTATGCTGGCGATGAAGGAGGGAAAAGGGCCAAATTCCTGGTACTGGGTACTGTTATTGGTATTATTGGGTCATATTTTAAGATTTCCATGTCTGCCCTTGGCGTAGCTTTTATCGGCAATGTTTGGGCCTTGGCCATGTTTGGAGCGGGTCTCTTACTTAGAGGTTACTCTAACGTTCTCTTTGGTCTGGATATTAATAAGCTTTACATTCCGCATGGAATGATGATCGGTGCCGGCTTAGTGGCCGGTATTCAGATAGTCGCCATTCTCCTTAAAGGGAGAAAAAGTGCATCTGAATATAGTGATGTTTCATCTGGCGATTACACCAGAGACGAAAAAGAGGTTACTAGGGGTTTGCTTCGCGGCTTTGGCCTTTATATAGCTGCAGCCCTCCTTTTAGCCATGGTAGGCGGCTTATATACCGAAATGCCGGCTTGGCAGCTTCTGTTTTGGGCAGTTTTTGCTGCGGTCTCCTGCATCCTGGCCGAATTTATCGTTGGGCTTTCGGCTATGCATGCTGGGTGGTTTCCGGCTTTTGCTACAGCCCTTATCTTTCTTGTCTTAGGTATTGCTTTTGGGTTTCCTGCACCTGCTCTGGCACTTCTGGTGGGATTTGTCGCCTCTGGTGGCCCGGCTTTTGCTGACGCAGGTTACGATTTAAAGGCAGGCTGGATCTTGAGGGGCGGGGGGCGCAACCGTCAATTTGAGCTGGAAGGACGCTGGCAACAATTTCTGGCCGGTCTCGTGGGGCTAGCCGTAGCCTGGATAATGGTTACTTTCTTCCACGATGTTTATTTCCGCCAGGATCTGTTCCCGCCTGTGGACCGGGTTTATGTGGCTACCATTAAGGCAGGGGTTGACGCCACTATTGTAAAGAACCTAGTGTTATGGGCCATCCCGGGGGCTTTAATACAAGCCTTGGGCGGTTCCGAAAGGCAGCTGGGTATAATGCTAGCCACAGGTCTTCTAATTCTTAATCCCCTAGCCGGTTACGCTGTGCTAGCTGGTATCATCATTCGCCTTTTGGTCCTTAAGCTAATGGGTAAGGATGCGGAAACTCCCATGACCATTCTAGCTGCCGGTTTTATTGCCGGAGACGCTCTTTATGGCTTCTTTAACTCCGTACTCAAGGCCAAATGGAAGTAGGGTAAAGGAGAAAGAGGTATGGCTTCAAGGATAGTGCTTGATTACGAGGCTTTGGAAGCAGCTGTATTAGGCGGAGCTGTCCTGGGCGGCGGCGGAGGAGGCTCCATGGAATGGGGGCGTAAGCTTGGCCGTCTAGCCTTGGAGCTGGGCACACCAGAACTGATACCCCTGGAGGACCTTCCCGACGAAGCTACTCTTCTAACAGTTTCAGCTGTGGGAGCACCCGCAGCCCAGACGGCTTACGTCCGGCCAGTACACTATATTCGTGCCGTTGAGCTATTTATGAAATTTACGGGGGAGCAGATCGGGGGCTTAATCAGCAACGAATGCGGTGGTCTGGCAAGTATCAACGGGTGGATACAGGCGGCAGCCCTGGGTATCCCCCTAGTGGATGCTCCCTGCAATGGTAGAGCCCACCCTACCGGACTTATGGGTTCCATGGGTCTTCATAAAGTGGCCGGGTACATTTCTAAGCAGGTAGCTGTCGGCGGAAATCCCCAGACAAAAAGCTATGTTGAAGTATTCGTCAGCGGTTCGCTGGATGTATCCGCTAGCATAGTGAGGCAGGCTTCAGTTCAGGCTGGTGGGCTGGTGGCTGTAGCTAGAAACCCGGTTACCGTGAAGTATGCTAAGGAAAACGCTGCTAAAGGAGCCCTAAGCCAGTGTATTAGACTTGGCAAGGCTATGCTGGCCGCCCAGAAAAAAGGCGCCTGGCAGGCCATTGAGGCTGCGGCCGAAGCTTTGCGGGGAAAAGTAGTGTTCACGGGCAGGGTAGCTTCTGTCAGTCTTGAGACTGCCGGAGGATTCGACGTGGGGAAGGTAATAGTCCAGAGGGATCATAAGCTGGCGGAGCTCACCTTCTGGAACGAGTATATTACCCTGGAAGTCGACAACTACCGCATAGGTACTTTTCCGGACCTATTGGCTACACTAGATGTTGACACGGGCCTACCTGTATCTTCGGCAGAGGTAAGGGAGGGGCAGGAGGTTGCTATTTTGCATGTTTCCCGTAATGAGCTTATTCTGGGTAGCGGAATGAAGTACCCTGAGCTTTTCTTCGCCTTGGAAAAAGCTACAGGTAAGGAAGTAATCAAATATGTCTTTCCAGACTATATACTTTCGGAGGGAGAGGTGCAAGGCTATGGCGCTTAAGCAAGTTCTAGAAGTTTATGAACTCCTGGACAGCGCTTATGTCAACGGTTATGAAGTGGCAGACCTGCTTAAAGGGGCCGGCCTGGAAGAGGTGACTGTAACACGCATTAAGGGGTCCAAAGGTACCACCGATTTCATTAAGGCGGTGGTAAAAGGGAGAAACGGCAAATCCCGAGGCGGCAGTGCACCTACCTTGGGGATAATAGGGCGATTGGGGGGGTTAGGTGCAAGACCGGAGAGGATAGGTTTTGTGTCCGACGGAGACGGCGCCCTGGCGGCAGTTGCGGCCGCCTTGAAATTAGCTAACATGCAACAAAAAGGGGACGTGCTGGAGGGTGACGTGATTATCGCTACCCACATATGTCCCGATGCACCCACTCAGCCCCATGACCCTGTGCCCTTCATGGATTCGCCGGTGGATATTGCCGAGATGAACCGGAACGAAGTAGACCCAGCTATGGATGCTATTCTTTCCGTGGATACCACTAAAGGGAACAGGGTGATCAACCACCGCGGTTTTGCTATCTCCCCCACCGTTAAAGAGGGGTATATTTTGCGCGTAAGCGAAGACCTGCTCGATTTGATGCAAATTGTTACCGGCAAGTTGCCCGTTGTTTTTCCCGTTACTACCCAGGATATTACACCCTATGGCAACGGCATTTACCACTTGAACAGCATCTTACAGCCCGCCACAGCTACAGCGGCCCCGGTAGTAGGTGTGGCCATTACGGCCGAAGTACCGGTACCGGGATGTGCTACTGGTGCGAGCCACCTTATAGATATTGAAGCTGCAGTTCGTTTCTGCCTGGAGGTGGCTAAAGCCTTCGGGAAAGGTAAGTGTCGCTTCTATGATGAGGAAGAGTTTGAGCGGTTGAAAGAGCTTTACGGGCCTATGAATCACTTGCAGACTTTGGGGAGAAAAAACTGATATGCGGGCACAAGTGACCTTGACCGTAGCTGAAGCCAAGCGTATTATCGCCAAGGCCATTGCCACCCTGCCAGAGGTTAAGCAAGCCTTAGAAAATGGTCGTATTCTCCTAAAGGGAGGGACCACCGTTTCGGCTGTGGCCGAGGAGCTTTCGGGAATCACTTTGCGTATCTCAGGACGCGTTAGCCCGAGGGGAACGAAGACAGGGCGACACGATGGGTCAGCCCACAGTATCCTCCTGGAAAAGGGCGTGCCTCGCAATATTGATGATTGTTTTGCGGAAGCGGTCAGTACCTTGGGACCCTCGGATGTGGCCATCATCGGCGCTAACGCCATTGACGCTAGCGGCCGGGCGGCCATAATGCTAGGACGGCCTTTAGGAGGCGAGCCTGGCAAGGGGCTGGCTGGCCTTATGGCTCAGGGCTGTAAAATCATTATAGCCTGCGGCCTAGAGAAACTAATTCCCGGTAGCGTAGATGAGGCTGTCCGCTGCTCGGGGATTAAGGCTACAGATTGGTCCATGGGCATGGCCGTAGGGCTTGTACCGCTGGTAGGGAGGATAGTAACAGAAAAAGAAGCCCTGGAGATTATAGCCAGAGTAAAATGTACTGTTATAGGCAAAGGCGGCATAAGTGGAGCAGAAGGCTCGACGACTATGGTCGTTGAGGGAGAGCCAGAAGAGGTAGAAAAGGCCGTGCGGGCTGTTTTAGCTGTTAAGGGTACAGGGACCAGCGGTAGCCCGGCAAGCCTTCTAGAGTGCGAGGCCGGAAGCGAAGGTTGCCGGGTACACCAATCCTGCGCCTGGAAACAGGGAAAGAAAGGGGTGCTAGAGTGGTACGTAAAGTAGGCGCTATTACCATTGGCCAGTCACCTCGCGTGGATGTGGTGCCGGAAATGAAGGAGATCCTCGGGGAAAATATAGAGATAATCGAAGGTGGAGCCTTGGATGGGCTAACCCGGGAAGAGATCGCGGCACTAGCGCCAGGCCCCGGAGATTACGTTCTTGTTACCAGATTGAGGGACGGAAGCTCAGTAAAGATTGCCGAGCGACATATTATCCCGAGAATGCAAGCCCAGATCGATAGGCTCGTTGCTGAAGGAGCCGAAATGATCGCATTGCTTTGTACCGGTGAGTTTCCCAACTTTTCTTGTCCCCGGTTGATTTTAAAGCCCCAGGTTATCTTATATCACTTCACTTCAGGTGTAGCTACGGGAAGGCGACTCGGGGTTATAGTTCCGGATAAAGGCCAGGTAGAGCAGGCAAAGATACGTTGGGCTGGAGTAGGAGAGGTACTTAAGGTGGAAGTTGCCTCGCCCTATGGACCGAAGGAAGAAATATGGCGCGCCGCCTCTTCCCTTAAGGAATGGCAGGCAGAGGTAATAGTGCTTGACTGTATCGGATTTAACGTGCAAATGAAGAGAGAAGTGCATCAGCATACTAGCGCACCGGTGATATTGCCGCGGACAGTTCTGGCTCGTACTCTCCAGGAATTGCTATCCTAAGGGAGGGTAACTGGTTTGAAGGATTTAAAAGCGGTGGCTAAAAGACTCTTGCTAAGCTGTATGGCTTTAGAGAAAGGCGAAAGATTACTGGTAGTAACTGATACCTCGACTGTCACCATTGGCGAGGCCCTTTTCCAAGCTGGAGAAGAGTTAGGCGCTTT
>NZ_JAKKUR010000082.1 GCF_021890735.1 Thermanaeromonas sp.
AAGAGGGGGTAAGGCCCCCGGACGCCAGGCCTTACCAAAGCCTGGTCCCCCTTCCCGAGGTTATCGCTTCAGCCCTGGGTGTGGGGGTCTCTTCCAAACAGGTAATGCAACGCTATTTTTCCCTCCTCCGTTATCTGGGCCCGGAGTTGTTCATCCTACAGGAAGCCCCTCTAGAGGAGATTGCCCGCGTGGCCGGCGCGCTTGTAGCTGAGGCGGTGCGGCGGATGCGGGAAGGCGAGATCGAAGTCCACCCGGGTTTTGATGGGGAGTATGGGAAGATAATATTGCTTAAACCGGAAGAAAGGGTGGAGTTTAGCGGCCAGGCTACATTGTTCGGCGTTAAAGCGGTGACGGAAGAGGTGGCGGAGGAAGAAGAAGTATCCGGAGCTTCCAGGAAGTTTGAGCAGGGGGTTAAACCTCCAGAAAGCCCTCAGGAGAAAGCCCGGGCAGAGGGCCTTAAGGGGGAAAACGGGATAACTTTCTCGCCTTCGCCCCTACTTACCGGTCTTAACCCCCAACAGATAGAAGCAGTAACGGCAGAAGAAGGTCCAGTGGTGGTCATTGCCGGGCCGGGTACAGGGAAAACGCGGACTTTAGTTTACCGCCTGGCTTACCTTTTAGGAGAAAAGAAGGTGCCGCCGGGTGATGTCGCCGCGGTAACCTTTACTAATAAAGCTGCTGAGGAAATCAAGGAACGGGCGGAAGGGTTACTTAAGGGGATGATACATGGAAAAGCTTTTACCGTAGGAACCTTTCACAGTATATGTCTGGACCTCCTCCGCCAGGTGTACGGTCTAGAATTTACCCTGCTAGATGAAGCGGATGTCTTAGAAATCTGGAAGGAAGTGTTACGGGAAAGAACGGCTACGGGGAAGGAAAAAGCAAGACGGCTTAAGGAGGAGATCTCCCTCCTTAAAAGCCGGGGGTTGGAACCTTCCTCCCCTGGTGTACCGCCTGATCTTAGGCGCTTTTACGAAGCTTACCAGGAAAGGCTTTTTTACTACCGGGCCTTGGATTATGATGACCTGCTTTTAGAGGCGTTGCGCCGGGAAGAGGCCCGTGCAGCCCAAGGGGAGCCCGGCCGCTTTGCCCACCTTTTGGTGGATGAATTCCAGGACGTAAATCCGGTGCAGTACCGTTTAGTGTGTGTTTGGGCAGGTGACGGAAGGAACCTATTTGTAATAGGAGACCCGGACCAGGCTATCTACGGTTTCCGGGGAGCTGACCACCGGTTTTTCTTTAAATTACAGGAAGAGTTTCCCCAGGCTAAGGTCATAAGGCTGGTGCTTAACTACCGTTCAACCCCTACTATTCTTAAGGCTGCCTGTGGCCTGCTCAGACAAAAAGAATTCCAACTAAAAGCTACCCGGGGGGACGGTCCCCGGATCCTGTATATGGAAGTACCTAGTGACATGGCTGAAGGCATCGCTGTAGTACGTGAAATAGAGCACCTGGTGGGCGGATCTACCATGCTTCACGCTCACGGGCAATACACCCCAGCCGGCCAGAACGGTGTAGAAATTGAAGACAAAAGCTACAGTTTCTCGGATATAGCAGTCTTGTTCCGGACAAGCCGCGAGCTTCAAAAGCTGGAGGAATGCTTTTTTAAAGAAGGCATACCCTACCGGGTGATAGGGCGGGAAAGTTTTTTAGAAGACCCTAAGGTGCGGGAGGCCATAGAATTTTTCCGTTGTGTAAATTCTCCGGAAGATGATTTCTACCTTTACCGCAGCTTAAGGCGGACAGGGGTAAAAGAAGAGCACCTGGCTCTGCTGTTAGAGACGGCCCAGCGCGCGGGGGCTTCTCTCTGGGAGTTTATAGGCAAGCTGGTGGAGGGGAAGGGCTACCATTCGGGTAGCGCGATGAGAGAGGCTTTGACGCTTTCTCCGGAAATACTGTCCAGGCTAGAGCATTTCCGGGAAACTCTTTTAGTCTACCGGGAGCTAGCCGGTACAAAACAAACTCTTGAACTTTTGGCACGTTGGAAGGAAGAGCACTGCCCACAATGTTCGGAGGGCCTGGAAAAGCTCTGTAAGGTGGCTGCACGTTTTGATACCCTGCCCTCTTTCCTGCAGGGGATCACCCTGGCCCAGGAGGCCGATCACGAGCGCTTGGGGGGTCAAACCTTGGCTCCTGAATTCGTCAGCCTTATGACCCTTCATGCTGCCAAGGGTTTAGAATTCCCGGTGGTCTTTATTACAGGTGTAGATGACGGGATAATTCCCCATACAGGAAGACTGGATGAAGGAAAGGGAGTAACTAGGGAAAAGGAGCTTCCTAGAGAAAAGAATCAGTTCCTAGAGGAGCTTGAAGAAGAAAGGCGCCTCTTTTATGTAGGGATCACCCGGGCTAAAGAAGTTCTTGTTCTAATTTCAGCACGGGCAAGGACCGTATACGGAAGAAGGGCTCTTTTTCAACCTTCCCGCTTCCTCCGGGATATACCCTCTGATTGCCTTAAGAAAAAAATATGGAAGGATGAGCGGAAGAAAAAGGAAACAGAGGGAGAGGAGTGGGAGCAGCTCAGTTTATTTCCGGGGAGGAGCTGAATGCGGGTCCGAATATGAACCTAGTCTATGCAAGAATACTAAACGCGGAAGCACCTCAGGGTGCGGCTTGGTGAATTTAAAGGAGCAAGGCCGGTTGGGGGATGATAAAAGGGTAGATGCAGTTAGAGTTAACCAATTTAGGCAAGGTTTTCTGGCCAGAAGAAGGATTGACCAAATTCGCCCTTATAAAGTATTACATTGACATGGCACCGGTGGTGTTGCCGTACCTTAAAGGTAGGCCCGTAGTAATGAAGCGTTACCCGGACGGAATAACCGGAAAGGCTTTCTACCAGAAGGAATGCCCGGATTATGCCCCCCCTTGGGTAAAGACCCTCCCTGTATACCACCCGGATAGCGCCAAGACCATCAACTATGTCCTGTGTAATAACCCGGAGACCCTGGCCTGGTTGGCCAACTTAGGATGTATTGAGCTTCACGCCTGGCTTTCCCGGGCAGATCACCTGGAATATCCTGATATAGCGGTCATAGACCTGGATCCGGGAGAAGGTGCAACATTTGAGGCTGCTTTAGAAGCGGCTCTTTTTTTACGCCGGGCCTTAGAAGAATTTAGGCTTACCGGTTATCCCAAGACTTCGGGAGCCAGAGGCCTTCATATTTTTATACCCTTACAGCCCCGCTGGACCTTTTCGGAAGTAACGAATGCTATAGGTGCCCTGTGTGATGTGCTGGTTAGCCTTTATCCCCAAAAGTTTACTTGTGCCCGCCCGGTCCCTAAGCGTCGCAACAAGGTATACCTGGATTACTTACAAAATGTCCGGGGCCGCTCTATGGCCTTCCCTTATAGCCTACGGCCTCTACCCGGGGCTCCGGTATCTGCTCCCCTGACCTGGGAAGAAGTGGAGGAAGGGAATATAAACCCCAAGGATTTTAACATTCATACTATCCGGAACCGGCTAAAGGAACGGGGGGACCTTTACCGAGGGATACTAGAGAACCCGCAGGATCTCAAGCCGCTCCTTAAGCTAGCTCAAGTTAAGTTCCGGAAAGGGTAGGACAGAAAAGCTTAATTATAGTTGCTCTGGGAGTATGGCTTAGGGTTTACGGAGAGATACTACACCTGAGGTGAGGGCCGTGCGCCCCCTTTGGAAAGGAGCCATCAGCTTCGGTCTGGTTTACGTACCGGTAAAGCTGTATAAGGCCACCGAAAGTAAAGACATAACATTCCATTACCTGCACGCCAAGTGTAAGACACCCATCCAGTACAGGAAGTTTTGCCCTTACTGCCAGGTGGAGGTTCCCCCTGAGGAGATCGTCCGGGGGTACGAATACGAAAAGGGCAAATATGTTATCTTGCGAGAAGAAGACCTGGAAGGCCTTCCCCAAGAAACCACCAGAACCATAAGTCTCCTCGATTTTGTAGACCTTCGGGAGATAGACCCCGTATATTTTGAACGCCCCTACTATTTGGTTCCCGATGATGGTGGAGAAAAACCCTATGCTTTATTGCGAGAAGCCTTAAGAGCCACTAATAGAATAGGCATTGCTAAAGTGGCTTTAAGGAACAGGGCTTCTCTGGCTGCAGTAAGGGTATACGGTAAGGGTCTAATGCTTAACACCATGATATACCCTGAGGAATTACGCCCGGTACAAGAACTTAGTGAACTTAATTTTGAGGTGCGCCTTCATCCTAGAGAGGTGGAGATGGCGGTCAACCTTATCAACACCTTGGCGGCAGAATTTGAGCCGGAGAAGTATACAGATGAGTACCGGAAAGCCCTCAGGGAGATTATTGAAGCCAAGATAGCGGGTGAAGAAGTAGAAGTTCCGGCCCGGCCCGAAGCCCAGAAAGTTGTGGACCTTATGGAAGCCCTTAAAGCCAGTATAGAGCTGGCTAAAAAGGAGGAAAAGGGTAGAGTGCGGCGCCGGAGGAAGACCTCATGAGAGGAGAAAGTACCAGCTTACCCTTATTTAAGCTGCGGCCCATGTTGGCCGTATCTAGTCCTCCTTTTGATTCTCCTCACTTTCTTTATGAGGTAAAGTGGGACGGCTACCGTTGTTTGGCCTACATCGACGGCAAAACGGTCCTCCAATCCCGCAACCTGCATGACCTCACCCCGTCCTTTCCGGAATTATCTAACCTGCACTATAAAGTTAAAGGACAGCCGGCAGTACTGGACGGAGAAATAATCATATTAGATGAAAAAGGGCTTCCTTCTTTTAACCTCCTGAAGGCACGAGGAAGTTTGACCGGTGAGTGGAAGGTACGGAGGGCAGCCAGCCGGTTTCCTGCGCTTTTTGTGGCTTTTGATCTCCTCTATTACCGGGGTGAAAATATTATGTCTAAACCTATAGAGGTACGGAAAAGCCTTTTGCAAGAATCTGTTTCCGGGTCAGATAACTTAGCGTTATCCAACTTTATCGATACCTACGGCACCAGTTTTTTTGAAAGCTGCTTGAAACAGGGGCTAGAAGGGGTCATGGCCAAGGAAAAAGGAAGCCCGTACCTGCCGGGGCGCCGCTCCTCCTACTGGCGCAAGTTTAAGCGCACACAGCGGGGGCAATTTTTTGTTTTGGGGTACCAGCCGGGGACCGGACGCCGTCGCTTGGGGGCTCTTCTTTTAGGTGAATATAAGGATGGCCGGTTAATATACCGGGGAAAGGTAGGCACCGGTTTTGACCGGGAGGAAGAAGAGAGGCTATTAACGGAGCTGGAGAGGCTACCTACTACTGCTTCTCCCTTTAAAGAACCGGTGCCCGGTTTGACCCGGCCGCGGTGGGTAGAACCGCGGCTTATATGCGAAGTGGAATATTTAGAGGAAACTCCGGAGGGCTACCTCCGCCACCCCAGCTACCGGGGTTTACTTACCGGAGACTAGTTTTTGCTGGTAGTCATACATCATCCTGGAAATTTCGGCGATGATAGCGAAACCCTGGTCGGGATCTTCTACTCCTTGGGAGAGAACGGCTACTATAAAGGGCCTGGAGCCGAAGACCACACCTACATCCCCCGGACTGCCCCAGACGAAACCTTCTTTATGGGCTACCTTAACGCCATCCGGGAGATTCCTGGGGATGCCTTCGTTATAAATGGTATTGGCCATATCGTCCAGGAGGCGCCGTCCATCGTCGCTAACCTGGGCAAAATCTAGGGTAGCTTGTACATAGACGGCCATATCCCGGGCTGTACTTAGATTTTGGCCGTTGGGGAACACCGTCCGCCCGCCTATCCTGCGCATGAAGTCGGCTACGCTGTCCCTGCCTACAAAGTCCCGTAACATGTTGTAGGCGATATTATCGCTAGTGGTGATGGCCAGGGTGACCAGGGTTCTTAAAGTGAACTTGTCCCCATCCCGGGCACTAAATTGCAGTATCCCGCTTCCTCCCTGGTAGTGGAGGCCGCTTTCATAAACTAATTTTTGGTTCCAGTCTAGAACGCCTTGAGCTACCAGATGATTAATGAAAAGCACGGTAGGGAGCTTGGTTGTACTGGCAGCCGGAAGGGGGATCTCAGCATTGATTCCGAAAGATTGCCCCGATAGGAGATCTTTGAAAAATACGCCGTAAGTTCCGGGCTTGTCCGCCAGGTAAGCTTCAATTTGTTGTTTCAAGGGAGTATAATCAGGCGGGCTTGAGGGAGGCCCTTCAGGGATATATAGGGTTTGACCAGGATAAATAAGGTCGCTTAACAAATTATTGGCTTCTTTTAAAGTTGTTATATTTGTTTTAAAGCGCTGGGCGATAAGCCACAAGCTATCCCTGGGCTGCACCTGGTAAGTCATAGCCCAAGCTATAACGGGCCCAAAAGCCAATAAGATTAGTACGAAAAGGGGGAAACATAAGCGTAAGAATCTGCGGTAACGCAAGGCTAAACACCTCCACTCTTATTTAAGCATAAATGAAGGCGAAAAATATTCGGAAAATATAAAGTTGAGCGATGCAATTTTTGGTGATCAAGGAAAAGCTTGCGAGGCAGCAGGAGAAAATTAAGTAACATTTAAAGTTATTAGGAGGATTTAAGGAAGATATAGCGAATTATAGACCTAAGGAGAATTACCAAATAAATGGGGGAAGCCCTAATAATCTTGAATGGGCAAGACACTAATAATCTTGAATGGGCAAGACGGGAAAGGGAGAGAAAGAGATGGCTTCTACAGCAGTGGGTAAAAGCATATCCAGAGTGGATGCTGTGGCCAAGGTTACCGGTAAAGCCAAATATGCCGGGGACTTTTTAGAAAGGGATATGCTGGTGGGTAAAATCCTAAGGAGCCCTTATGCCCATGCCCTGGTTAAAAATATCGACGTCAGCAAGGCAAAAGCTTTACCCGGAGTAGAGGCGGTTTTAACCTATAAAGATGTCCCCCAGAACAAATTCGCTACTGCAGGCCATCCCTATGCTTTAGATCCCCGGCAGAGGGATAAAGAGGATCGCACTATTTTAACTAATAAAGCTCGCTTTGTAGGGGATGCCATTGCTGCTGTGGTAGCAACGGACGAATTGGTAGCCGAAGAAGCCTTGAGATTGATTGAAGTAGAGTATGAAGTATTGGAACCGGTGTTCGATCCTGAAGAGGCCATGAAGGAAGGAGCACCCAGGATACATGAGGATTGTGAAAGGAATATCGTAAGTTCTGTGGGTTACGAGATTGGGAATATTGAGGAAGCTTTTAAAGAAGCCGACTACATTTTCGAAGATCAATTTGAAACAAGCATTGTACAGCACTGCCAGTTGGAGAACCATGTAGCCTGTGCTTATGTAGATAGCGATGGCCGCATTGTAATTATAACATCCACCCAGATCCCCCATATTGTAAGGAGAATCGTAGCCCAAGCTTTGGGTATTCCCTGGGGAAGGGTGCGTGTAATTAAGCCTTATGTGGGCGGCGGGTTTGGGAGCAAGCAGGATGTTTGCCTGGAGCCTTTAGTTGCTGCTATGACTTTGGCTGTGGGCGGAAGGCCGGTGAGACTGGAGCTGTCCAGGGAAGAGTGCATGATCGATACCCGGACCCGGCATGCTATCAAGTATAAAATTAAAACCGGTGTTTCCAGAGACGGGAAGTTAATCGGAATGCATATAATTGCCATCTCCAACACCGGCGCCTATGCCTCCCATGGCCATTCTATCCTTATGGCTGGAGGCTCCAAATTCAGGGTCTTATATCCCATGAAAGCCTTAAAATATGAGCCGTACACTGTGTATACAAATTTACCTGTAGCTGGCGCCATGCGGGGTTACGGCTCTCCCCAGATAACCTTTGCTGTGGAGTGCCATCTAG
>NZ_JAKKUR010000083.1 GCF_021890735.1 Thermanaeromonas sp.
AGGGTAGTAAACCTTTATATTTCCAAGATAGTGTGCAGTATGTGACTGCTTCGCCGGGAGTGGGGAAAACCCATTTAGCTATAGCCTTGGGAATAAAAGCCTGCATGGCCCGTTACCGTGTAGCCTTCTATTTGGCCAGGGACTTGGTTGATTACCTTTACTCTTCCCTGGCAGACCTATCCACCGCAGCTAAATTGGAACAGTTATCGCGTATCCATCTACTCATAATTGACGAGCTTGGTTACCTTTCCTTGGACAAGGAAAGGGCAACCCTCTTCTTCCAGCTGGTCAGCAAACGCTATGAAACCGGCTCTATAATCCTAACGACCAATGTTCCTTTTACCCAATGGGATACCATATTTGGTGACCAGGTTATAGCCTCTGCCATTTTGGACCGCCTAGCCCACCATTGCCATATCTTTACTATCAATGGCCATAGCTACCGGATGAAAGATAAGCTTAAACCTGGACAGAGAGGTGTGACTGTAGCCGCCGAGGAACGATGATATACGAATACCCATATAGGGTATGCAATAACTCCTTCCAACAATACTCAAAACTTATTTCTGGCCAGGGGTCAAAATTCGATGCAAAAAAGGGGTCAATTTTCGTTGACAATCTACACCGGGTAAAATGGCTCTCGACTAAAGAGGGGATAGCAGATGGAACTCCAGGAAATAAGAACAGCCCTGATGCGCTGTGTAAGGTGTGGTCAATGCCGTTCTGTTTGTCCGGTTTTTTTGGCAAAAAGGGTGGAAAGCGATTCCACACGCGGAAGAGTAACTCTCATCAGAGCCCTTTTAGAAGGCGAGATATCCTTTAGCAAAGATCTTGCAGAAAAGGTTTGGCAATGTCTTTTGTGCCATAGTTGTTCGCAAGAATGTCCCAGCGGCGTACAAGTAGAAAAAATTATTTGGGCGGGCCGTTCGAAAATAGCCGAATTTTACGGAACACCTGCTAGTAAGAAAATCTTAGCTCAATGGATCCTCCCTAACCTTAGGACATTAAGCAAATTGATGATGTTAGGTAGGATCCTTCAGGGCCTCTGCGGGAAAGAAGTATCCGCAGGGTATTGGCTACCACGTTTCTCCCTGCCAATGGTTTCTTCCAGGCTTTTACCCAAATTACACGGCCAATCTCTGTTTCAAATGGTGCATGGCAGCGTGCATTCTGTCCGTAAAACCCAAGGCAAAGTGTTATTTTATACTGGGTGCATGACAACCTACGGCTTTCCTTCAACGGGAAAAGCTGTGATCCAAGTGCTAAATTATAACAACTTCGATGTTGTTATTCCACCGGACCAGGTCTGTTGTGGCTTGCCGGCTCTTTCCTCTGGTCTGGGAGTAACTTTTAATCATTTAAAACAAATTAATCTTCGCGTGTTAACAAGAGAAAGAGTTGACGCTATTATAACTGCGTGCCCTAGCTGCGGCTCAACTTTAAAAGAATATTATAGTAACGAATTAAATGTAAAGGTTTTCGACCTCTCAGAATTTCTGGTGTCCATTGATTTTAAACCCCCGGAAGGGGAAATACCAAGTATAGTAACTTATCATGACCCGTGTCACTTACGTAAGGCACAAAAAGTAATAGCTCCTCCCAGGAAAATACTCCGTTCGATTCCAGGTATACAATTCAAGGAGGTAACGGATCCTAGCTGCTGCGGTTTTGGGGGTACCTTTGCTCTCTCCTATCCCAACCTCTCTCGGGAAATAGGGAGCGTCAAGGCAAAATTACTATTAGATACGGGAGCGGAAACCGTCATCACCTCCTGCCCGGGTTGCATGTTACAATTAGCTGACATTCTATTCCGCCGTAATAGTTCGGTAAAGGTCAAGCACTTGGCTGAATTACTGGCAGAATCTTACAGTATAGGTCGACCTAAGGCAGATTAAACCAAGGCCTTTTTGCTCCGGTGCAGAAAGAATTTTTCGTTCTACAGGCGCTCGTTGGAAAGCCCGAAAAGGGTCGGCACTCGTCCCAAATTGGATACTTTGCCATCACAAAGTCCGTGAGTTGCCCGGTACGTACGATAAGGTCAGTCTTTTTGAAATCACCAGAACTATACTGATGTGCCAACTTACGTGTCGCGGCGAAGACAGAGCTTGCGTAAAGCCCTGGATCGGTGAGCTTGGTATGAACGGGTTTATTCTGGCATTTCGAGTTTTCACTCTTAGTTAGAAGCGTCAAGTTCCCGAGCATATTTGAGTGGATTCTATACTCTTCTTCGCTTGCGAACCCATACGATGTAATAGAACAGGTTGGCGTCTGCGCAATAATATGTTCCCGCGTTAGTTGGCTTTTGACTAAATCGACCAACTCACTTAGTGAATAAGGTCTTCCTGCCACATCCTCATCATAAGCAAGAAGCAGAAGCGGGGTTGCTGGGTTGTTATACATATCCTCACCGAGCCTTGTCTTAAACAGCCCATCCGGCATAAATTGGGTCACAAAGTTCCTTAGGCCGTTGGCAATTTCGCATATCTCCGCCCAGCGCGACCGATGCGATAAAATACCAATATCCTTCGCGGGATCGGTGCCCCGGGTCTTGTAGACCCTGACATCGCATACTTCGAGACAATGCAAGAGGTCCACATTTGTACCTGGCACCTTTTCAAAGAGAAGGTTACGTTGGTACAGCCGGATGGCAAGTGGATACAGTCTGGCCGACAGGCCGAGAACGACAAATACCTTGTAGAGACTTTCATTGGTTTTAGTCTCTGTTATCAGTTCTCTGAACGCAATGGCAAATTGTCGGAGATCCGAAATATAGTCATCAATGAAGGAGCGGAGCTTATCAGGATCCGAGGCAAGCTTTTTGAGCGTCTTTTTTAGAAAACCTTCAAAAACCGTATGAGTGTACCCATTATAATCATCAATGTTTTCCGCTTCTGGGTGCCAATAAGCGAGGTAGTGGTACCGGAGAATATCATCCTCCGAAAAGTTTTCCCGAGCTATGTTGTCGATGCGGTAACCTGGTTCCTGGACCAGTTCGCGTACAGTATCAAAAGTAACAAAGCAGTCTCTAAAGCAATCGTTTATCTTTCCATCGAGAACTCCGCCCAGATTACGATTAGAGTAAAATACTAGCAACGCCTTGGCTTTGTCCATCGTTGTAAGCGGCAGGCCTCGGTCATTTACAGTCTGGAACATTCGTATGGCGCGACCAATGTCTTTTTCTACAAAGTATATGAGCTCCAGCTTTTTAATTGCATCAAGCCATTGCTTTATAAGTCCCTTGCCTCCTTGTTCGGCTAATGACTTGGCCCGCTCTCGGGCAAACAAGTAGCACCTTTTTAACCTTCGTTGCCCGGCACTTTCCGGTTTTGGATCTTGCCCGGCAAGCAGGGCTTTCATAAACGTAGCATTAACCCCGAAGTTCAACTTGAAATCTCGATTCTCTTGACTTTGATACAGAAGAACAGCCTCATTTACAATCCGGTCGGGGTCCTGAGGGTCCAGTTCGCTAAGGAGGGCATGAACAATCATAGTCAAGGCTGATAAACGTTGCTGTCCGTCGACAATCTCGTACTCTCGGTCTTCGCCTGCAAGGACAAAAGTTCCAATATAATGCGTAGAGCCGGTATCCATGGCTTCCTGAATATCATCAAACAGGTCCTGCATCTGGTTTTCTGTCCAAGCGAAGTCGCGTTGGTAGTGAGGGATTCGGAACTTGTTGCTTAGAAGAAACCCTTGAACATCCATAATCCAACCCTCCGGTTAACTGTATTTAATTTCCCCTAAGCGGACAGCAGTAAGCACCTATCTGGGCTGCAGACAACTCACCTAGTAATCACTCTCACCGAAGCCTCTTTCTACCCGTACGAGCCCCTAGTAGTATCTCAACATCTTCTCTCGTACACCGCTGTTACCCTGTAGGTAGGCGTACACGAACCAGAACGTCTTTATATTCTCAACTCCACAAGGCAACGCGGTGGTCTCGCCAGGTTTCATATTCTACAAGTTTATGCCACCTTCCTGCTATTGGAAACAAATTTTTGGCCCACAAGAACCTATCTACTGCGGTAATGATGATCAAAATCTTAAGGCACCCCTCACATTTGGGGTGCCCTCTTCCCGATGATAAAATAGAACCCTTGAGCAAACCTGTAAGCCGAGTTCTGTCGAGGATGGTCATCTATCTAGGGTACTAGTTGCCTAGTACCTCCAGCGACCTTACCCGGGGACGGAGCGGGCCACCCCATTGTCCCCCTATTCGGTCTTGCTCCGGGTGGGGTTTACCTAGCCGGTTAGTCGCCTAACCGCTGGTGAGCTCTTACCTCACCTTTCCACCCTTACCCGGCGTAAGCAGGGCCGGAAGCCCCTTTAACTTTAAATCCTGGGTTTAAGATCCCAGGGCAGATTTATAGGGCTTTTTACCGTACCCTAGGAGGCCGGGCGGTCTGTTTCTGTGGCACTTTCCTTGGGGTCGCCCCCACTGGGTGTTACCCAGCACCCTGCCCTGTGGAGCTCGGACTTTCCTCGGGAGAGATTTCTCCCGCGACCATCCGGTTTACTCAAGGGCTCCCTAATGTAAACCTAAACCTCTGCGGCTATGCTTTATAGGTTCTGCCAGTAATCAATACTAGCAGCGTTATTTATTGTACCACAGATAACATGGACTTACAACACCCACCACGGTTCCCTTTCCTTCTGCGCTGCCAGGACCATGACTTCACGGGCTTTAAGTTCTTCCTGGAGGTATTCCACTAAAGCAGGGACGATAACCCTTTCGGTGGCAAAATGGCCAGCATCAACAATAGCCAAGCCTTCCTCTAAAGCCTTACGGGCTTCATGATACTTTAGATCCCCGGTTACCAGTACATCGGCCCCTTGATTTTTGGCCTGATCCATAATGCTACTACCAGCACCGCCGCATACAGCGACCCGCTTTATTTTGCGCTCCTTCTCGCCTACTACAGTTACTTTTTCAGCTCCTAATTCCTTCTTAACCGTTAAAGCAAATTCTTGGAGGGTTAAAACCTGGGAAAGATTGCCTATCCTTCCCGGTCCCTGGCTCTGCCCCTCATTGGCCAGGGGGTAAATGTCATAAGCTACCTCCTCATAAGGATGGGCTTTCAAAAGAGCGTTTAAAACCTCGGAAAGCCGTTCTTGAGGTACGATAGTCTCCAACCGGTATTCTTTAACCTCTTCTAGTTTGCCTTCTTCACCTATGTAGGGATGGGTACCTGCAAGGGGGAGAAAAGTTCCCGTGCCCTGGGTACGGAAAGTGCAATGGGAATAGTTACCGATCCAACCCGCTCCAGCCTCGCATACGGCCTTCCGCACCTTAGCTTCCGCCTCTTCAGGGACAAAAGTGACTAGTTTATAGTACTTTTCCCGGTAGGTAGGTACTAAAACCTCCACATCTTCTAGCCCCAGTTTAACAGCCAGGTGATAACTTATTCCTAAAGCAGCATAGTCCAAATTGGTATGAGCGCTATATACCATTATATCTTCCTGCACTAGGCGCCGGACTAAAGCACCTTGCCCGCGGTCAAACCGGAAATGTTTTAAGGGGTGCAAGAACAGAGGATGGTGGCTGATTATAAGACCTGCTCCCCGAGCTGCCGCTTCCTCTACTACCTCAGTAGTAACATCCAGGCTAACAAGGATCCGACGGACTTCTTTTTCCGGATCGCCTAAAAGAAGACCTACGTTATCCCAATCAGCCGCTAGTCTAGAAGGTGCGAGGTTCTCCATAATTTCTATGATGTCTCGGCATTTGGCAGGCATGCCAATACCTCCTGTATAGCTTGCCTCTCCAGGTTTAATTTTTCGAGTCGTATGAGCGCCTCTGGCCGCCGACTCTTAACTAAACCCTCCTGGATACCGTCTAGCTTCTCTAGCTTCCTCCTCAAGTATCCGGCCAATAAAGGATGTCGTCTTTTTAGGAGCAAAGGTCCGAACTCCCATTCCCAGTCGCCATAAGGAGGGTTAGCCCCGCGCTCCCAAGCATAGATAAGATAATACTGCCCCTTCTCGTAAACCAGCTCCTCCTGTCCCAGGCGCCAACCAGACCTTGCCAGCCATCGCCGCAACTGAGCTTCCCATCCTTGGGGTTGTAGCACGAGATACTCTATATTTTCTAGTATTTCCGGAGAAGTAGAAAGTATATCCTGAATAGTCCTCCCGCCGAGGCCCGTGATGGTGATTATTTTTACCTCTCCCGGCTGCAGAGGCTTAAGCCCCCAACCTAAGCGGATATCAATAAGGTGGCTTAAGCCTGCCGCCTCCACGTTGGCCCGGGCCCTCCGCCAAGGTTCCTCCCGGGCTTCTACCCCTATCGCCCGCGGGATCCATCCGTGTCCTACTAAATAAATAGGCAGATAAGCGTGATCGGTGCCTATATCAGCCAAAATTTTGCCACGGTAAACCATGTTTGCTACAGCCAGCAGGCGCAACGGCAAACGCAAGCCTAAAACAGGCTCCACTAGTGATTCCTCCGGAAAGGTACCCTGTAGGTTGGTATATGTCCTTGGTCACTTGAGCAGTAGGGATAATAAGCGCGTCATGTGAAGATAAATCCCTTTCAGCTCCTATGGGAGTAGCCGTCCTGGATACGTGTAAATGCAGGAAATCCCTCTTCTTTTTATAATAGCAGGGAAGACTTCTGACGTCCACTAGTAAAAATGAGCGAACACGGGAAAAGCACAAAACAAAGTTACCCGCCAAAAAGGCCGAGGCGAGGAAGAAAACAAAGGCTTAAGCCCTCCAAGGCCTAAGCCTTTACCCATTCCCTAGGGGTCGGTTTTAAAGTACCTTGCAGCCTTTTCCTTTACCGGTTCCTTCTACCGCAAAGCTTCCACTATGGCTTCCCACTGGCAGTACTTTTCTACATTCTCCAGGGATATACGTATACCAGTAGGATCATCGGCCCTCAGACGCCGTGTTAAATGGCTGACTTTTTCCACTGTGGTATAGGTATCATATGGAACAAGAAGCAACGGCACACCCTTCTCCTGGGCCCGGGAAATCACCCGCACGTCCGGATATAACCCGCCCGTTAGAATGAGCACGGAAGTGCTCGTCTCTAAGGCGGCTAAGGCTACGTCCGCCCGGTCGCCACCTAAAATTACCGCTTTGTCGGCCGAGCGCCGAAAATAGGTAAGGGCGCTCTCTACCGTCATGGCCCCTATCATAACTTCTTCTACCAGCCGGCCCAGATTGTCTTTACCGGCCAGTATCTCCCCTCCTAAGGCTTCGTAGTATTCCTTGACCGTAGGAGAAGCTATCTCCGGCCGGCGGGGGATAAGCCCTAAAACCCGGTACCCGTTCTCTTCTAATATGGGCTTGTATATCCCTTCCGCCTTGGCTATAAGGGAGCGGGGGATGTCGTTAAAGATGTTTCCTAAAAGGCTTACTCCAGCGCTAGCCAAACTCCGGTTGAAGAAAAGGGCCCGATCTATGCTAAAGTCGCTTTTTATTTTCGAAACCAGTATAACTTGTGAATTCCACTCTTTGGCCAGGGCGATATCATCGAGGCCGCAAGAGGTATAGGCGTACGGGTAGCAGGCCCCGCCGATGAGGAGCACATCTGCGTTCTGGCTGAGCTCTTGGTAAGCCCGCCGGATCCGGGTAAGCGCCTCCGGACACCTCTCACCGGAAAGGTAGGAGGGACCGATCATGCAGGGAACTATTACTTCTAAAGGTGCTTCCATCCCCAGGATTTCCCGCATTAAA
>NZ_JAKKUR010000003.1 GCF_021890735.1 Thermanaeromonas sp.
GGGGGACTGGCGGCCTGCGCGGCGGCCTGGAAGGCGGCTTCATTTGCTCCGGATAAGCGTGTGGCCCTTGTCGTACCCTACACGGCCAGGAGGTACGGGGGGCTGGCTACAGTCGGGGGGCAGAATTTCTGGGACGTGCGTTACTGGGCCCGGGATGGGCTTTTGCCCCAGGGAGGGAGTTTTAGCCGCTGGTTTTCTCATACGGGGCCCTTTTACGGAACGGAAGAGCTGGCAGAACTTATAGCCGGAGACCTATCGAAGCTGCCCAATCTGGTAACCTTTTGGGGCCTCGATATTACGGCCGTATATGCTGACGCTAAAGGGGAGCGGCTCAAAGCTTTAGCCCTGCGACCCCTGGAACGCGGTCCTGAAGGGTACTTACACTGGAAGGGTGAGGAAACGCTACTTAAGGCCGAACAGTTTATCGATGCTTCCGAGGACGGGCGCTTAAGTTTTTTAAGCGGAAGCATCGTCACCGTGGGCCGGGCGGACTGGCCGGCCGCCTTTTTACCGGAAGCTGAAGTAAAAAGTTCTTGGGTTGCCTCTCAAGGGGAGAAAGAAGCGG
Source organism: Thermanaeromonas sp. (assembly GCF_021890735.1). Taxonomy (GTDB): domain Bacteria; phylum Bacillota; class DSM-521; order Neomoorellales; family Neomoorellaceae; genus Thermanaeromonas. The sequence continues at coordinate 566 of NZ_JAKKUR010000003.1, forward strand.
CACCTCACTTACCACCAGAAAGGTTGGGATTTGCCCAAAGGGTTTTGCAGCTTGCGGGTTACAAGGAGGTTCTTCCGGAGGTTGCTTCAGCGGAAGGCCGGGGGGTGGCCCGCCAGCAGGCGGCTACCCTGATGTTTAAGGTAAAGGGCGTGCGTCCCGGGGTTTACAAAGATATGGTTTTTATTTTTAGCCCGCAGGGCGTTTGGGGTGCCTACGGCGGGGTACGCACCTACACCGAAAACCCCGTAGTCAACCGTTTCAACAAAACCTTCGGCCCCCGGGGCTTTGCCCTTAAGCCTTTAAATGCGGCCCAAGACGGCCGGAACAGTCCTGAATGGTGGGTCAACGCTTTGTTGATTTTTAACGTGGATGGCAGGGCCCATTTCCGGGACCGTGGAAGCAAACGTTATCCCTCGGACAAACTTCCCGGCAGCCTGGAAACTGATGAAGCCTGGGTCGCGGCAAGGCAGCTTATCCTTGAGCCCGAGTTTATAAACGCCTTAAGGCAGTTCCCCGGGTTTGAGGGAGCAGAGCTGGTAAAGGATCCTTCTGGGCAGCCGGTTACGGGTGATATACTTTACCTGCGGGAGACCGTACACCACTTATGCTCCGGATGGGAGGCAGACGGCAGGTCCGGGGAGGGAGATTATGCCGTTACTGCTGTAGAGGCTTATCTGGCCGGCCGGGGGCCGGGGGATGGAGCAGATGCTGGTAATTATGTAAACCGCATAGGGCTAGGGTTTTATTGGCTGGATATAAACGCATATCGTTTTGAAGATTTACAAGGGCAAGGCGGTATTTTCCGCTGGCCTGTGACTTCTTACCTCCGCCCCGATTTCGGGCAGAGCACGCCGGGCCTGAGGGCAAGACCGGAAAACCCGGTGTACCTGCCTTTTGAGGCCATATTGAGCCCCCGTTTTACTAATCTTTTAGTACCCGGGGTAGCGGCGAGTATCTCGTCTCTTGCCTGGGCTGAGCTTAGGGTTCTGCCTAATCAGGCTGTATTGGGAGATGCGGCCGGGGTGGCCGGCGCTTACGCGCTAAAGCAAGGCCGGGATCCCGGGACTTGGGGGCAGGAAGAGATAGCCTATGTAAGAAGAATCTTGGTAGAAAAGTTCGGGGCGAGGGTGGATAAAGAAGGTCTTTAGATCCGGGGAGCATAGGGTTTTTGCCGGGCAGTTTCTGTTTGTGCTGTTTTGCTTGTTAGCAGTTTTACTTTAGGGCTTTTTACTCGGAAGTTTTTAGCGGGAAAAGTTTTTATCCGGGAATTTATCCAGGAGTTATTAATAAAAAAGGCAGGTGGATTTATCTTATGGCTAAGATAAAACCCTTCCGGGGATACCGGTATTCCCTTAAGGTCGGCCCCCTGGACCGCCTTGTAACCCCTCCTTATGATGTTATCGATCCGGTAAGCCAAGAAGAATATTACCGGAAGCATCCTTATAACGTTATCCGCCTAGAATACGGGAAAATTTATCCCGGGGATACAGAAGAAAACAACCGGTATACCCGGGCTGCTGCCTGCTTTAAGGCTTGGCGGGAAGACAAGGTGCTGGTGCCCGAAAATAAGCCTGCTTTCTACTTTTATGAGCAGGAATTTAGCGTCCAGGGCCGTAGAGTTAAGCGTTGCGGGCTCATATGCCGGGTCGGGCTGGAACCTTATGAAAAAGGCATAGTGCTGCCCCATGAAGAGACACTGCCCCGACATAAGGAAGACCGCCTGGCCTTGCTCAGGGCCTGCCAGGCCAATTTTAGCCCCATTTTCGGGCTTTATATAGATAAAGAAAGGCAAGTGGAGGAAGTTTTGCGCAGAGCCCTAACTTGTGGCGGGCAGGCCGGCCTTAGAGAGCCGGACGTAGAATTTGAAGACGAAGATGGCCAGGTTCACCGCTTGTGGGTGATCACACGCCCTGAGGTTTTAAAGCAAGTGGAGGAGCTTTTCGTTCCCCAACGTATTTTTATTGCCGATGGCCACCACCGGTATGAGACGGCTTTAGCCTATCAAAAGGAGAGGAGGGAACAGGAAGGTTTCCCTGCCGGTGAAAGGCCTTATGATTATGTGATGATGACCCTGGTCAACCTTTATGACCCCGGGCTGGTTGTCCTGCCCACCCATCGCCTGATCCGTAACCTAAAAGACCTTAAGGAAGACTTTTTGTTCGAGGGTCTCAAAGAGCATTTTAACCTGGAGCCCTTCCCCTTAGCTTCTGATTACAGCAATTTTGAGGAGTTCCTAAGTAAAATGAGGGAGAAGGGGGCCCGCGGCCATACTTTCGGCCTTTATTGCGGTAAGGGGCGCCTTTATTTCGTCACCCTGCGTGAGGAAGGAGCGCTTTTGTTTTTTATGCCCGAGGGGCATTCCCCGGCGTGGAAGGGGCTGGATGTATCGGTTCTCCACTGCCTTATTCTAGAAAGGATTCTGGGCATAGGGGGAGCGGAAAGAGCCGAGGAAAAATATCTAACTTATACCCGGGAGGAGGAAGGGGCTTTGCGGGCCGTGGATGGCGGAGAGTACCAGTTGGCCTTCTTTTTAAATCCCACCCGGGTGGAGCAAGTCAAACTTGTGGCCGAAGCAGGTGAAAAGATGCCCCAAAAATCCACTTATTTTTATCCCAAGCTCATTACCGGGTTGGTGATCAACAGCTTGGAGGAATAAAAGCTTCGTCGGCTTTATGCTGACCCGAACGGAGGAATAAAAGAAGGGGAAAGCCTCCTTTTGTGGAATATTCTTTAGGGAAGGTGTATCCCGACAAAAAAGGAGGCTTTCCATTTTATGGGTGGTGCCGGCCGGATAAACAGGAGGAGGTTGTTCGTTAGCCTCACCCTTAGGGTTTTTCTAATACTTTTATTTTTGTCCCCCCTTTTAGGGGTCCCCTCGCCGGCCCTCGCACAGGAAGGAGATACTTTCTGGCCCCTTCTTTTTGAGGTTCGCAAGCTGGTAGAAGAAAACTATGCAGGGGAGCTGGACGTCTATACATTGGAAGAAGGGGCTATCCGGGGGATGCTGGAAAGCTTGGGCGACCCTTACAGCGAATATCTCAGCCCCCGTGATATAAAAGCTTACCGGAAAGCTTTGGAGCAGGAATATACAGGAGTGGGCCTGGTACTTAAAGAGGAGGGCGGAAGCTTTACCATTATAGGCGTCATCCCTTCCTCTTCGGCGGCCAGGCAGGGTTTAAGGCCGGGAGGGGTGCTGCTTAAAATTGACGGTCAACCTGTAAAAGGGCTCACTATAGAGGAGGTACAGCAGCTTCTGCAGGGGGAAGCGGGTAGCGAGGTGAATTTAGAGATAGCCTGGCCTTGGGAAGGGGTGCCCAGAACCTTTGTTTTAAAGCGCGAGCTTTTACACCAGCAGACAGTCCGGGCGCAAATTTTAGACGGCCGGCTGGGATACTTAAGCTTAGCCTCCTTTCCCAGTTGGGCACCATTAGAGGTCGACCGGGTTTTGTCTGATTTTAAATCTGCAGGAATTGAGGGGGTAATACTGGATCTCCGGGGCAATTCCGGCGGGTACCTGCAGTCTGCCCTGGAGGTGGCTTCTCTTTTCTTACCTCCCGGAGTTCCGGTGGCCCAGGTGGTGGACAAGGCTGGGCGGGTGGAAATACTGCGTTCGGCCGGCCCGGGCCTGGATTTACCCGTGGTAGTGTTGGTGGATGAAGGTACGGCTAGTGCAGCGGAGCTTTTGGCCGGTGCCCTCCAGGATGTAGGCATAGCATATGTTGTGGGCACACGTACTTATGGCAAGGGCAGCATCCAGAGCATTATACCTTTAAGCAACGGCGGGGCTTTAAAGCTTACTACCGGTTTTTATCTTACTCCCGCGGGCCGGGAGATCGAGGCCTGGGGGCTTAAGCCCGATAAGGAGATAGAGGGCCGTGAGGAGCAATTGAGATATGCCCGCAAGTTGTTGCTCAAGCAGGAAAGACCGGCCGCGTAAGGAGGAGGTAGGAGAGGCTCAAGAACGTGGAGGGGCTTAAGAACGTCTGGCCTTCCTGTTTTATGGGGGCGGAGATGAGAAAAGGAATATGTGACCCAAGGTACAAATTAGCGGTAAAAGACTTAAGGTTGCGTAAAATTATTGCAGTTTCCGTGCAGCTTGTGTTAAATTGATGTAAGGATTTACTTCACCTGGAGGTGGGAGTTGAGGTGGCTGAGGTAACGCTAACCATAGACGGGCAGCGGGTTACTGTGCCGGAGGGCATAACAGTTTTGGAAGCGGCAAGAAGAGCGGGGATTTTCATTCCCACCCTCTGCCAGGATGACCGGCTTTCCCCCTGGGGAGGTTGCCGGCTCTGCGTGGTGGAGATAAAAGGGATGCGCGGGCTTCCTGCTTCCTGCGTGACCGCGGTAGCCGAGGGTATGGTGGTGGAGACGGCCTCTCCCGCGGTGATCGAGGCCAGAAAAGAGATCCTTTCCCTTCTCCTCGCCAACCATCCCCAAGACTGCCTGACCTGCAGCAAAAGCGGCGACTGCAGGCTCCAGGATTACGCTTACCTGTACGGGGTGCGGGGCGACGAATACCAAGGAGAGCGCCATAATTATCCCCTGGAGGAAGACAATCCCTTCTTTATCCGAGATATGAATAAGTGCATCCTTTGCGGCAAATGCGTGCGGGCCTGTGCGGAGGTGCAAGGCAGGAGCGCCATAGATTTTGCTTACAGGGGATTTAATACCCGCGTGACCCCACCCCTGGATGTTACCTTAAGGGAAGCGGGAGATTGCGTGTTTTGCGGGAATTGCGTGCAGGTTTGTCCGGTGGGAGCCCTTACGGAAAAGCAGCGGCTGTGGCAGGGCCGCGAGTGGGAGTTTAAGAAGGTGCGCAGCATATGTTCCTACTGCGGTGTGGGTTGCAACATAACCCTTTACGTTAAGGACGGCCGGGTGGTCAAGGTTACAGGATATGAAAACCCCGAAGTGAACAACGGCTGGCTGTGCGTGAAAGGGCGCTTCGGTTTTGATTACATCCATAGCTCCGAACGGCTTACCCGCCCCCTCATTCGCACAGGTGAAAGGGGTTCCGGCCAGTTCCGGGAGGCGAGCTGGGAGGAAGCCTTGGACCTGGTGGCTGAAAAGCTTAGGGAGATAAAAGAGAAGCATGGCCCGGAATCCTTAGGAGTATTATGCTCGGCTAAATGCACTAATGAAGAAAATTATCTTTTGCAGAAGTTAGCCAGGGGGGTCCTGGGCACCAATAACGTGGACCATTGCGCCCGCCTCTGACACTCCTCCACGGTTGCCGGTCTGGCAGCCGCGTTCGGCAGCGGAGCGATGACCAATTCTATAGCGGATATAGCTCAGGCTGATTGTATCTTCGTTATAGGCAGTAATACCACCGAAAACCACCCTGTAATCGGACTCAAAGTAAAAGAGGCCGTCAGGCGGGGGGCCAAACTCATTGTGGCAGATCCCCGCCATATAGAGCTGGTGGACTGGGCTTACCTTTGGCTAAGGCAAAGGCCAGGGACGGATCTCGCCCTGCTCAACGGCCTGTTACACGTTATTGTGAAAGAGGGGCTCTATGACCAGAAGTTTATCGAGGAGCGGACAGAGGGCTTTGAGGAGGTCCGGGAGGCTGTAGAAGAGTATACTCCTGAGAAAGTGGCTGAACTTACCGGTGTGCCTGCCCGTGATATTGTGGAAGCGGCCAGGCTTTATGCCCGGGGACCGCGTTCTACCATACTTTATGCCATGGGCATCACCCAGCATATCACAGGTACGGCCAATGTCATGGCCCTGGCTAATCTGGCCATGGCCTGCGGGCATATAGGTAAGGAAGGTAGCGGGGTCAATCCTTTACGGGGGCAGAACAACGTCCAGGGAGCCTGCGATATGGGAGGGTTGCCCAACGTTTTACCCGGTTACCAGCCGGTTACAGATCCTGAGGTGCGCCGGAAATTTGCCTTGGCCTGGGGAGTGGAGGACCTGCCCGGCGAGCCCGGGCTTACCGTGGTGGAGATGATGCGGGCAGCCGAGGAAGGTCGGCTCAAAGGCATGTACATTTTAGGTGAAAATCCGCTTTTAACCGATCCCGACGTATCCCATGTGGAGAAGGCTTTAAAGAATCTGGAGTTCCTTGTGGTTCAGGATATATTCTTGACAGAGACGGCCCGCCTGGCGGATGTGGTGCTGCCTGGGGCAGCCTTTGCTGAGAAGGAAGGCACTGTGACCAATACAGAGCGCCGGGTGCAGCTCATGCATAAGGCCATTGACCCGCCGGGAGAAGCCAGGGCCGATTGGGAGATCATAGGCGAGCTTTTAAAACGGTTGGGAAGCCAGGGTGAGTACTCATCGCCGGAGGATGTGATGCGGGAGATAACCCGGCTTACACCCAGCTACGCTGGTATTACTTACAGCCGGTTAGAGGAAAAGGGTTTGCAGTGGCCGGTTCCTTCCCTGGATCACCCCGGAACTCCGGTGCTCCACAGGGAAAAGTTCACCAGAGGAAAAGGCCGGTTCCACGTGGTCCACTTCCGGCCTCCGGCCGAAGAACCGGACGAGGAATATCCCTTCCTGTTTACCACGGGCCGCCTTCTTTATCACTACCATGCGGTTATCTCGCGGAAGAGCAGGGGCTTAGAGGAGATATGCCCGGAGCCGGAAGCGGAGATAAATCCCGCAGACGCACTTTCTTTAGGCATAGAAGATGGCGAGACAGTGGAGCTTATCTCCCGCCGCGGACGGGTAAAAGTTAAGGCCCGGGTGACCGAACGGGTATCTAAAGGTACGATATTTATGAGCTTCCACTTCTGGGAAGCAGCGGCAAATCTTTTGACTATAGCTGCTCTAGATCCTGTTTCTAAAATACCAGAATATAAAGCTTGTGCTGTGAAGGTAAAGAAGCTATTAGCTTGAAGAAGGGGAAAGGGAGTTTAATGGAGGCTAAAAAGGAGCTTTTAGATAGATGAAGGAGGCCCCCTTTAGCGGACTGGTGGTTACCCTCTTTGAACGTGGAGAGGCGCGCAAGAGTGAGGACAATGTTATTGCGGAGTCACCTTTAGAAATTATAATTAACGGGCAGAGCTTAGTAACTCTCCTGTGTACTCCTACAGATATAGAGGATTTGGTAATAGGATTTCTGTATTCTGAAGGGATTATAGGAGATGTGGAAGATATAGAGGAGCTTAAGATAGCTGGGGGCCGGGCCGAGGTAAGGATAAAGGGCGAGTTAGAGGAGTACAATACCGGGGTGGCCTGGCTCACTTCCGGTTGCGGTCGCCACGTTACCTGGCGGGGAAGGCAGGGAAATTGCATCTATGAGATTAAAGTGAGTTTTCCCCTAAAAGTTTCTCCAGAAGCTCTTATCCAGCTTGTAACGGAATTACAGGTAGGAGGTACTCTGTACCGTAAGACCAGGGGAGCCCACGGGGCAGCCCTGGCTTCCCCCCAGGGGATCTTAATATTGCGGGAAGATATAGGTCGGCATAATGCTGTAGATAAGGTGATAGGTTGGGCCCTGCGGCAAGGGATAGAAAGTTATGATAAAATGCTTCTCACTACCGGGCGCATTTCCTCGGAAATACTTTATAAAGCAGCTAGACTTCAGCTTCCCCTCATAGCTTCCCTTTCAGTGCCGAGCGATTACGCTGTGTGGTTAGCTGAACTTTTAGGGATTACGCTAGTAGGATCTGCGCGCGGGAAGAGATTTAAAGTTTATAGCCATGCGTGGCGGGTATTTGAAAGGGATGTAAAAAAGGAGAAAAGATAAGGAGCTAAGGGCCGGGCAGGCGGAAGCCTTTTATCTACCTTTAAAGTGCATGTATGGGTAAGCCCTTGGGGAGAAGAAAGTAGGAGGTGACAAAAGTTTGAGCAACTGTAATTGTCTTCAGGAAGAAGCCAAGAGGGAAGCTTTGGAGAAGGTTTTTGAGCGTTATGCAGGGCAGCGGGGGGCACTAATTCCTTTACTCCAGGAGGCCCAAGAAATTTACGGGTATCTTCCGGGAGAGGTCCTGCGGGAGATAGCTCGGCGTTTAAGAATTCCCTTTAGCCAGGTCTTTGGGGTGGCTACCTTTTATACTCAGTTTCACCTAAAGCCGCGGGGTCGTAACATTGTGCGTATATGCCAGGGAACGGCTTGTCATGTGCGGGGAGCGTCCCGAGTGTTTGAGGCGGTCTCCCAGAAGCTAGGGATAGGTAGAAACGAAACCACACCGGACCTGCGTTACACTTTGGAAACGGTGGCTTGCCTGGGTGCCTGTGGTCTTGCGCCAGCGATGATGGTAAATGATGATACCCACGGGCGGTTGACTCCCGAGCGGGCGGCCAGCGTTTTGGAGCAGTATAAGTAAAGGAGGGGCAAAGCCTTGAAGAGCTTGATGGATCCCTGCTGCGAACGATGCTTTCACACTCCGGCCAGCCCCTGCCGGGACTACATCAGGTGCCGAACTAAGGGCCCCCTCTGCCATGATGACGAGAGCTGCCGGGCAGAAATCAAGGCCCGTTTAGAAGCCATCCATATACCGCCTGACAGCGAGAAAAAACAAATCCTTATCTGTGCTGGTACCGGATGCACTTCTTCCGGTTCTCAAAAGTTGGTGGAGGCCTTTACGAAAGAGCTGACCAAGTATAGTTTACAGGAGCGAGTTTCCGTAAAAATTACTGGCTGCCATGGCTTCTGCGAGCAAGGCCCTCTGGTCATTGTGGAGCCGCAGAAAATTTTTTATACCCGCGTGCAGCCAGAAGATGTGCCCGAGATTGTGGAAGGCCACCTTGTTAACGGCCGAGTGGTGGAGCGGTTGCTCTATGTGGACCCCATCACCGGAGAAAGGGCTCTTACCTACGAGACAGTACCTTTTTACGCCAAACAAAAGCGCCTGGTGTTGCATAACTGCGGGCACATTAATCCCGAGGATGTGGCCGACTATGTGGCCAGCGGTGGCTATGAGGCCCTTACCAAGGCCCTTTTCGAAATGTCCTGCGAGCAGGTTATTGAAGAAGTGAAGACCTCTGGTCTAAGAGGCCGCGGCGGTGCAGGCTTTCCCACGGGCTTGAAGTGGAGCTTTGTGCGTGCCGCCGAAGGCGATGTGAAGTACGTAGTCTGCAACGCCGACGAGGGCGACCCTGGGGCTTTCATGGATCGCAGTGTGCTGGAAGGTGACCCACATGCCGTACTGGAAGGTATGATCATCTGTGGTTATGCTGTAGGGGCCCAAGAAGGCTACATTTATGTGCGGGCCGAATACCCCTTGGCTATACATCGCTTGAAAATAGCCATTGCCCAGGCGGAAAGATATGGCCTTCTGGGTGAAAATATTCTCAATTCCGGCTTCAACTTCCGCATTAAGATTAAAGCTGGTGCAGGAGCCTTTGTGTGCGGCGAGGAAACGGCTCTCTTAACCTCTATTGAGGGCAACCGTGGCATGCCGCGTCCTAGGCCTCCTTTCCCGGCTCAAAAAGGTTTATGGGGCAAACCTACGGTCATCAATAACGTAGAAACTTTTGCTAACGTCCCTCTTATTATCAAAAATGGTGGTTCCTGGTACGCTTCAATGGGTACAGAAAAGAGTAAGGGCACTAAGATATTTGCCCTTACCGGCAAGGTCAACAACACCGGCCTGGTGGAAGTGCCTATGGGTATCACTATGCGGGAAGTCATTTTTGGCGTGGGCGGCGGTATACGGGAAGGCAAGAAGTTCAAGGCCGTGCAGATTGGTGGTCCTTCTGGCGGCTGCTTGCCCGAGGAGCAGTTGGACCTGCCCATTGACTACGAGTCCCTAACCTCGGCAGGGGCTATTATGGGCTCTGGTGGCCTTGTGGTCATGGATGAAACAACTTGTATGGTGGATGTGGCCCGCTTTTTCTTAAACTTTACCCAGGCAGAATCCTGCGGCAAGTGTACCCCGTGCCGTGAGGGGACCAAGAGGATGCTGGAGATCTTGAACCGTATATGCGAGGGACAAGGCCGGATGGAGGACCTGGATACCTTAGAGCGACTTGCGCGGGTCATCAAAAATACAGCGCTTTGCGGCCTGGGACAGACCTGCCCCAATCCCATACTTTCTACCTTGCAGTATTTCCGCCACGAATATGAGGCTCATATTAGGGATAAACGCTGCCCGGCCCATGTCTGCCAGGCCTTGCTGGCATTCTCTATCTTAGAAGATAAATGTACTGGCTGCGGTGCCTGCCGTGTAGCCTGCCCGGTGGGTGCTATAAGCGGTGAGCGGAAGCAGCCCCACCGTATAGATACTTCTCGCTGTATAAAATGCGGAAGCTGCTTAGAAAAGTGCAAGTTTGGGGCTGTAGTGAAAGCATAAAAGGACTAAGATAAGGCTCTAAGGTGTACGTAGATGTGTTTTAGCGGGGGTGGTAGTCTAGCCCCCTTTATTTTTTGCTGACAGGGGGAAGGGATTGGGAGAAGCAAAATCTAACTATATTAGTAAGCACGTTACATTATTGAAACTTATTTGCGTTACAAAAGCATCCACATTTGTACATAGCCTAGAAACATAGACTTGAGCTAGAGGAGGGCTGGTTGTGGCTGAAATAGCCTTTATTGCCCCCTATGAAGATTTAGCTCATGTAGCCCGTCAGGTAAGCCAGGAGCTAGGAATGGAACTCGATATATATGTAGCCCGGATGGAAGAAGGAGTTAAGGCCGCTCAGGAAGCTGCCCGTAAGGGCTGCCAGGTGATAGTGAGCCGTGGTGTAACAGCTTGGCTTATCCAACAAGCGGAGCTAGACCTGCCCGTTGTAGATGTTCCTATAGGTGGGTATGATATACTGCGAGCTTATTATCAAGCTAAGCAGTTCGGCGGCCCTATCGGGATTGTAGATATCCCTGATGTTATCCAGGGTTTGGAAAGCTTAGAGAATATCCTAGGGGAGACTTTTATCAAATATACCCTTAAAGACCAGGGAGAGGATATCCGGCGGGGTATCCAGGCTGTAAAAGAAGCTGGAGCGGAAGTGGTCATAGGCAAGATCGCCATGGCCAAGGAAGCCCGTAACTTTGGCCTCAACAGTGTCATAATAACCTCGGGCAAGGAGACAGTGTACCAGGCCTTGAAGGAAGCTAAGCGAGTTCTTCAGGTACGCCAGCAGGAAAAGCGGCGCTCGGAGCAGTTAAAGGCCATACTGGACTTTACCTATGACGGAATCATCGCTTTAGATGAAGAGGGCCGGATCACTGTGTTTAATCCGGTTGCGGAAAAGCTTTCGGGCTGGCGGGCCGAAGAGGCCATCGGCCGGCCGGTGACCGAGGTTATCCCGGGAGGTAAGTTTCACCTTCTTTTTGAGACAGGCAAGCCCGAGTTGGGCGAGGTTTTGGAGATCGGTAGTACCAGGGTCGTGGCCAACATGGTCCCCATAGTGGTGGACGGGAGGACGGTGGGGGTCGTCGCCACCTTCCAGAACGTCAGCAGTTTTCAAAGCTTAGAACATAAGGTGCGCCGGATGTTATCCGGCCGGGGCCATGTAGCCAAGTATACCTTTAAGGATATTTTAGGCCAGAGCCCCGCCCTCTTAGAGGCCATACGGCTGGCCCAAGAATATGCCGCCACTAATTCTACAGTTTTGATTTATGGGGAGACGGGTACTGGTAAAGAGATGTTCGCCCACGCCCTGCATCTGGCCAGCCCCCGGCGGCAGGGCCCCTTTGTGGCTGTGAACTGTGCGGCCCTGCCCGAAAGCCTTCTGGAAAGTGAGCTTTTCGGCTATGTGGAGGGAGCTTTCACAGGGGCGCGGAGAGGAGGGAAGCCGGGGCTTTTTGAGTTAGCCCATAAAGGGACGATCTTTTTGGACGAAATCGGAGAGATGTCTCCCCGGCTTCAGGCACGGGTTTTACGGGTTTTAGAAGAAGGAGAGATCATGCGGTTGGGCGATGACCGAGTGATCCCTGTAGATGTGCGGGTTATCGCGGCCACCCATAGGGATCTCAAGGCCATGGTGCGTGAGCAGGCCTTTAGGGAGGATTTATATTACCGTATTAACGTCCTGAATCTTACTTTACCTCCTTTGCGGGACCGGGGAACCGATATTATCCTTCTTGCCCAGCACTTCTTGGAGGAGTTCTGCCGTGGTTTAAGAAGACCGGTACCCAGGCTTACTCCGGAGGCTTGCCGGGAGCTTTTATTTTACCCATGGCCGGGTAATATAAGGGAGTTGCGCAATACCATGGAACGCCTGGCCTTAAGGTGCCACGGGGGTGACATCGGGAGTAAAGAGGTACTCCAGGCCCTGGAGTTGGAATCTCACGAACAACCGGAGAAAGACGGCAGGAACCCGGAATATGTAGGAGATGAGCGAGGATTTTTACCAGCTCAGGTGAAAAAAGTTGAGCGGGGGTTAATCGAGAGGGTACTTTGGGAAACGGGTGGAAATAAAGCGGAAGCTGCACGGCGGCTCGGTATCAGCCGGACTACTTTATGGAGGAAGTTGAGGAGACCCGAAAGTAGAGAATGAAATTTTTAAGGCTACCTGGGGAGAGATTTTCGGTAGAAATTTCTGTTGCACAACTGTTAAGGATCCTGTTGCAAACATGTAACAAAGGGACAAAAGGGCTCCCGTATTTTAACCCCCTGTTTTATGGGTTTTCTAATTTAAAGGCCCTGTGTTTCAAGATGGTTAAGTCATCGGGACCACCGGCTATAAAAAACCGTAGTTTTGGCATATTTCTTGCATAACAGTAGGAACAGGAGCCTACAAGGCAAACTGGCAAACTGGAAGAGCAAAATTTTGGAAAGGAAGGGTAGCCTTGGCCAAAGATCTTCCTGTAGTGCCCTCGGCTCCGCCGGGGACTATGGCCTTAAAGCCAGTAGCGGCTGCCTGGCGTGAAAGGCACCCCCAGATTATAGAAGGGCGCTGTAACGCCTGCGGTGAGTGCTTGTACTTCTGTCCGGAGGGAGCTTTGAAGCTGAAGGAGACGGAAAAGGGGAAAGAATTAGAGATAAACTTGGATTTTTGTAAGGGTTGCGGCATTTGCGCCCACGAGTGCCAACGGCAGGCGCTGCGTATGGTAGCTGAATATACGGGACCCCAGGGACTACTGGGCTAAGGTATAGGGGAAGGGAGAAAGGAATAAATGCGGCAGCTCTTAAATGGAAACGAAGCGACGGCCATAGCGGCGCGGCTTGCCAGGGTGGAAGTTTTGGCTTCCTATCCCATTACTCCGGCCGCGCCGGCCATGGAGCAGATCGTTCGCTTTATTTCTGAAGGAAAGCTTAAGGCTAAGTTTATACGTGTGGAGTCTGACCATAGCGCTTTGGCTGCCGCTGTGGGCGCAGCCTTGGCAGGTGCCAGGCCCTTGGTTGTTACTAATTCCCAGGGTTTGGCATATATGAGCGAGGTGCTGTACCATGCTTCTGGCTTAAGGCTCCCCATAGTAATGGCAGTGGTAAACCGGGGCCTGGCGGCACCGCACACCCGTTTCCCCGATCACGGGGACGCGATAGCCCAGGAAGGATCCGGTTGGATCCAGCTATTCTGCGAAAACAATCAGGAGGTTTTAGATACTTTACTTCAGGCTTACCGTTTAGCGGAGGATGAGCGGGTAAGGCTTCCGGTTATGGTCCATTATGAAAGCTATATTCAGTCTCATACCCGGGAGGTAGTAGAAGTTCCGGCTCCAGAAACTGTAGATAAATTTTTGCCTTTACACCGCCGGCCGGCTTTAGATGTGGATAACCCGCAGGCGGTCAATGTGGTTACCGGTCCTGACCTGTATATGGACTACAAGTACCGGCAGGATAAAGCTTTGCAGGACAGCCAGGAGGTGCTGTGCGAGGTAGATACCGCGTATGCCGAATTAACCGGACGGAGCTGGGGGGGCACCCTCGGGGTTTACCGGCTGGACGGCGCAGAGCATATCTTCGTTACTATGGGATCGTTGGCGAGTACTTGCCGTGAAGTTGTAGACATGCTCCGGGAAGACGGTTTGCCCGTGGGGCTGTTAAAAGTGCGTTGTTTCCGGCCCTTCCCCGGGGAGAAAGTACGTTCCCTTTTAAAGGGTGCTCGCACGGTGACGGTTTTAGATAAAAATATTGTCTACGGCTCGGGGGGAGCTTTGGCCCGGGAAGTGCGGGCTTCCCTGTACGGGCCGGGACCTGAAGGGCCTTTTGTTTACAGTTATATCGCCGGGCTGGGCGGAAGGGATGTAACTTCGGAAGATGTGGTCCGCATCTATCAGATGGTGGAGGAAAAGGTTAAAGGCAACCAGGAGCCCTTACCCTACGAGTGGTATGGAATAGAGTGACAGGAGGTAGCCTAAAGTGGATTTGTTCACAGGGGGACATGTGGGCTGCCGTGGATGCGGGGCAGCCATCGCAGCCAGGCAAGCCATGGAAGCTTTGGGGCCGCGCACGATTATTGTTATCCCGGCCTCTTGTATGGCTACTATAGGTGGCTCTGGTTTAAGAACAGCGTGGCGTATCCCCTTTTACCACTCCCTTTTTGAATGTGCTCCGGCGGTAGCGTCCGGCATACGGGCAGCTTTGGAGGTGCAGGGGATAAGAGAAGTTAACGTGGTTTCCTGGGCAGGGGATGCCGGAACGGCGGATATAGGATTTCAGTCTTTAACAGGGGCTGCAGAACGCAATGAAGATATAATACACGTCTGCTACGACAACGAAAGTTATATGAATACGGGCGGCCAAGCGGGAGGGACTACACCCTTCGGAGCCTGGACCTCTGATACGCCGTCTGGAAAGCCTACACGTCAAAAGGATATGCTAGCCATCATGGCTGCCCACCGCCCACCTTACCTGGCTACGGCCTCCATAGCCTACCCCAAGGATTTTATAGACAAACTCAAGCGGGCTAAAGAAATTAAAGGTTTCCGCTACATTCACGTGCTGGCTCCCTGCCACCGCGGCTGGGGTATAAAGGAAGAAGAAACCGTAGAAATGGCCAGGCTGGCGGTGGAATGCGGCCTCTGGGAATTATATGAGATCAGAGCAGGAGAAAAGCGGCTAACGGTGGTCCCGGAACGTAAAGTTCCGGTACAAGAGTACCTCCGCAGGCAGCAGCGCTTTCGCACCCTTAGTGAGGAGGATTTAGCTTTTTTCCAGGCCAAGGCGAGCACTTAAACCCAGTTCCCGGGTGAGAGAGGGGCTCTGCTTGGATGCTTTTCAAGGGGGCAGGAAGATGATGGAAATCCGCTTTCACGGCCGTTACGGCCAGCCAGTCACTCCCTGGGCCATGGCCATGGCAGAAAGAGCCTTAAACCGTGGATTTTTTGTGCAGGTTTTTGAAAACTTCGGGGCCTTCCGGCCGGGAGCCCCGCTTTATACCACGGTTAGAATCAGCAGCGATTTCATCTACACCCGTTCTGCAAATAAGAGCACACCGGATGTGGTAGTGGTGCTGGATAACAGCCTTTTCAGCGTTGTAGACGTCACCCAGGGGCTTAAAAAAGGAGGAGTAGTGATAGTCTCGGGTCTTTCCCCAGAGGAGACGGGAATAAAGGGATATAAAATCACCACCCTAGAAGTACCTCCCGGCACGGAAGTTAAAGCGCGCCAGGAAAGTTTGTGGCAGGCCCTATGCGGTCTGCTGAACCTCTAAAGTGCGGAGAGGATCGGCATGCATTTCGTTCACCGTGTACTGGCTGCCGCCGCAGGCCGGCCGAAAGTCGAGACCGGTGAAAATATCATAGTAAAGATAGATCTGGCCTTAGGGCATGACGGGACAGCCGAAAAGGTGCTTGCCCACTGGCCTCCGGGCGGGAAGGTGTGGAGGCCGGAGAAGGCCGTGTTCACTTTAGACCACCTTTTGCCGGCTCCTACTGTGGCTGCTAGGGAGTTACACAGGCGCCTTTTGGAGTTCGGACAGGAGCAAAAGATACACGTGTTTTCCCGGGGAGAGGGGGTTCTCCACCAGGTAGTGGCAGAAAAGTTTACCCCCCGGGCGGGATGGATAATAGCAGGGGCCGATGGGCACGTAACCACGTCCGGGGCCTTCGGTGCCCTGGCCTTCACCGTTAAACCGGAGGAATTGGTGGGAGTCCTTTTGACCGGCAGGTTGCCGGTACGGGTTCCCCCGCTATATACGGTGGAAGTCGTGGGTCGCTTACCCAAGGGGACAACTGCGCGGGATCTCGCTCTGGAGGTAATTAGAAATTTGGACCGGGAGAGGGTTCAGGGAGCGGCTTTGGTGTTTCAAGGAGAAGGGGTGTGGAATTTAGGTACTGCCGGTAAAATGGCCTTATGTAACCTGATAGGGGAGACAGGTGCTGTAACAGGATTGATCATTCCGCCCGAAGAAGTGAAGCCAGGAGAGAAGCCCGACCTTAAAATAGATGCTTCCAGCCTCAAGCCTTTAGTAGCATGTCCCCCTTCTCCCTTTAACGTACGGTTTTTGAAGCACCTGGAAGGGTTACCCATCACCCAAGGGGTGGTGGGGGGATGTGCCAGCGGGCGCCTAGAAGATATGCGGGAATTAATTGTCGGACTTAATGGACGTTTAGTCCATAAGAATGTAACTCTTCTAGTTACTCCGGCGTCTCGGGAGATTCTGACCGCTATGGAAAGGGAAGGTATGACCCGGGCTCTCCGTGAGCAGGGTGCTATGATACTTCCGCCGGGTTGCGGACCGTGCCCTGGCAAGCATCTGGGGCTTTTGGCTCCCGGCGACCGGGTCTTAGCCGCTACAGTCCGGAACACTCCGGGACGTATGGGGGCCGATGCGGCTGAGATCTACTTAGCTTCTCCCCGGGCTGTAGGAGCGGCGGCTGCCGCAGGATGCCTCGTTAGTCCGGAAGGGGGTGATTGAGGGAAAGTTTAAGGGGGAAAGTTTTACGAAGGATCTTACAGTTTGACAGGTTTTTCTGCAGCAACCTAAAACAAGGGGAGGGAATTTATAGAGGATGTCGGTACCTGTGATTTCTTTAATAGCGCTGATTTTTGTAATTGTTATAAGCTGCATCTTTCCTTTAAATATTGGTGCCATGTCTTTAGGATTATCCCTCGTTGTAGGGCATTATCTGGGCGGTATTAAAGTAGCCGATATAATCAAGGGGTATCCTGTAAACATATTTTTGATGCTGGCCGGCACTACCTATTTGTTTGCATTAGCCCAGGTGAATGGTACCTTAGAAAAGATCGTTAAGTACTCTATAAAAGGTGTGCGGGGGAATGTAGCGATTCTTCCCATTATCTTTTTCTTCCTCGCCTTTGCCCTTTCCTCGATGGGTCCGGGGCAGATAACCATTGCTGCGCTGATGGCGCCTATGGCCATGCTCCTCGCAGAGGAAGTAGGTATTAGCCCCTTGCTTATGGCCATCGTTGTGGGTAACGGCGGGCAGGCGGGCGCTATGTCCCCCATTGCTCCGGCGGGGGTTATAACGGCGGGGTTGACCGCCAAGATGGGTCTTTCGGGCGTAAGCAATATCTTGTGGCTGAACCAGCTTCTGGGGCATTTCATAGTTTCGGCCCTGGCTTACATTATTTATGGTGGCCTTAAACTTTGGAAAGTTAAAGATACGGGACAACGACAGGTCCTGGCGAGCATGGAGATCGAACCTTTTACCCGTAACCAGTGGATAACCCTTATTGCTATTTTGGTGTTCGTTATAGGCGCCCTCTTCTTTAAGATGGATGTAGGTCTTGGAGGTTTCCTCATCGGTACCATCCTGGCTCTGTTTAAAATATCTGACGAAGGTAAGGCCATTAAGCAAATGCCCTGGGGTACTATCTTGTTTGTATGCGGTGTAACGGTGCTTATTGAACTAATGAAGAACATTGGCGGTATGGAGCTCTTTGCCGGAATTATAGCTAGCGTTTCTACACCTTTTACCATTACTTTAGTCACTGGTTTCCTGGCCGCGCTGATCTCTGCCTACGCTAGCACCACAGGTGTTATTTTACCGGCTTTTATCCCCATGGCTCCTATGTTACTAGAAAAAGTTGGAGCCCCTGCCACTGAGCTTGTGCCCTTGCTTTCCGCTATTGTGGTTTGCGGGTTCCTTACCGACCTCAGCCCCCTATCCACCACTGGCGCCATCTTTTACGCTAACGCGGGCGAAAAGACCGACAAGAAGAAGCTCTTCCGGGATATGCTTATTTGGGGCTTATCCATGTCCGTAGTCGGAGCAGTCGTGAGTTGGCTAGCTTTTACAGTTCTGCGGTTGCCCTAAAAATTTAAAATGTATAAGGTGTGAGAAGACCCAGGACAGGCAGACTTTGAACGGCGGCAAGTTTCAAATCGCGGCCTGCGCTGTGGAGAAGCTTCCACAGCGCTTTTTTCTTTTATTTTTCTGGGGCTTCAAAACGGAATACTATCCGCGGAAGTTTGGGCTGTGCTTGAGGTGTTTCCGGGAGAGGGGGAAGTTCAGGCGGTGAAGGTGGGGCGGGGGGATGCGGGGACGGCGGCCAGGTACCAGGGTAAGGGGGACGCTCGGGGGGATGCCTAGGGGCATGCACTATGGTCAGGCTGTTCAGTATCATCTCCTCTTCACACCTTAGCTTCCCTTCCCGGTAGGTTCTCCGGCGAATCTCTACCCGGGGTATGTAGGCGGAAACCTCATGGGGCCAGGGCAGGCTGAATTTTCTTACCATCTTCATTGTTACTTGGCCGATTTTGATTTTTACTTCATCAGAGGTAAAATTATCCATATTCCTCCCTCCTTAAGCATTTTATGCTTATTGCTGGAGCAGTGGTCCCTTAGCCTTCATTTAACCGGTAGTAGAGCGATAAATATTGTGCCCTATTGCGTTTGACAAAAGAAAGTTTCAAAAGGAGAGAACCTTGATTACCGCCCGGCCTTCTGTTACAATATACCTGGCTTAAGGGCTGCTCCGTAAACAGGGGCTATTTTTTTGCCCTTAAGATTTAAGGAGGAGAGAAAATGGCCCCCAAATACGACGTTATAGTTGTAGGCGCCGGGCCGGCCGGTATATTTGCCGCTCTGGAGATAGTAAGACGTGGCGGCGGGCTTAAGGTACTAGTGCTGGAAAAAGGCCACGATCTTGAGCGTCGGCACTGCCCGTCTAAAGAAGGAGGGGGGTCTTGCCGTCATTGTTCCCCTTGTTCCATGGTTTCCGGTTGGGGTGGTGCAGGGGCCTTCAGCGATGGTAAGCTCACTTTATCTTCCGAGGTGGGCGGGTGGTTGAGCGAGTATATCCCGGAGCGGGAAGTGGAAGAGCTAATTAGTTATGTAGACGGTATTTACCGTTCCTTCGGTGCTCCGGAAAAAGTGTACGGTGGCCCGGAAGATGAGCGGATCGCTGAAATACAGAGGAAGGCTGTTTTAGCCGATCTCAAACTTATTCCGGCTCCCATACGCCATCTGGGTACCGGGCGCACCCAGGAGATCCTTAAAGCCATGAAGGATTACCTTCTAGAAAAAGGTGTAGAAGTGAGGACCGATGAACCGGTAGAAGAGATTGTTACTAAAGGAGGGCGGGTGGCCGGGGTAGTTACTAAAGACGGGCAGGAAATCTCTTCGCGTTATGTAATACTTGCTCCGGGCCGGCAGGGAGCAGATTGGCTTAGGAAGGTGGCTAACCGCTTAAGACTAGAGCTGGCCGTTAATCCCGTGGATGTAGGTGTTAGAGTAGAAGTCCCGGCCGTGGTTATGGAGCATTTAACTGATGTCATCTATGAATCGAAATTTATCTTTTATTCCCGAAAATTTGATGACCGGGTACGCACTTTTTGCATGAACCCCCACGGAGAAGTGGTACTAGAAAACAACGAAGGGCTGGTCACGGTAAACGGCCATTCTTATGCTGACAAAAAAACTGAGAACACCAACTTCGCCCTCCTGGTAAGCAAAACCTTTACCGAACCCTTTAAGGAGCCCATAGCTTACGGTCGCTATATAGCCGGGCTGGCCAATCTCTTAGGGGGAGGGGTACTGGTGCAGAGGTTGGGTGACCTCCTCGCCGGCCGGCGGACCACCCACGACCGTTTAAGTAAAGGTTTGGTCACCCCTACTCTTAAGGAGGCCACCCCCGGGGACCTGTCCTTGGTCTTTCCTTACCGCCATTTGACTGCTATAGTAGAAATGCTCGAAGCCATGGACAAAATAGCTCCGGGGGTTTATTCCCGCCACACCCTTCTTTACGGCGTGGAGGTAAAGTTTTACTCCTCTCGACTTAAACTAAATTCCAACCTTATGACGGAGGTTGACGGGTTGTATGCCATAGGCGATGGAGCAGGGGTGACGCGGGGATTGGCCCAAGCATCTGCGGCCGGGGTGATAGCTGCACGGGATATTTTAAGTAGGGAAGCTAAGGGTTAGAGCAAATCCCAAAAGGCGGTGGAGATTTATGCCGGGAGTTGTCCTTGTCGGCGCCCAGTGGGGTGATGAGGGTAAGGGGAAAGTAACCGATTACCTGGCGGAAAAGGCCGACCTGGTAGTACGCTACCAGGGGGGAAGCAATGCCGGGCATACGGTAAAAGTGGGAGAAGAAGAGTTTAGGCTTCATTTAGTACCTTCCGGTATCCTTTACCCTGGGAAAATTTGCATAATCGGAAATGGCGTAGTAGTAGATCCCCAGGTTTTGGTGGAGGAACTGGAAGGGCTTAAGGAGCGGGGAATAGATACTTCGGGCTTGCGCCTAAGCTACCGCGCCCATGTGATTTTACCATACCATAAAAGGCTAGACGAGCTGGAGGAGGAAAGACGGGGAAGCGGACGGTTAGGTACGACCAAGCGAGGTATAGGGCCGGCTTACGTAGATAAGGCAGCTCGCACGGGCATCCGGGTTGTGGATCTCTTGGACCCTGAGGAATTCCGCCAAAGGCTAGCCCTTAACCTTAAGGAGAAGAATGAGCTCTTCACTAAGGTTTACGGTACTTCCCCTTGCTCTTTGGAAGAGATCCTGGAGGAATACTTAGAGTATGCAGAGCGGCTGCGACCTTTAGTGGCCGACACAGGTCAGATAATAAACCAGGCCTTGCGGGAAGGGAAGAAGGTACTCTTTGAAGGAGCCCAGGGTACGCTTTTAGACTTGGACCAGGGAACTTACCCTTATGTAACTTCTTCTTATCCCGTGGCTGGCGGCGCCTGCATAGGAGCAGGTGTGGGGCCTAAAGCTATAGATAGCGTTATAGGAGTGGCCAAGGCTTATACTACCCGGGTGGGGGAGGGTCCCTTCCCTACCGAGGCTAAAGATACCGCAGGTGAATACTTGCGCCGCCGGGGAGGAGAGTACGGGACCACTACCGGTCGTCCCAGAAGGTGTGGCTGGCTAGACGCCGTAATTTTACGCCATGCCGCAGATGTTAACGGTCTTACCGGCCTAGCCCTTACCAAGCTGGACGTGCTCACAGGTGTAGATCCTATACAGATCTGTACGGGTTATTTATATAAAGGTAAGATACTGTCCAGTTTTCCGGCCAGTCTAAGAGTTTTGCAGGAATGCGAGCCCGTCTATGAAGAACTTCCAGGCTGGGCGGACGATATAACGGGAGCAGAAAGCATCGAAGATCTTCCCCCGGCTTGCCGGGCCTATATCAGGCGGGTTGAGGAGCTGGCAGGGGTTCCGGTAAAGCTTATAGCAGTAGGGCCCCGGCGAGATCAGACTATAGAAGTCGCTGATATTTTTGGGTAGAAAAACGAAAATTTTTGGTTATGAGGGCTCCCCGGTGTAGAAGGAGCCCTCAAAATTGTTATTGCTGGGCTGGGCTTTTGCCAGCGAAAAAACTGAGGATACGCCAGTAATTAATACGATTGCCTGAGCCGGAATAAAAAGATATAATTAAATCATCAGGTGGTCAGGCCAGCATAAAGGGGGATGGAGCTTGGTAAGGGAAGACTTAGTAGAAAGCTTTTGCCGTCACGCAAAAGCCATGGGAGCGCTGACCACAAAGGTTAAAGATGTCCAAAGAATGAAGAATGAAATTTTAGAGTTTTTAAAGCCACGGGGCCAAAGGGTGGCTGTAGCCGTTTCTCCTCTTTTAAAAAGCGCCGACCTTGAAGCGGCGTTAAAAGAAGCGGGTTTTGAAGTGGAGACAAGCGGGGCTTGGTTCGCCAGGGAAGCAGATAGCGGGATAGTGGAGTTCGACTTAGGGGTGGCGGAAACGGGAACTCTGGTCCACGATGCTACAGACCTTTATAAACGCTTGGCCTCCATGCTCCCGCTTAATTGTGTGGCCGTCCTTCCGGCTAACCGCATCGTTCGTGATATGACACAAGCTTTTGAGTATTACTTAGGACAAAAAACTTGGCCCGGTTACCTGGCCCTCGTGACCGGCCCCAGCCGTACGGCTGATATCGAACGCAGCCTTACCATCGGTGTCCACGGGCCGGAGTGCCTTTTAATAGTTCTGGTGGAAGAAGGTGAGGGAAGTAATGCCGGGGACTCCCTTTAAGGCAAGAGTAAGGCAGGCCCTCCTAAACCCCACTTTAAGGGGTGCTCTGGAGCGCTTTGCTGCGGATTATGTTGTAGCCAGGGAGCAGGTGTTCGCAGGCCGGGATTTCGAAGGGTTAAGGACTAAAATCGCATCCATCAAATCCGCTGCAGCCCTTCAGTTAAGGGAACTAGGCGAGGAATTTGCCCGGCAAGTGACTTTGCGCGGCGGCAAAGTGTTTTTTGCCCGGGATGCGGCTTCGGCTCGGGAATATGTACTGAAGGTAGCAAAAGAGCATGGAGTTACCCGGGTGGTAAAATCCAAATCCTTCGCTACAGAGGAGATACAGTTAAACGAGTATCTGGCCGAACACGGCATAGTATCTTACGAAACCGACCTCGCTGAATGGATCCTCCAGCTTATGCCCGGTGAGCGCCCTTCCCATATGGTGATGCCGGCTATCCACCTGCCTAAAGAAGAGGTGGCGAAGGTTTTTAGCCGCCACAAAGGTAGACCCGTAGAACCGGATATTAAAACTATGGTGCGCATTGCCCGGGAGGAATTAAGGGACAAATTTTTAACGGCCGGATTGGGTATAACCGGGGCCAATATAGCAGTAGCCGAGACGGGGACCATCATCCTTTTTACCAATGAAGGAAATGCTCGCCTGGCTACCACCCTCCCTCCTGTGCACATTGCCGTGGTGGGGTACGAAAAGCTGGTGCCGCGGATAAAGGATGTACTCCCTATCCTGGAAGCCCTCCCCAGGAGCGGTACGGCCCAACCTATAACGAGCTACGTTACTATGATCACGGGGCCGGTACCGGTTGGAGGTGTAGAAGGTACTGCCCTTAAGGAGTTTCACGTGGTTTTGCTCGATAACGGCCGGCTGGAGATGGCCAGGGATCCGGTTTTCCGGGAAGCCCTCCAGTGCATACGGTGTGCGGCCTGCACCAACGTTTGCCCCGTGTTTCAGCTTGTAAGCGGCCAGGTATACGGTTTTGTTTATTCTGGAGGCATTGGGAGCATCTTAACGGCTTTCTTTAATTCCGTGGAGCAGGCAGCAGACCCCCAAAGCCTTTGCATAGGGTGCCGGCGTTGTACGGAGGTGTGCCCGGCTAAGATTAATATTCCTGATCTAGTGTTGGAGCTGCGGAAGAGGATAGCAAGGGAGCACGGCATGCCCTTTTCCTACCGCCTGGCCTTGCGGGGTGTGGTGGCTAAGCCTAAGGTTATGCAGGGGGTCCTTGCTTTAGGGAAAAAGCTACAGCGGCCCGTAACCGGTGGGCAGCCCTTTATTAGAAGCTTGCCCGGTCCTTTTAAAGGGTGGACCGAAGGGAGGAGCTTGCCGGCCCTGAGCTCCCGGCCGTTGCGTGAGCGGATAAGGGATTTAGAAAAAGCTCCGGTAGAACCCCGGCTGACGGCTGCCTTTTATGCCGGTTGCGTTATAGATTATGTGTATCCCGAGATAGGGGAAGCTATATTTAGAGTATTACAGGGAGCAGGCGTCCAGGTAAGGTTTCCTTTAGACCAGGGCTGCTGCGGGGCGCCGGCTCTTTATACGGGAGATATAGAGACGGCTTTAAAGCTTGCCCGCTGGAACATTGAAGTGCTGGAGAGAGCTTCTACGGGGGTAATTATTACCGCGTGTCCCACCTGTGCTGTAGCTTTAAAACACAAACTGCCTTCCCTTTTAAGCGGAGAACCGACATGGTACGAAAGGGCTTTGGATATAGCGGCGAAGGTTAAAGATTTTAACGAGCTGGTGCAGGAGATGGAGGTGAGTTTTCCTGGATTTAGCACAGGGGAAAGAATAAAAATCACCTATCACGACTCCTGCCATTACAAGCGCCACTTGGGTTTAGCTCAGGTAGCTCGGGAGGTTTTAAAACGCCACAAAGGAGTAGAACTTGTGGAGATGCAAGAAAGCGACCGCTGCTGCGGTTTCGGCGGCTCATACACCCTTAAGTACCCGGAAATAAGCCAGGCCTTACTAGAGCGCAAGCTTCGCCGCATTTTAGAGAGCGGAGCCAGGATAGTGGTCACCGATTGCCCGGGATGTCTGGTGCAGCTTCGTGGGGGGCTGGATAAGACTTCTAGCCCTGTCCTGGCCAAGCATACAGCCGAAATTTTAGCGGCCGGGCAGGATCTGCGGTGAAAAAGCACGAATACATCACTGGGAAGCCGGGGCCTGGGGGTGAAAAGGGTTTGAAGCTTAAACCTATAAGGACCAGGAAGATATACGAAGAGATAGTTAATCAAATTAAGGAACTCATCGGCGAAGGTAATTTAAAACCCGGTGACCGCCTGCCTTCCGAGCGCGAGTTGGCCGAGCGTTTGCACGTGAGCCGGGCGTCAGTGAGGGAGGCCTTAAGCGCCTTGGCTGCCATGGGGGTCATTACCATCCGGCCGGGGGAAGGGACCTTCGTGCAGGCGGTAAGGAACGGGGCTATAGTAGAGCCTTTGGCTATGGCCCTCCTTATGGACCGGCAAGCCACGCTAGACTTGTTGGAAGCAAGAGAGATCTTAGAGACGGAAACGGCGGCCTTGGCCGCACGGCGGGCCTGCCCGGAAGAGATGGAAAAGTTGGAGGAGATTATAAAAGAGATGGAAGTGGAGCTAGAAGAGGGGCGCCTGGGAGAAGAGACGGATGTCCGCTTCCATCTTACCATAGCGGAAGCCGCTCACAATAGCGTTCTGTCCCGGCTAATGTACACTGTTTCCGATACCATACGCCAGGCCCTCCGGAGCAGCCGCCAGCGGTTATACCAGACACCCGAAAATGCGGAAAAGTTGTACCTGCAGCATAAGGCCATTTACGAAGCCATAATCTCGCGCGACGCCAGGGGAGCCCGTCGGGCCATGGCCGACCACCTTAAATTTGTGGCTCGGGAGCTTAAGAAGGGGTAGTTTTAGGAGGGAGCAGGGATATTGACTAGGGAGCTCTTCGGGGATTCTCTTTTTTGGGAGAAGATGTGGCAGGAGGCCAGGGCCAAAAGCCTTTACGGAAGGCGGCTTCCCGGCAGGGAGGAAGAGTACTGGAACCGCAGGGCAGCAAGCTTCACTAGCCATTCCCGGAGCCGTGAAGCCCAGGAAAGAGCAGCCAACATCCTTCACTTGTTGGGGCACCGTAACGTCCTGGACCGGGAGGCAGAAGTTCTAGATATAGGATGCGGCCCGGGGACTTATGCTTTAGTACTGGCCCGCCGGGTCAGGCGGGTGGTAGCCCTGGATCCGTCCCCAGAGATGCTTTCTGCTCTAAAAAGACGGATGCAAGAAGAGCGGCTGGAAAATATTGAGGTTGTCCAAGCGGCCTGGGAAGATGTAGATTTGGAGGACCTGGGGTTTAAGAAGCGTTTTAAAGCGGTGCTGGCCCTTATGACCCCGGGGATCCGTGATGCAGCTACCTTAAAGAAAATGATAGAGGCTTGCCACGGAGTGTGTGTACTGGGGGGGCACGTCCGGCAGGAGGAAGAGGGCCGGCGGGAACTTTGGCGAAAGCTTATCGGGGGTGAAATACCTCCTCTAGCCCCGGAGGCTTTTTATATTTTTCACCTTCTTTATTCATGGGGTTATCTCCCCTCTTTAGAATTAGAGCGCCGACCCATCTGGAGGGAAATGAGCGTAGATGAGGCCGTAGCGGAGTACGAAAACTTCTTTTACCCGTATATAGACCTTAACGACCAGGCCCGCAGAATTATTACAGATTACGTCGTTTCTCATGCCGTGGAAGGCAAGTACATTCAAAAAAGAGAATTTATAGCAGCCTACCTATGCTGGAGCGTCTGAAAGATTACTAAGCGAAAGAAATGGAGCCACATTTCCAGAGCTAACAGAAAGGCACCAGCACCGAAGACGGCCCCCCCTGCTGCCCGGAGCAGGAGGTAGGGATGAAGCAACAGGTGAGTCCGGGTGAAATTTAGGCCTGCCACATAACATAAGTAGCTTTGCAGTAACCCGGTTAATATCAAACTGCCGCTCATTATAGCTAGGCCGGAGTTAAGAAGGATAACGGATAGTTTTACGCGCTTTTTGTGGGCAGCGCTAAGGCTATACCTTCGGGTGAGGATAAAATAGCTGGTACCCAGCACCAGAAATCCAAAAAAGCCGAAGAGGGCCATGTGGGAGTGGGCGGAAGTTAAATAAGTACCGTGGACGTAAAAATTAAGGGGCGGCAAGGCTAAAAGAAAGCCCAGCAACCCCACACCCACTATATTCCAAAAGACACTGGAGTAAAAGAAGTAAAGGGAAATATGGTTCAAATTGGAGGAATATAAAGAGCGGAAAGCCGTAATCCCTAAAAGAACTATCGGAATTACCTGTATAGCACTTGCTGCGGCCCCTATAAGCTGCCAAAACCGCGGTAGGCCGATCCAGTAGAGGTGGTGGGCTGAAGCCAGGGCGCCGGAAAAAAGGACCAGGATTGCCTCCCATAAGATTAGCCGTTTAGCCCGGTTTAAAGGGACTACCTTAAGGGTGGCCAGCCAGAGGGAGGCTACGGTAGTGGCTACAAGTTCTAAGCTACCTTCTTCCCACAGGTGAACTACCAGGAACCGGAAGGTATCGTCTACGGTGGGGTGCAAGACGGGAAAAAGGTTGGGTAGATAAAGGAGAGAGGCAAGGAGAAAGCCGCTGAACATTATGATCGTTTCCGGGTGATAAAGCAGTCTGTTTTTAAATATAGAGATTAAGAGATTAAGGATAAAGAATAAGAATCCTACCAGCAAAGCAACTTTAAAAGGGAAGGGTGCTTCAAGATATTCCCTACCCTCGGTATGACCTAAAGCCAGGGAGGCCAAAAGCAGAAGGATAGTTATAAGCAAATACCAGAAATTCCACTTTATCAGCTTGGGAGTATAAAGTTCGTTACCCGTGAATTCTACTATAAAATAGCAGGCACTTCCCATAATACCTAAAAGAGGCCATAGCAGGCTCAAATTAAGGTGCATAGCCCGGCCGCTGGTGAAGGCTATGGGGGTCGGGAGATCGGGAAACACGAGATGAAGGGATCCTCCGGTGGCCAGAAAGCTTTGTAAAGCTAAAAATGTAAATACGGATAATGCATAAGGATAGCTTGCCTTTTGCGAGGGGCTGTCATGGTCTTTATCTTTTTTGTTCCCTTTTTTAAAAAACAACTTAAGAAAGAACTCCAACATTCCTTTTTGATTCCTTCTATTTTTGGGCTGAGCTATTCCTTACCGGTTTAGGGGGCCACCCGTGGGTATCGATTTCGCTTACTTTTTCTAGAAAGGATATAACGCTTTTTGCTTGTTCTGGATCTAGAGCAATATGGCGCAATTGCTTAGCAGGAGGTAAAACAGGGGGAGAGGTTAAAAAGGCTAGCAATTCCTCTTTAGTTTTGGTGGCAGTTACAAAGGTAAGATCGCCCCCTGAGTAACCCCCGTTCCCGAGTAAAGTGTGACATTCGATGCACCCTTTTTCCTGCCAGATTTTTTTCCCGGCCATGGCTTCTTCAGGCCAGGTTTCCTCGTATAAGGGCTTAAGGGAATAGAAAAGGGGTAGCCCGAAGAGAAGCAGGGAGACGAGTAAAGTTATAAGGTAAACCCCCAGGGATTGCATGGGCTTAAAGTTTCTCCTTTGGGCTTGCTTTTCTTAGCTGCATGCTTTTTTAGTTTACCTTTAACAACAGGGTTTTATGTATATTTCGGGCAGAAAAGGTCGGAAGCTTGGTGGTATAGGGCAACAGGACTGGCCTAAGATGATTGGAGATTTAAGATGATTAAAGATAACAAAAGAAGGAAATAGGGGAGATATATAGAATTACACGAAGGATAGACATAAAGGAGTGAAGAAAATGGATCTGGAAGAGGTGCGCGAGAGGGCGCGGGAGGTTCTTAGAGGGATTTGCAGGGTGTGCGCTGTATGCAATGGTCGGAATTGCCCCACCGGGGTACCCGGAATGGGAGGGGCAGGTACGGGGGAAGGTTTCCGCCGCAACATTGATGCTCTGGCCAGTTGGAAGTTGAACCTGCGGGTGTTACATTCTAGGAAAGTACAGGATACTGGTTTTGAATTTTTCGGCCACAAATTGCCTTTTCCCATTTTGGCAGGAGCTATAGCAGGAGCCAAGGTAAATTTTGGTGGGAGGTTGGAGGAGAGAGAGATAGCTCGGGCGCTGGTTTTGGGGGCTAAGGCTTGTGGGACGGTGGCTTTAACGGGCGACGGCCCAGATCCCGAGGTTTTTTCCGCAGGCTTAGCTGCCATTAAAGAGGCCGGCGGGTGGGGTATTCCGGTTATCAAGCCCAGAGCTAACGAGGAAATTATAAAGCGTATTCGAGAGGCGGAAAAGGTAGGTGCCCTAGCCATAGCTATTGATGTAGATGCGGCAGGTTTGCTCAATATGACAAGGGTTGGCCAGACGGTAGAACCTAAAACAGTGGAAGACATCCTGGAGATTGCTCGGTCCACTTCTCTACCTTTGATTTTAAAGGGTGTCATGACTGTGGCCGATGCTGAAGCGGCTTTAGCCGGTGGCGCAGCAGGTATAGTGGTATCCAATCATGGAGGCCGGGCCCTAGATCATACCTTGGGGACGGCGGATGTATTGCCGGGCATAGCGGCCGCCGTCCAAGGGAAACTTATGGTTTTGGCTGATGGAGGGGTCCGTTCAGGAGTAGATGTGCTTAAAATGCTGGCCCTTGGCGCGCAGGCTGTTTTG
Organism: Thermanaeromonas sp.; assembly: GCF_021890735.1. Lineage (GTDB taxonomy): Bacteria > Bacillota > DSM-521 > Neomoorellales > Neomoorellaceae > Thermanaeromonas. The sequence goes on from NZ_JAKKUR010000003.1 coordinate 29,475, forward strand.
GTAGGCCGACCTTTATTAATCGCTGCCTGTGGAGGAGGACCTGATGGGGTTAAGGCCCAGTTGGAATCCTTAGCTCAGGAACTTACGGTGGCCATGCGCCTTACAGGGTGCGGAAACTTGCGGGATATATCTTCAGAAATAATAACGCCTGTTAGGTCCTAAGTTGAGCTAGAGCCCACTTTGGGACGTGTAGGCTACTCTGGCCTCTATAGCCCCTGTTAGGCCCTAAGCTAAGGTCTGCCAAAATGACTTAAGGGGAGGTATAAGCTTGATGGACAGGTTTTTTAGCGTTTCCGAAATTGTAAAAGGGTTATCTTCCGGTAACCGGGCGACAAAGACGGTTCTTTACGAAAACGACCGGACCAACACCGCCATTTGGTACGTGCCCCCGGGGGAAGAAGTGGTAGCCCATTGGCACCCCAACAGCGATGATGTCTGGGTTATTTTAAGCGGTGAAGGAGAATATTATCTGGGTGACGGTACCACTCAGACGGTGAGAGCGGGTATGGTAGCTGTAGCCTTCAAGGGCCAGATCCACGGAGTAAAGGCAAAAGGTTCGGAACCGTTAATATTTGTGGCCTTTCAGTCTCCCGTACCGGCAGAAATGATTAAAATATAATGACCATGGCCTACTTGACAAAGGAGGAATAGCCGCCTAAAATAGAAAGTGCAACGGGCGGAAGTAGCTCAGTGGTAGAGCATCGGCTTCCCAAGCCGAGGGTCGCGGGTTCGAATCCCGTTTTCCGCTCCAGCCTGTTTTCCCGGAAGGCTTCCCGGTGATTACCGGGAGGCCTTTTTAGTTTGGCAAGGATCAATTTGTTCGTTTTTTCATACCTTAGGCGGGGGAAGAAATTTAATGTTCTCTTTACTTGCCGGGTACCTGCTTATTTTTTTAGCTAGGGTAACTGATGTAACTCTAGCTACCTTGCGGGTACTTTTCGTGGTTCGGGGGAGGCGTTTCCACGCTGCTGGCCTGGGATTTATAGAGGTAATAATCTGGGTTGCTAGTTTAAAATTTGTTATGGAACATCTCTCCGACCCTGTAAGTGTAATTTTTTATGCCCTGGGTTTTGCTACCGGAAATATTGTAGGAAGCTATATCGAAGAAAAGATGGCCTTGGGGCAAGTGGCCGTTCAAGTTATCACCCTGTGCCATCCCATGGAGCTTGCCCAAAAGTTGAGGGATGCAGGTTACGGAGTTACAGTCACCCAAGGGTACGGTAAAGAAGGTACACATCCCATTTTGTACTTAAACCTTCCCCGGCGGCGCTTAGCAGAGCTTCAGGAGCTTTTAAACCGCTGGGATGCCCAGGCTTTTGTCGTGATACAGGATGTAAAGGATACGTGCGGAGGTTTTTATGGATGGCGTAAAGGCGGGAAATAGAAAGGACGAAAGCCCTCCTTTTAGCGAGACGGAAGACCGATTTTTACAATTCATGAGGAGAGCGGGTGGAGTGAAGGCGCGAAGGGTTAGAAGAAAAAGGATAATTCCTTGGCTTTTTATCACCTTTTTAAGTCTGATAGCTTACAAATTTCTAGGTTTTAACAGTGAACAGGCAGGGCCTTTCCTGGAGGCCAGGGTTCAAGAGGTTATAGACGGTGACACGGTTACAGTAGTCTTGGGAAGCGGAAGGAAAGAGAAGGTACGCTTTATAGGTGTTAATACTCCGGAAATCAGCGGGGAAGTTCAACCCTACGGGTTGGAGGCGAAAGCCTATACGGAGAGGCGCCTTCAGGGCAGGCGCATTTATCTTGAACTGGATACCTCCGAACGGGATAGGTACGGGCGCCTTTTGGCTTACGTCTGGTTAGAAAAACCACGGGACATCTCCGACACGGAAATACGCACCAAAATGTTTAACGCGGAGCTGTTACGGGAAGGCTATGCCCAGGTCATGACCGTTCCTCCCAATGTCAAATACGCCGAGACATTCAAGCGACTGGAAAATGAAGCCCGTAATGCAGGAAAAGGGCTATGGGGTTTATAAGGCCATCCCGGGAACAATAATAAAGGATGCCTGAATTAACGGGGGTAGACCGGGATGGCCGAAGGTCACCACATAGATCCCGCCCTTTTTGTCATATTTGGTGCGACGGGAGATTTGGCCCGGCGCAAGCTCTTCCCTGCCCTTTATAACCTTGCGGCAGAAGGGCTTCTACCTCCCGGAGTGGCTATAGTAGGGGTAGGACGCCGTCCCTTTGATTCCGCGTACTTCCGGGAAAAATTTATTTTGCCTGCCCTCTTGGATAATTCCCGTCTGGCCGGAAGCGTGCCCAAGGATTACTCCTCTTTGGCCCGGCGCTGCTACTATTTTGCGCTGGACCTGCGGAATTCTGCGCGCTACGTGGAGCTTAAAAATTTTTTAGACCAGCTAGATCGGGAATGGGGTGCCCGCAGCAACCGCATTTTCTACCTGGCCTTGGCCCCAGAACTTTTCGGGACTGTGGTGGCAAATCTTAAGGAGAAAGGCTTCCTCAATAAAAGGTTTCACAGTTGGCAGCGGGTTTTGGTGGAGAAGCCTTTCGGTTGGGACCTGGCTTCGGCCCAGGCCTTAAACCGGGAGCTGACTCAGGCCTTTTCAGAAGAGGATATTTACCGCATCGACCATTATTTGGGTAAAGAGATGATCCAAAATATCATGGTCATAAGGTTTGCCAACGCCTTTTTCGAGCCGGTATGGAATAACAAGTATATCGACCATATACAGATTACTTCTGGCGAAAAAATAGGGGTGGGAGAGCGGGCGGCTTATTACGATAAGGCCGGGGCTTTAAGGGATATGTTGCAGAATCATATGCTCCAACTTGTGGCCCTCATGGCCATGGAGCCTCCGGTTGGATTGGACGCCCGGTCTATCCGTCTGGAGAAGGCCAAGATCTTTCGCTCCTTGCAACCCTTTACGGGAGAAAGGGTCCTTCAAGATATAATCCGGGGACAATATGGTCCCGGCTATATTGACGGAAGACCTGTCCCGGGCTACCGGGAAGAAGCAGGGATCCCTGCCGACTCCTTAACCGAAACTTTTATAGCCATGAAGCTTTTCGTGAATACCTTTCGCTGGGCCGGAGTGCCCTTCTACCTGCGGACCGGGAAGCGCCTTCCGGCCAAAGTCACGGAAATTGTAATCCAGTTTAAGCCCCTGCCGGAAATCCTTTATTTCAAGGAATACGGCGAGCTTTTGCCCAACGTCTTAGTAATACGCGTCCAACCCCTGGAGGGTATTTTTGTGCAGCTTAATGCCAAGCGGCCGGGGAGGAATAACTATATCGTACCCATAAGACTGGATTTTTGTCAGAACTGCGGGGTGGGTACCAATTCTCCCGAGGCTTACGAACGCCTGCTCTATGACGCCTTGCGCGGGGATACGACCCTTTTTACTGGATGGGAGGAGGTGGAATATGCATGGAGGTTTGTGGATCCTATCGCTCAGGCTTGGGCGAATATTCCCGTGCGCTTTCCCAATTATGCTGCTGGGGAATGGGGTCCGCCCGAAGCCCGGATTCTTATAGAGCGGGACGGCAGGCGCTGGTGGGGGAGCTCCGGGTATATGACGTATCCTGGCCCATTTACCCGGGTATGCCAGTATACAAAGGAGAGCCGGTGCGGCAGCCCTGGTTAGAACTATTTAGGGATTATCCCTCAGGCGTTAGGGAGACCCGTCTGGTGCTCCCTAGCCATACAGGTACCCACCTGGATGCCCCGGCGCATATTATTCCGGGAGGTAAGACCGTAGAGGAGATAGACCTTACGTTGTTACTGGGCAAATGCCGGGTGGCGGACCTAACCTTTGTTGAAGAAGCAGTAGGAGCAGACGACCTCCAAAATCTAAATATTAAAGCTGGAGAATTTCTCCTTTTTAAGACCCGGAATTCCTACCAGGATGCTTTCGACCCTTGTTTTGTTTATTTAAGCGAATCCGGTGCGCGGTATTTAGTAGAAAGAAAAATAAGAGGGGTCGGGTGGGATGCTCTAGGTATTGAGCGGGCTCAACCCGGGCATCCAAGCCACAGGTTACTGCTAGAACAAGGTATCGTTATTTTAGAAGGATTGCGCCTTAAGGAGGTAAAACCCGGGGAATACGGTCTTGTAGCCCTTCCCCTGCCGGTACAGGGTGCTGAAGCAGCGCCGGCCAGGGTAATACTTTTAGAGTCCCTTGCCTGATTTTTAAAGCTCTATTATTCCTGGCGACTAAAGGACCAGGTTCCCCAGGCTCCCAAGGCTAAGACCAGGAGGAGCAGGACCGATAGGTCGATCTTGAGGTCATAGCGCACTAGGAAGGACAAAATTTGGGGGTCGGCGTTGCGGTAAACCAGAAGGCGCAGGGCATCCACACCATAGGTTAGGGGATCCAGGCGCATAAGGAAGGCCATCCAGGCAGGCACGCTTTGCATGGGGAACATGGCTCCGCTGAGAAAATATAAAGGCATGATTAAGAAATTCATGATCATCTGGAAGCCCTCCATGGTTTCCATGTGACTGGCTATGGCTATACCGAAGAAAGTGAGGGCGAGGGAAATTAGAAAGAGAATGGCCACAAGCTGAACGGCGGTAATAAAATCGAGGGAAACTTGAGCCAGGGGAGCAAGGAACAGGAGGATAAAAGCTTGAGCCATGGCCGCAGTACTTCCTCCCAAGGCCTTGCCGATGGCTGTAGCCCAGCGGGGGACCGGGGCTACCAGTACTTCCTTTAGGAACCCGAATTCCCTATCCCAAATAATGGAGATACCGGAGGAAATAGAAGTAAACAGAACGGACATAGCCAGGATCCCCGGGTACATGAATTGGAGGTAACTAATATTTAATCCAGGAGGTGCTCCCCTAAACCCCATGGCGGAAGAGATGCCTTGCCCGACGATAAGGAAGTAGATCAAGGGTTGGCCCAGCATTCCGATGATGCGGGTACGCTCTCTTAACAAGCGCAGAGTATCCCGGTACCAGATGGTATAGATAGCACGTAAAGCAGCAGGCATAAGCGTAAACTTGTTACCTCCCGGTTTAATTTTTAGGTTGCTGTCCTCTAACGCCGTAACGGCCTGCGGTGGGAGCTTAACCGCATGCGTTCTACTGCTGAAGCTTCTTCTTCGCGGATGGCACGGCCGGTTAATTTAATAAATACATCGTCTAAAGTTGGGCGCCTGAGGTGGATGCTTTTAATTTGATTGCCGAGGTCGGAGGCCAGACGGGGTATAAAGCTCGCCCCATCCCTCACTTCTATCCTTAATCCTTCCGGGCTATGCTGGACCTTAACATTATACTTGTCCCTGATAAGGGGCGCAAGGTCTATCCCTTCGACGGGAACTACTGTCAGTATATCTCCGCCCAGTGAGCGCTTTAAATTATCGGGAGTGTCCAGGGCCTGGATGCGGCCGTAATCGATAATGGCGATCCTGTCGCAGTTTTCGGCTTCATCCATGTAGTGGGTGGTCATAAATATAGTGAGGCCTTTTTCCTTCCGGAGTTTATGAAGATGTTCCCAAATGGCGGCGCGTGTCTGAGGGTCGAGACCAACTGTGGGCTCATCCAAGAAAAGAATGCGCGGATGGTGGAGGAACCCCCGGGCTATCTCTAGCCGCCGGCGCATGCCTCCAGAGAAAGTGCGGACAGTATCCCCCTGTCTTTCCGCCAGTCCCACCATTTCCAGCACTTCCTGTATCCGCTTTTTGAGCACTTGACGGGAAAGGCCGTAAAGCAGGCCGTGGAGGTAGAGGTTCTGGGCGGCGGTTAAACGGTCGTCCAGGGAGCTGTCTTGGAAGACTATCCCCAAGGAGCGCCTTACTGCATGGGGTTCGCGTAAGACATCGTATCCTGCAAGGCGTGCCCTGCCCCTTGTGGGCTTAAGCAAGGTGCACAATATTTTTATAGTGGTAGACTTACCTGCACCGTTCGGGCCCAAGAAACCGAAGATCTCCCCTTCCTCTACTGTAAAGGAGATGTCATCTACCGCCACTACTTGGCCGAAGACTTTTTGGAGATTTTCCACCTCGATGATATGTCCCATGGTCCCCCTCCAAACTTACCAACATTATAGCTCTAACTTCTAAAGAGGTACAACAAAGACAGTGCCCTCAGAACAAATACCCCCGGGAGTACCGGGGGTAGGTCACCATTTACCTGGCCCTGGCGGAGCAAAGGCTTAACTGTCGCCGAAGAAGAGCAGGATGAGGATCAAGAAGAGAATGAAGGCAAAACGGTTGTCGAAGAGTAGTCCGGCCACTTGATTTCACTCCCTTCAGGTGTTTTCATTACCATAATATGATGCTCCGGTAAAAGGGTGAGAAAACTAAGGGAAAGCTTAAAAAGGGCCTGGTCTAAGGGAACCGGACGGAGTCCCGCCGGGCCGGCCCGGAAAATAAAAAGGGAGGTAGGGGATTTTCCCCTTCCTCCCTGGCTAAGATTTAAACCCTTTTATGTTACTATGCACTGCGGTAGAGTTTGGTAAGGACGAACTCTTTATGGCCCAAGGCTTCAGCTTTGGTGAAACGGCCGTTGAGAGTGCGGAAGAATTCTTCTAGAATTTTCGTCCCTGCCTCTTCCAGATTCATTTCCCGGCGCAAGATCCCGCTTAAATCCACATCTATATGCTCGCTCATGGTGGATACGGTGATGGGGTTGGCCGATATCTTTATAACAGGAATAATGGGATGCCCCACGATGTTACCTTGGCCGGTGGTGAAGAAGTGGAGTACCGAGCCGCCCGCGGCAAAAAGCGTGATACACTCTGCGGCAGCCGAGGAGGTCTCCATGTACCACAAGCCTTTGCCTTTGGGGGGTTCTGCCGGCTGGAGCACCCCTTGAATAAGGGAGCGCTTTCCTATCTTTTGGATATTGCCCAGAGCTTTTTCTTCGATGGTGGTCAGACCTCCTGTTATGTTACCTTCAGTAGGTTGGGATCCAATGAGATCTACACCCTGGGACATAATAAATTCGCTGTAAGACGTGAAACTGCGCATGAATTGTTCCCTAATCTCTGGGGTAGCGCAGCGCTCGGCTACCAGGTGTTCGCCTCCCGTAAGTTCTGAGGTCTCCCCGAAGAGGACCGTAGCGCCCATATCCACTAGGCGGTCCACGGCGTTGCCCAAGGCCGGGTTGGAAGCGAGACCAGAAGTGGTGTCGGATTCTCCGCATTTAATGCTCACGACAAGCTCCGAAACATCGCATTCTTCCTTCTTGAGTTCGGTGGCGTACTGTACGTATTCCACAGCCTTACGGGCAGCCATTTCTATGACCTTGAGGTCGCCGTAACGCTCGATGGCAAACCCGGTTACGGGTTTCTTGGTTGCAGCGATACCTTCTACTACGCGGTTGGTCCACTTGGGTTCTATACCTATAACTATACAGGCGGCCACATTCGGATTGGAGCCGGTACCTATCAAAGTGCGGAAAAAGAGTTCTAAGTCTTCTCCGAATTGTAAGCGCCCGTAAGGATGGGGGAGGGCTATAGTTCCTTCTACCAGTTTGGCTACGCCTTCGGCAGCAGTGTTAGAAAGGTCGTCTAAAGGGAGGATAACAACATGATTCCGTACGCCCACACGGCCGTTTTCTCTGCGGTAACCTAGAAATTTAGTTCCCGGCATATTTTTACCACCTCGCGGTCTTAAGATTGTGTACATGGACGTGCTCGCCCCGGGCTATCGTTTCGGTTGCCCTGCCGATGGGCTGGCCGTATTTGATGACCATTTCACCTTTGGCTATGTCCTGGAGGGCGATTTTATGGCCGAGCGGGATGTTACTTTTGGCCTGAACTTCGATGATAGTGTCATCTTCCATGACCCAGCCAGTTACTTTTTCACCGGCCTGGATATCCGCCACAGCAACGCCTACGGTATCTGCCTTGGCGTGTACAAAAAACTTTTCCACTTTGGAAAGTTCCCCCTCTCCCAGGTATATGAGGTCAGTGGTAATACCACTTTTATTGTAGGACTAGCTAAGCCTGCCTGTCAAGGCTGCAAGGGCGAAAAGTTGGGGAAATTACTACCGGCCTAAAGGAGAGGAATTTATCATATGGATTAAGGCGGGGGGATAAAAGTATGCCTAGTAAAGTAGGACGATTTGGCGTATGGGCGGCACTGGCCGTAACAGTTCTCGGTACACTCGTATTTGTACACACGGTTTTGCAGGGATACCGGGAACGTAAAGCTGTTGAGGCCCTCTCTTGGGCTTTGGCCAACCAAGTGGTTGTAGTGGATCCAGGGCATGGGGGCATCGATGCCGGTGCCCGGGGACCGGGGGGCACGTTAGAAGCAGAGGTAGTCTTGGGTATAAGTCGAAACTTGGCGGCATTTTTGAGGCAGGGCGGGGCCAGGGTGTTCCTTACCCGGGAGGATGAAGAAGCTCCGGAAGGTGAAAGCGGGGATGACCTGGTAGAAAGGGTGCGCTTGGCCCAAAAGGTGGGAGCAGATATCTTTGTATCAGTCCACGCCAATGCGTTCAACGAGCGTGAGTACGGAGCCCAGGTATTTTTCAATCCTGGTTCTAAGGAGGGAGAAAGGCTGGCAGCGGCCATCCAGGAAGAGATCCGCCGGCTGTTGAAAAATACGGAGCGGGAACCTTTGGGTTTGGATGCCTTTGTCCTTCGTAGCCTAAATATTCCGGCAGTAATCGTAGAGGTCGGCTTTCTCAGCAATCCCCAGGAAGAAAAGCTTTTAAGAGATAAGGATTACCAGCGCAGGATGGCCTTCGCGATTTATTCGGGGATTGCCAGGTATCTGGCAGAGCGAAAACGGTAACCCCTAAACGGTAACTACTAAATTTATGCTCCGTGTGGTAAAGTATACCTAAAGGAAGGGTTTACATTAAATTTCAAGGGGCATAAATTTCAAGGGTCAGGTCATATTAAAAGGGGTGGTAATGTGGGCAGGTTGCTGGAAGTTATCTTTCTACCCCACCCGCCTATCATGGTACCCGAGGTGGGGGGAGAAGAGTTGACTAAAATCGCTTCCACTGTAGCTTCTGCCAGGGAAGTGGCCCGGGAGGCAGCTAAGTTTGCTCCGGATGTAGTTGTCATAATATCGCCCCATGGTCCGGTTTTCCGGGATGCCGTGGGTCTTTGGGCTACGTATGAGCTTAAAGGAAGTTTGGCCGCCTTCCGTGCTCCGCAGGTTAAATTTCGCTATATTTTGGATCAAGAATTAACACGGGAAATAGCAGCCGCGGCCAGCCAAGAGGGAATACAGGTTGTTTTGCTAGATGAAAATAACAGCAGGCGTTACGGTTTAGTTCCCGAGCTCGATCACGGGATGATGGTTCCTCTTTATTTCCTGCGCGAGGCGGGAGTGGAGGGGCCTTTGGTGGCCATGGGCATGGCCTTTATGCCCCGGGAAAAACTTTATGCCTTCGGAGCCGCCCTCGCCCGGGCTATCAAGTCCAGCTCCCGCCGGGCTATCCTTATAGCTAGCGGCGACCTATCCCACCGGTTGACCCCGGAGGCACCGGCCGGCTACGACCCGCAGGGAGAGATTTTCGATGGCCGGCTGAAGGATTTGATTGCGGCCTTTGACGTGACCGGGATTTTAAACTTGCCGGAAGAGCTGGCCGAAAGGGCAGGTGAATGCGGGCTCCGTTCGTTCATTATGGGCTTAGGAGCGCTGGACGGCTACCGGGTGGAGGGTGGGGTTTTTTCTTATGAAGGACCCTTTGGCGTAGGGTACCTGGTAGCTCGTTTTTTAGTCAGGGAAGAAGACCCGGACCGGAGCTTGTTAAAGAAAAAGCCGGAGCAGAAGGAGGCCGAATTGTCTTTTCCGGTACGGCTGGCCAAGGAAAGCTTGGAGCATTATTTGCACACCGGACGAATTTTGCCCGTACCCAAGGACTTGCCGCCGGAAATGGAACGGCGTGCCGGGGTGTTCGTATCCATAAAAAAATTCGGGCAGCTACGGGGATGCATAGGGACCGTCAGCCCCGTCCGCTCCAATATTGCCGAAGAAATTATCTACAATGCTTTAAGCGCAGGACTGGAGGATCCCCGCTTTCCGCCGGTTACCGTTGAGGAGCTACCCTATCTAGAATATTCGGTCGACGTCTTGGAGGAACCCGAACCTGTAAGCAGCCTAGAAGAACTTGACCCGCGGGTATACGGAGTTATAGTATCCAGCGGGCGCAAAAAAGGCCTACTTCTGCCGGACCTGGAAGGGATAGATACACCGGAAGAGCAGGTAGCCATCGCCAAACGCAAGGCCGGTATAGGGCCTAATGAGCCTTGCCGTCTCCAGCGCTTTCGGGTTACGCGATATCGCTAAAGGGCATTGGGTATTTAGAAGGCCACCCCAAGAACAGGAGTAGTTGGAGGGCAGATGACTTAAATGAGGGGCCCGGATTGTAATGAAGATAAACGTGTGAGGGGATCTGGATTGTAAAGCGATGCCCAGGGTTAAGGATACCTTTAAGGTGCCGAAAGGGGGAAGCAAATTAAGCAGGGAGGAAACGGCATGCGGGAAGCCAAGTATTATGTCAAGTTAGAAGGAGATAAGGTAGAGTGCCGTCTTTGTCCCCATAACTGCCGCTTGGCTCCGGGGAGGCGGGGTATCTGCCGGGTGCGGGAGAACCGGGAAGGCAGGCTTTTTACCCGGAACTACGGTCTCTGTTCTTCCCTGGCCCTGGACCCTATCGAAAAGAAGCCGCTATACCACTTTTACCCGGGAGAGTTCATCCTCTCTGTGGGTACGGTGGGTTGCAACTTTGGGTGCGAGTTTTGCCAGAACTGGGAGATAGCCCACGGTGAGCCGGAAGTAGCTCGGATTACCCCCGAGTATCTTGTAGAGGAGGCCAGGCGTTTAGGGAGCGTGGGCCTGGCCTATACTTACTCTGAACCCATCGTATGGTTTGAATTTGTTTTGGATACCGCTAGAGTGGCCCGTGAGGCGGGGTTGAAAAACGTCCTGGTTACCAACGGCTTTATTCAGAAGGAGCCTTTAAAAGAGCTTTTGCCCGTTACGGATGCGCTCAACATAGACGTAAAAGGCTTCAACAAAGAATTTTACCGCCGTGTAGTTCACGGAGATTATGAGCCGGTGCTCCATACGGCCAAAGAGGCTAAAGAAGCCGGGTGCCACGTAGAGATCACTACTTTACTGGTTACGGGTTTAAACGATAAAATAGAGGAGTTGGAAGAACTGGTAAGATGGATAATGGCGGAGCTAGGCAAGGATACACCCCTTCATTTTTCCCGCTATTTTCCCCGCTATAAATTAAGGCAGCCCCCTACCCCCTTGGAAACTATGCAACGTGCCTGGGAGATGGCCCGCCGTTATCTTAATTATGTTTACCTAGGTAACGTAGAAGATCCCGAGGCCAGTAATACTTACTGCCCCCAGTGCGGGACTCTATTAATAAGGCGGCAGGGTTACAGGGTCTCTCTTCCCGGTCTTGTAAGCCCCGGTTACTGCCGCAAGTGTGGTAATAAAATCCCTGTTCTAATGTAGAGTTTAAAGCCGTAGGGCTTACCGCTAACGCTAAAATTTTTACCGCTAATGCTAAAATGTTCCATCCGGCTTCCCCATCCAGCCAGAGCCTTGTGCTCCATGCGCTTTCTTTTTATAAGGGCAGGAGGCTGGCCCGCCCGTCAGCAATACTTTATCCAATTCACACTGGCCATCCCGGCTAAAGGTACAAGGGCAGTCGCAGATTATAAAGGGCATAACCTGACTTCCCTCCTTTACTCTATTTTTCCCCAGGACGCGGGAGAGATAAGCTATGTCCTTAAATTTGACCAACCTCAAAAAACGTATAAGCAATGCGGTAGAAACCCATAAAGAAGAGATCATCCGGCTGGCGGAGGAAATATTTGATCATCCCGAAGTAGGACAACAGGAATTTTTCGCTTCCCGGCTTTTGACCCAGGCCCTGGCTAAATATGGATTTGAAGTTGTTTATCCTTTGCCTGAACTGCCTACCGGCTTCCGGGCCACTTTGAAGTGCGCTGGCCCGGGCCCGCGGGTGGCCTTACTTGCCGAATATGATGCCCTTCCCGGTCTAGGCCATGCCTGCGGGCACAATCTTATCGGTGCTGCTGCCGTAGGTGCGGGTCTGGCCTTGGCCGCCGTGAAGGAGGAACTAAAAGGTGAGGTCTTAATTTTGGGCACGCCTGCTGAGGAGAGCAATGGAGGAAAGGTGGTTTTGGTTGAAGCGGGAGCCTTCCAAGGGATAGATGCTGCTCTTATTTTCCATCCCGGCGACGCCAATATTGTAGAAGTGTCTTCCCTGGCTCTGGAGGCCCTAGAGTTTATTTTTGAAGGTCGGGCGGCCCATGCTTCTTCTAGCCCCGAGGAAGGGATAAACGCCCTGGAAGCCCTCATACAGTTTTTCAACAGTATCAACAGTCTCCGCCCTTACCTTAAAGGTGAAGCCCACATTAACGGGATCATAACAGAAGGAGGTATAACGCCCAACATTATTCCCGAACGGGCCGTGGCTCGCTTTTATATCCGGGCCGAAAGCCGTAAAGCCGTAAGAGAAGTCGTCCAGCGGGTAGAAAATTGCGCTCGCGGTGCGGCCCTGGCTACAGGATGTAGTGTCACCTGGCGTAACTATGAATTTTCCTATGATGCCATGGTCACTAATAAAGCCCTGGCCGACGCTTTTAAAGAGAACCTGCGTATTTTAGGGGTGACCGAGTTCGGACCTCCCCGCCGCAGCAAGGGTTCTTTGGACATGGGCAATGTTAGCCGGGTAGTACCCGCCATACACCCGTATCTCGCTTTAGGAAGCGGCAGACTCGTACCCCACACCCGGGAGTTTGCCCGGGCGGCTCGGGGAGAAGCGGGAAGGAGGCTCGTTATACTGGCGGCCAAAGCTTTAGCCTGGACGGCAGCAGACGTTCTCTTAGACCGGGAGCTTTTAGCCCGTATACAAGAAGAATTCAGCCTGGCGATGTTGCAGGAAGGAGCTTTTTAATGCAGAACCTTGCTTTTAACGAGGTCTGGAGGCAGAGGCTCGGCCCGGAATATGACGACTTTATGCAAGCTTTAAAGCGGGGAGCCCGGCTTAGCTTGCGGGTAAATACCTTAAAGCTTAGGCCGGAGGAATTCCTACGGATAAGTCCCTTTCCCTTAGCTCCGGTGCCTTGGTGCCTGGAGGGATGGATAATTTTAGAAGGGGAGCAGAAGGCGGGCCGGCATCCCTATCACGCTGCGGGGTTGTATTACATCCAAGACCCTGCCACCATGGCGGCCGCAGGGCTTCTAGACCCGCAGCCCGGTGAGTGGGTGCTGGACTTGTGCGCGTCACCCGGGGGAAAGGCTTCTCACCTTGCGGCCAGGATGGAGAACGAGGGAGTCCTGGTGGCTAATGAAGTCAATCCCCGGCGGGCGAGCGTGCTCGCCTTTAACCTTGAGCGCATGGGGGTAACCAACGCCATCATCTTAAATGAAAGGGCGGAAACCTTGGCTGCCAGGTGGGCAGGGCTTTTCGACCGGGTGCTGGTGGATGCTCCTTGTTCGGGGGAGGCGGTATTGGCCCGGGACCCCGGAGCCTTTCGAGCCTGGAGCAAGGACTTGCTAAAGAGGTTTGCCCGCCGCCAGCTTGAGCTTTTATATCATGCCTCTCACTTGGTAAGGCCTGGCGGGTGGCTCCTTTATGCTACTTGTAGCTTTTCCCCTGAAGAGAACGAAGGGGTGATATCCCGTTTCTTAGAAAAAAGGAGCGACTTTATCCTGGTAGATCCCTCCCGGCATCCCCTTTTTTCGCCGGGGAGGCCGGAATGGATAGAAGGTGGAGACCCGCAGCTAAAGTGGGCGGTGCGCTTGTGGCCCCACCTTGCTCCCGGACACGGGCATTTCTATGCTTTACTTAAGCACCAGGGGGAAGGATATGTACTCCGGAGAAGGAACAAGTCTTACCTTTCCCTTGAGGCAGAAAAGCTGTATGAAGAATTTTGCCGTCATAACTTAAAAGAGCTTCCGGCTACTGAGGGGCTTATAGAAAAGGGTGGCCAAATCTACCGGACACCCTTACCTTTGGAAATGTGGAAAGGGCTAAAAGTAGTAAGACCGGGATGGTGGCTGGGCCGCATATACAAGGGGCGGTTTCAGCCCGATCACGCTTTGGCATTAGGGATAAAGGCCGAAAAGGCTTTGAGGGTAAAAGACCTACCCTTAGACAGTGCAGAACTTAAGGCCTATCTTCGGGGTGAATGGCTAGAGGGGGGCTTTAAGGATGGGCCGGTAGGAGATGCAGGGGAGGAGTGGGTATTGGTGACGGTCGGGGGATTTCCCCTGGGGTGGGCACGTTCTGTGGCCGGCGGCTTAAAAAGCCTTTACCCGCGCCACTTCCGGGCCGCATGGGGTACGGCTTAGAACACGTTTAGTTAAAGGGAATTCCGCCTATACAGTCCCCTTCAGAGCAACGAGGGTACGGCTTAGGACACGTGTACTTAAAGGGGGGTACCGGGCCATGAAAAAATATTATGTTTTGGCGGTAGCGGCCGGCCTTTTGAGCCTGGCCTTTATTTTTGTAAGGCTTGTCTTTTACCTTCCCCTTGCCCGGACGCCTTACGAAGCAAGAGGCCTAGCGGTTGCAACTACGTCCGGGGAGGAAATTGCGCAAATACTTAAAGAAATCGTGCAGGGCGAGACAAGCGGAATTAAATTTTTTAAAACCGAAGGTGATCTGGCTCCGCTACCAGGAAAGGAAGTAGTGATAGGGGCGAATCTCTCCAAAGACCGGGGGGTATTAGGTCTATTTTCGTTAGCGTCATCTCCCCCGCAACTTTTAACTTATCGGGCCATCCTGCCGGTAGAAGAGGTCAAAGTGCTAAAATTAGAACCCGGCCGGGAAGGGGTTTTAGTCCGGGAAGTCTTGGAGGAAAGGTTCGGGGCTTATTTTCTTACTCGCTTCTATAGCCTTTATGTTTACCAAGAAGGTGCGTGGCAGGAAGCATGGCGCAAGGTCATAGACAATGATGAAAAGTGGCAGAAAAAGTGGGTAGGCCGCGGCGAGGGATGGGAAGGAATTAAAGACAAAGTAGAGGTGGAATTTAACTGGGAAGGAGGACGCCTCGTAGCCAGGACCCAGGAAATTAGGGTTTTCTGGGAAGGACCGCATCCAGAACATCCGCCCACTTCCACCAAAGAAAGGGCGCTAGCCCGGTTATACAAATGGGAGCCCAAGTGGGGAGCGCTGATACTGGGAGAAGGAGAGGTAGGGAGGCCATGCGACCTTAAAGAGCAGAAAGGGGGCAGGTATGTAAAAATGGGCCAGCTTAAGCCCGGTGAAAGGGTGGCTATCCTGGACGAAGAGGAAGCCTGGGGCTGGACCGCGTACATGGGGGAGGCTACCCAACTTTACCGCATAAAAACCTTATCGGGCTCTACAGGCTATGTTACTAAGGAGGATGTAAGGATACACGGGGTTTCTGGGGAAACAAGGTAGAAATTTTTTCTTGCATTTTTATGCAATCTGGCTGTATAATTATACAATAACTCAGCGGCCTGAGGTGTTTAGTTATGCTTAAAGTAGGCATCATAGGAGCTACAGGTTATACGGGTGCAGAATTGGTGCGTTTGGCTTGCCGCCACCCCCGCTTGGAGCTTGTGGCTCTCACCTCTCAAACTTTCTCTGGCCAGGAGATGGACCGGGTTTACCCATCACTTCACGGGTTCTGCTCTCATATTTGCGAGGATCTTAGCCCGGAGGAGGTACTTTCCCGCGCGGAAGTAGTTTTTCTAGCCCTGCCCCACGGCCATTCGGTACCCATAGTTGAGGAGGCCCTGCGCCGGGGAGTCCGGGTCATTGATTTGGGGGCTGACCTTAGGTTCCGGGATGTGCGGGTTTATGAAGAGTGGTACGGACTTAAACATCCCAACCCCGAGCTGGCCGCACAGGCGGTATACGGACTACCGGAGATACACCGGGAGGAGATCGCCTCTGCCCGGGTGGTGGCCAATCCGGGGTGCTATCCTACAAGTGTTATCTTAGCCTTGGCTCCCCTTATCAAGGCGGGTTACGGGGAATTGGACAGCATCGTTATTGATGCCAAGTCCGGCGTTTCCGGTGCCGGCAGGAAAACGGAAATAGGTTACCTCTTTACCGAGTGTAATGAAAGCCTCCATCCTTATGGAGTGGCCAGGCACCGCCACACCCCCGAGATCGAGCAAGAGCTGAGCTTGATGGCCGGTAGAAAGGTGACGGTTTCCTTTACGCCGCACTTAGTACCCATTACCCGGGGTATCCTGAGCACTATTTATGTAAACTTGAAAGCAGAAGTTTCGGAGGAAGAACTGCGCAAGCTATACGAAGAGTTTTACCGGGAGGCTCGCTTTGTTAAACTTCTGCCGCCGGGGCTCTGGCCGCATACCCGTTGGGTCTACGGGAGCAACTTCTGCCATATTAATTTTACTTTGGACCGGCGCACGGGGAGGCTGATCCTGGCTTCTGCCATTGATAACTTGACTAAAGGAGCCTCTGGCCAGGCCCTTCAAAACCTCAATCTCATGTTCGGATGGCCGGAAGACTTGGGCCTTAATTATCCCGGCCTTTCTCCGTAAAGCCTTTTGCGAAATTTTCCTTGAGGAGAGCCTTTAGGAGGGATCTAATTCGATGGAATGGGAAGTTATACCCGGTGGGGTAACCGCACCCCGAGGTTTCCGGGCGGCAGGCGTCTACGCCGGGTTAAAAAAAGCTAACCGGGATAAAAAGGATCTCGCCTTAATCGTGAGCGATACCTTAGCTTCGGCGGCAGCAGTGTATACTACCAATAAGGTACAGGCTGCTCCTTTAAAGATCACCCGTGAGCATTTGGCTTCCGGGCGGGCACGGGCCATTGTGGCTAACAGCGGTAATGCTAACGCCTGTACCGGGGAGCAGGGGTTAAAGGATGCCCGGAGGATGGCCGAGGTAACTGCGGAAATCCTGGGTATTAAACCGCAAGAAGTGGTGGTGGCCTCTACAGGTGTTATAGGTGTGCCTCTTCCCATGGATAAAATCGAAGCGGGAATAAGGAAGGCAGCTCAGGAACTGTCCCCCACGGGGAGTCGTGCGGCAGCAGAGGCCATCCTTACCACCGACCTAAGGGTTAAGGAAATAGCCGTGCGTTTCCATTTCAAGGGCAGTCCGGTGGTGATAGGAGGTATAGCCAAGGGTTCCGGCATGATCCATCCCCATATGGCTACCATGCTCGCCTTTCTTACCACCGATGCGGTCCTAAGCCCGGAACAGTTGAAAAAGGCTTTGGTATCGGCGGTGGATAACACCTTTAACCTTATTACGGTGGACGGCGATACAAGTACCAACGATATGGTAGTGGTCCTGGCCAACGGCCTCTCTGGAGTGGGGCCTACGAGCGAGGAAGAATACAGGATATTTGCTGCGGCTTTAGAGTACGTATGCCGTTACCTGGCCCGCCTTATCGCCCGGGACGGGGAAGGCGCCAGCCGCCTCATTGAGGTGGAGGTGCGTGGTGCGGCCACCCTCACGGATGCCCGTAAAATAGCCAGGGCCATAGCCGGCTCAAATTTGGTGAAAAGCGCTGTTTTCGGCGCCGATGCCAACTGGGGCCGGATTTTATGCGCCGCGGGGTATGCCGGAGCCGAGCTGGATCCAGGACGGGTGGATATTTTTATCGAAAGCGCAGCCGGGTGCGAGCAACTAGCCAGTAAAGGGGAGCCCGCCTGCTTTGATGAAGCTAAAGCCAGCGCCATACTCTCGGCGGAAGAGGTTAAGATCATCGTAGATCTTAATCTGGGGCAGGCTACAGCAGTAGCTTATGGGTGCGATTTGACTTACGATTACGTCAAGATCAACGCTTCCTACAGGACCTGAAAGAAAGGTTTGTTGTAAGAGCCTGTACCGGCGAGGGGCCGTAAAAGACCCCAGGAGGAAAGGCGAGGGAGAGGAGGGAATTTGACTTTGGAGATTTCTGCTTTAGAGAAGACCAGCATCCTGATCGAAGCCCTGCCTTATATCCGTGAGTTTTACGGGAAAACGGTGGTCATAAAATACGGTGGGCACGCCATGCAGAGCTGCGAGCTTAAAAAGGCTGTTATGCAGGATGTGGTCCTCATGCATCTTGTGGGGATGCGGCCGGTATTGGTGCACGGCGGCGGGCCGGAGATAACCCAGATGATGGAGAGGCTGGGGAAGAAACCAGAATTTGTGCAAGGCCAGCGGGTCACTGATGCGGAGACCATGGAGATCGTGGAGATGGTGCTGGTAGGAAAGATAAATAAAGAAATTGTGGCCGAGATAAACCGCCTGGGAGGCAGGGCTGTGGGTCTATGCGGTAAGGACGGGATGCTTATCGAAGCCGAAAAGCAGAGCGGAGACGTGGAGCTGGGCTTTGTTGGTCAGGTGCGCAAAATAAATCCGGAGATTATACAGACTCTTATAGCAGAGGGCTATATACCGGTGGTGGCTCCGGTGGGGGTGGGGCCCGAGGGTGAAAGCTATAACATAAATGCCGATTACGTGGCCGGTGAGCTGGCCGCGGCTTTAAAAGCCCATAAGCTGGTACTCCTGACAGATGTAGAGGGGATATTAGCCGATAAAAACGATCCTTCCTCCCTACTTTCCTCGGTAGAGGTAAGTAAAGTGCCCGAGCTGATTCAAGCGGGGATAATCTCCGGTGGCATGATCCCTAAAGTCGAGTGCTGTGTTAGGGCTCTGGAGGGTGGTGTGGCTCGCACGCACATCATTGACGGCCGGGTACCCCATTCTATTTTGCTGGAAATTTTTACAGATAAAGGTGTGGGGACCATGGTTGTTCCTTAGAAAAGTTGTTGCCGAAAGATAAGGGTGTCAGGGCTTGAGAGGGGGAGCTTATATGACCAACGCGGAAATCGCCAGCCTGGGTAAGAGGTACGTAATGCATACCTATAACCGCTATCCCATAGCTTTAGTACGCGGGCAGGGCACCAAGGTTTGGGATGCCGACGGCCGCGAGTACCTAGATTTCATCGCCGGTTTAGGGGTTAATTCTTTAGGGCACTGTCACCCCCGGGTGGTTGAGGCCCTCCGGGAGCAGGCAGGCAAGCTCTTACATTGCTCCAACCTTTACTGGATAGAGCCCCAGGTTGAGCTGGCTAAAATCTTGGTGGAGCATTCGGGTCTGGGTAGGGCCTTCTTCTGTAATAGCGGGGCCGAGGCCGTCGAGGCGGCTATAAAGCTGGCCAGAAAATACGCCAAGGTGTATAAAGGGGAAAACTGTTTTGAGATAATCACCATGCGCCGCTCTTTCCACGGCCGGACTTTAGGAGCCCTTGCCGCCACCGGTCAAGATAAATTCCACCGGGGTTTTGAGCCTTTGCCACCCGGCTTCCGCTATGTTCCCTTTAATAATTTGGAAGCTTTAAAAGAGGCCGTCACCCCGGAAACCTGCGCCGTAATGCTAGAACCCGTTCAAGGTGAAGGAGGAGTTTACCCGGCAGAGAAGGAATACCTCAAGGCAGTAAGGAAATTATGTGATGAAAACGGCATACTACTTATCTTTGATGAAATCCAGTGCGGTTTGGGCCGTACCGGCTACCTGTTCGCCCACCAGTATTATGAAGTATATCCCGACATTTTGACACTAGCTAAGGCTTTGGCCGGCGGCGTTCCCATCGGTGCCATGCTGGCTAAGGAAGAGGTGGCCCAAGCCTTTAGCCCGGGAGACCACGCTTCCACCTTTGGAGGAAATCCCCTGGCTGCTGCCTGCGGGGTGGCCGCCCTCCGGGCCCTGCTCGAAGAGGGGCTGGTGGAAAACGCCAGAAAACAAGGGGAATATTTGATGGAGCGCTTGCGCGACCTGGCCGCTAAATTTCCGCAAGTATTGGAGGTGCGCGGGCGGGGCCTTATGGTGGGGGTGGAAATCGACGGCCCGGCTGATAGAATAGCCCAGGTATGCCTTGAGAAAGGGCTCCTTATTAATGCGGTCCACGGCCGAATCTTACGTTTCTTACCCCCGCTTACTGTAAAAAAAGAGGAGATCGATAAAGCTTTGGAGATCCTCCGTAAGGCTTTAAAAGAATGCTTGGGGTAAACTGTTTTGTATACCTAGTGAGAGAAAGCTTAAGCTTTTCTGCCTTGCTTTATCTGGAAGGGAAAAGTAAAATAGAGTAAAAATGTCAAGAAAAGGGGTGTAACAGGTTGAAGGAACAGGCCCCTTCCCTTAAAGGCCGCGATTTTATTTGCCTAAAGCATTTTTCCACGGAGGAGATCCATTATCTTTTAGATTTAGCTGCTGACCTCAAACTTAAGCAGAAGAACCGGGAACCCCATCCTTTGCTCGCAGGGAAAACGCTGGCTATGATTTTCACCAAGCCTTCCACCCGCACGCGGGTTTCCTTTGAAGTAGCCATGTACCAGCTAGGCGGGCACGCCCTTTACCTAAGCAAGAATGAACTACAGCTCGGCCGGGGTGAGACCATCGCCGACACGGCGCGGGTACTTTCCCGGTACGTGGACGGTATTTTGATCCGCACTTTTGCCCATGAGGAAGTGGAAGAGCTGGCCCGGTATGCGACGGTACCGGTGATAAACGGCCTAACGGATTTCCTCCATCCCACTCAAGTTTTGGCCGACCTTTTGACCATCCGTGAATGGAAGGGCAAGCTTAAGGGGCTCAACCTTACCTATATCGGGGATGGTAACAACGTGGCCCATTCCCTTCTGTACGGTGGTGCCCGGGTGGGCTTAAATATTACCATAGCTTGCCCGGCGGGGTACGAACCGCTGCCTCAGGTGGTAGAAGAGGCCAGGCGTATGGCTGCAGATAACGGGAGCCACATCACCGTGACCAATGATCCCCAGGAAGCTGCCCTGGGAGCAGATATTTTATATACTGATGTGTGGGCCAGCATGGGGCAAGAGGCAGAGGCAGAAAAGCGCCGGCAGGCTTTTAAAGGATTCCAGCTCAACAGTACCCTCCTGAAGATGGCCCGGCCGGACGCCATGGTTCTCCACTGCCTTCCTGCCCACAGGGGCGAGGAGATAACGGATGAGGTAATCGACGGGCCGCAGTCAGCCGTCTGGGACCAGGCAGAAAACAGGTTACATGCCCATAAGGCTATATTAGCAGCCCTGCTCTAGGTTGGCTTAAGGAATTTGCGTTGTAGCGGTTTTACCATTTTGTTCAAGGGGGCTTTAGAACTATGCCTGAAAAAGTGGTGCTGGCTTATTCCGGCGGGTTGGATACCTCTATCATAATCCCTTGGCTTAAGGAGACTTACGGGTATGAAGTCATCGCGGTCACCGTAGATTTAGGCCAGGGTGAAGAACTGGCTCCTCTAGAGGAAAAGGCTTTAAAGAGCGGGGCCAGCAAGATATACATTCTGGACAAAAAACGGGAATTCGTAGAAGACTTCATCTGGCCCACCCTTAAAGCAGGGGCCGTTTATGAGGGTAAATATTTGTTGGGAACCTCCTTCGCCCGCCCCCTCATCGCCAAGTGCCTGGTGGAGGTCGCAGAAAAGGAAGGAGCCACCGCGGTCGCTCACGGAGCGACAGGTAAGGGCAACGACCAGGTGCGCTTTGAGCTGAGCATCAAAGCCTTAAATCCGGAGCTTAAAATAATAGCTCCCTGGCGTTTGTGGTCCATACGCTCCCGCGAAGAGGCCATCGACTATGCAGTAGCGCGGGGTATTCCGGTACCGGTAGGGAAGGAACGGCCCTACAGCATGGACCGGAATCTTTGGCATCTGAGCCATGAAGGAGCCGACCTGGAAGATCCTTGGAACGAGCCTAAAGAGGATATTTACGAGATTATTACTCCTCCGGAGAAGGCACCAGACAAACCCACTTATATAACCCTCGATTTCGAAAAGGGTGTACCCGTAGCCATAGACGGAAAACGTTTAGACCCTGTGGCGCTGGTGGAAAGGGTAAATGAATTGGCCGCGGCCAACGGGGTGGGTATTATAGATCTAGTGGAGAACAGGCTGGTGGGCCTAAAGTCCCGGGGCGTTTATGAGTGTCCGGGAGGCACAGTGCTCTATATAGCCCACCGGGAGCTCGAACACCTCACCCTTGACCGCCAGACCATGCATTTTAAAGAGATGGTGGCTGCAAAATATGCGGAGCTGGTTTATGACGGCAACTGGTATTCGCCTTTAAAGAAAGCCCTGGATGCTTTTGTGGACAGCACCCAGGAGACGGTTACTGGCACCGTCCGGCTAAAGCTATATAAAGGCAACTGCACTCCTGCCGGTGTGCGTTCACCCTACTCCCTATACAGTGAGGAGCTGGTTACCTTCGGTGCCGGGGGGGACTACGATCAGAGGGATGCCACGGGCTTTATTAATCTGTTCGGATTACCCTTAAAGGTGCGCGCCCAGATGGAGATGAGGACGGGTTTAAGGAAATAGAAAGGGGCCAGCGGCAATGAAACTTTGGGGTGGCCGCTTCCGAAAGGATACTGCTAAAATAGTGGAGGAATTCCATTCCTCCCTTTCTTTTGATCACCGGCTTTACCGGCAGGACATCCGGGGTTCCATAGCCCATGCACGTATGCTGGCTTCTGTGGGGCTCCTTAGCAGGGAGGAAGCTAATAAGATCGTAGAAGGGCTTAAGGGAATTCTAGAGGATATCGAAGCCGGCCGGCTTACCTTTGAAGGAGCGGAGGACATTCACACTTATGTTGAGAAGGTATTGACTGAAAGGATAGGTGAGGCGGGCAAAAAACTGCATACCGCCAGAAGCCGGAACGACCAGGTAGCCTTGGATCTCCGCCTCTATCTTAAGGAAGAGATTCCGCATATTTCCTTCCTTTTGCACCGGCTGCAAGAAGCACTGGTTAATCTTGCCCAAGAACACCTTGGTACCATAATGCCCGGGTATACCCACCTACAGAGGGCGCAGCCTGTAACTTTAGCGCACCATCTCCTGGCCTACTTTGAGATGCTGGAAAGGGACCAGGGAAGGCTGACAGACTGTTTGAAACGCCTGGATGTCTCTCCTTTAGGTTCTGGGGCTCTGGCCGGTACCACCTTACCCATAGACCGGGAGATGGTGGCCCGTGAGCTGGGCTTCAAAGGGATAACGGCCAACTCTTTAGATGCCGTGGGTGACCGGGATTTCGCTGTGGAATTTTTGGCTGCGGCCAGCCTCCTCATGATGCACTTGAGCCGGCTGGCCGAGGAGATCATCCTCTGGTGTACGGAAGAATTCGGGTTTTTAGAGCTCGATGATGCTTATACTACCGGTTCCAGCATGATGCCCCAGAAGAAAAACCCCGATGTCGCAGAACTTGTAAGGGGCAAAACCGGACGGGTCTACGGGCATTTGCTGGGGCTTTTAACAGTGCTTAAAGGATTGCCCTTAGCCTATAACAAAGATTTGCAAGAAGATAAGGAAGCTGTGTTCGATACAGTGGATACCTTGAAGGGGTGCCTGGCTGCCTTGACTCCTCTTCTTGCCTCGGCCAAATTTAACACTCAGAGGATGCGGGATGCTGCTGAGGGCGGCTTCAGCAATGCTACAGATGTGGCCGAATACCTGGTACGCAAAGGGGTCCCCTTCCGTGAGGCCCATTCTGTGGTAGGAGCGCTTGTTCTTTGGTGCCTGGAACGGGGCTGCCGCCTGGAGGACCTGAGCTTAGAAGAATTCAAGGCCTTTTCTCCCCTTTTTGGCCAAGATATTTACCAGCATCTTTCCGTAGAGGCTTGTCTTAACAGGCGGGATGTACCGGGTGGCCCGGCACCCCAAGCCGTAACACGGGCGCTTGAACGAGCAAAGAATCTTCTAGCCGAACGGGCCGAATCATTTAAGCTTCTGAAAGGCTTGGCGGAAGTACAATGAAGGCGGAACAAGGGACAAAAAGGGATGAAAATCTACTAGGGTGGTTTTGTAGTTATACTCCGCTAGAGATCGTTCGTGCCTTGGGGTTTAGGCCATACCGGATGCTGCCTCCTTTAGGAAGGGCGCCGCGGGCAGACGGCTTTTTTGCGGGTAACCTCTGCCCGTATGTAAAGGCATGTCTGGAGAACGCCCTGGAGGGAAGGTTTCCACCCGTTTTAGGGCTGCTCCTGGTCCCTTCCTGCAGTGCTATGACTCATCTTGCTAACCTTTGGCGGGCGCTAGAGCTTTCCGGACCGGTCTGGGTTATCGATGTACCCCGGAGCTACAATTCTTTAGCGGTGGATTATTTCAGCCGGCGGCTGGAGGAAGTTGCCCTTCAGATGGCCTCCTTTTACGGCCGGCGCCTCTATAAAGAGGACTTGTGGCAGGCCATTGAAGAAGAAAAGCAGCGCAAAGAGCGCCTTAAGGGCTTTCTTGAAGAGAGGGCGGCCGGCAACGTTTTCTTACGGGGTGCACGGGTTCTTGAGCTTTTAGAGGAAGGGATAAACGGGGCAAATACTTTTCCCGACCCTGGGGAAGGTTCTGCTGTGCCTAGGGACAGGCTCCGGTTGCTATTGCTGGGCAGCATCGTGCCTTCGTACCTCCTGGACATGGTAGAGCAGGCGGGCGCGGTAAGCGTTGTAGAGGATGCCTGTAACGGGTGGCGCTTGCTACCCGGGGAGGCCTGTGGGGCCGACTCGCCTTACACCTACTTGGCCCACCTATATTTGAGCAAGCCCCCCTGCCCGCGCATGGTGGCTGATAAAGGCCGGAGGAGGAGATACCTGCAAGACCTACTTTCCCGTTACCGGATAGACGGGGCTATATATCACGTTATGAAATTTTGCGATGCCGGCCTGATGGACTGGATCTTGGTTAAAGAAGAGCTGGATTTAAGGGGTATTCCGGTGCTCAGGGTGGAAGGGGATTATACCGGCGGAGGCCGGGGACAGTGGAGCACCCGCGTAGAGGCTTTCCTGGAGAGATTGAGAAGGTAGGTGGGTAGATCTGAAAGATTTATATAAAGATATTCGCTCAGCCCTGGCTGCGCCCTTGCGGCGCAAGGCCTTTTCTCCTTGGGTGATCAATACTGTGAAGCATTTGGTTGCCCTTTCCTCCCGCGCTTTCCCCTGGCGGGCTACTTACCTTATGGTTCTTAAAGCTTTAGATCAGGTTGCGGAAGCGTACCTCCGTCGGCGGCCCGTAGTATGGCATAACGTCTTTTTTCCTACGGAAATACTTTACGGCCTGCGAGTTGTACCTTTTGCACCAGAGGCGGCTTCGGCCCTGGCAGTAGGGTTAGGCCTGGCTTCTGAAGCCCTTAACGCTGCGAGCGCTCATTGGGTGGCTACGGATATCTGCTCCTTCCACAGGTTGGCTGCTGGCCTTGACCTGGCAGGGTATTTTCCGACCCCTGATGCCGTGGTGTGTACTTCCCACCTCTGCGATATAGCCCCCCAGTCCCTGGCCTGGAGTGCGGACCGACACGGCAAGCCTTTTTATCTCCTGGATGTTCCCCAGAGGGCAAAAGCGGAGGATGCTACCTACGTAGCCCGGCAACTTAAATATATATTTTATTCCCTGGCCCGGGACCTGGGACTTTCCCCTGATATGGAGGCTTTAAAGGCGGCTATAGGAAGGTCTAATGAGGCAAGAAGGCTGCTTCTTGAAATTAATGCGGACCGACAGAAGCTTCCGGCTGTCATACGCGGGGAAGAAGCCCACGGCTTCCTATATCTTATGTTAACCGGTTGGGGTGCTGATTTTACTGAAGAGGTATACCGGGAATTATTAGAAGAGCTTAAGACCCGGCGGCGGGAAAAGAAATGGGCCGCTTCCCGGGAAAAATTCCGCCTCTTGTGGTTGCACTTGCGGCCCTATTATCCCACCGAAATTTTTAAAATCTTGGAGGAGGAAAGCGGGGCTATAGTCGTTTTCGAAGAGATGCACCATGTCTATTGGGAGGAGCTAGATTTAGACCGTCCCTTTTATAGTCTGGCCCTCAAGGTGCTGGGGCACCAGGGCTTAAGTTTTATGGAAAGGCGCATCCAGACGATTTTAGACATGGTGCGAGAGTTTAATGCCCAGGGGGTAATCCACTTCGCCCACTGGGGGTGCCGGCAGAGCACGGCGGGTATACGCTTGCTGCAGGAGGCCCTCCGGCGGGAAAATACGGCTTTTCTTAATCTTGATGGGGACTGTATAGACCGGGAAAAGTACGCTGGGGGTGGCGTTCGTACACGGCTAGAGGCCTTCTTGGAGCTTCTGGCCGCGAGTAGATTACACTAGAAGAAAAAGGTGGGAGATTATGTTAATTACGGCAGGATTGGATATAGGTTCCTTATCCACTAAGGCAGCCATTGTTGCAGAGGGGCAATTGTTATCCTTTTGCATTTTACCTACGGGCCGGGGCGGTTCAGAAGTGGCGGAAAGGGCTTTAGAAGAAGCCCTAAACCGGGCAAATGTTAAGCGGAAGGAGCTAAAGGGCATTGTAGCTACAGGATACGGGCGTATAAGCATACCCTTCGCGGACCGGCGGGTTACGGAGATAACCTGTCATGCCCGCGGGGCGTGGCACCTGTTCCCTGAAGTGGCTACGGTTATAGATATAGGAGGTCAGGACAGCAAGGTGATCCGGGTGGGACCCGGGGGGAAGGTATTGGATTTTGAAATGAATGAGAAGTGCGCAGCAGGAACGGGGCGCTTCTTGGAAGTTATGGCCCGGGCCCTGGAGGTAGAGCTGGGAGAAATGGGGAAAATGGCAGTAAAGGCCCGCCGAGCAGCTCCCATAAGCAGTACATGCACGGTCTTTGCAGAATCAGAGGTGGTGTCCCTTCTAGCCGAGGGCAGGCCTTTGGAAGAGATACTTAAGGGTTTACATTATGCCGTAGCCGAGAGGGTGGTGGCTATGGCCCAGCGGTTGGGTTGGGAGAGACCCGTAGTCATGAGCGGGGGAGTGGCCAAAAATATTGGGGTGGTAAAGAGCCTGGAAGAAAGGTTGGGCACTAGTTTGTATATCCCTGCGGAACCCCAGATATTGGGCGCGTTGGGTGCGGCTTTACTGGCAGCCGAAGAAAATTAGAAGGTAGCTAAACTTAAAAGCCTTTAGCAGGATTTCCTTAAGATTTGTGGAATATGTTTGCGTATTACTTTTAGGATGGGAGGACGGCAGTAAATGAAAATCCTTATTTTAGTCCTTTATTTTACCGTGATGCTAGCCATAGGTTTGGCGAGCCATCGGCGTTCACGGGACATCAATGGCTTTTTCTTGGGTCACCGTAGCATAGGACCCTGGATCTCCGCCTTTGCCTATAGCACTACTTGACCTAACTGGCTGGGGCTACTTTCGTTGGTTGTTTTAACAAGCTTGGGGCCTTGGGGGCTCCCTCAGATGGTCCAGAAATTTTATGCTATAAAGGATGAAAAAGCCATCCGTCCTGCTACTGTAGTATCTACCTTTTTTGCCCTAGTGATTGCTACAGGAGCCTACTTTACAGGTTCCTTTGGTCGTCTATTTTTCAACAATCAGATGCCCCTGCTAAATGGGAGGCCTAATCCTGATCTTATCATGCCTATGATTATTGAACGTTTTTTACCCCCTGGTATCGGAGTAGTAATACTGGTGTTAGTACTAGCAGCTTCTATGTCTACTTTATCTTCTCTCGTTTTGGTAAGCAGTTCCGCAGTGGCCATAGACCTTCTTCAGGGAGCCTGGCCTAAGATCTCTAAGCGGATTGTGCTTTTGTGCTTGCGCCTTCTTTGCGTTATATTTATAGGTCTATCAGTATATATAGCTTTAAAACCCACGATTATCTTGGTTCTTATGTCCCTTTCTTGGGGTACGGTGGCCGGTGGATTCCTGGCTCCTTATATTTATGGGCTATATTGGCGTAGGACCACCAAAGCCGGGGCTTGGGCCGGGTTCCTTACCGGGGTAACCCTTTCTTTAAGTTTATCTTTCTACTACCGGTTGGATAGCAACGTAGTTCCAGCAATTGGGTGCTTGGCTATGCTTATTCCCCTGGCTGTGGTACCTGTGGTAAGCTTGTTCACCCCTGCTTTCTCTACTCAACACCTAAAACGTGTGTTCGGGGAGGAACGTTTTGAATTGTCAAGGGATTTACAGTATTGGCCGCGAGAAAGAGAACGAGTCATAGGATAAAAGCATACTGGAGGTTGTAATCTAGATGGAAAAACAAGGAGAACATGTTATTTGGGACCCAGCTAACGAGTGTCGGCCGCGGAAAGAAATAGAGGCTTTACAATTAGAAAGGTTAAGGAATATTGTTGAGTATGTGTATGAGCGGGTTCCTTTTTATCGCCAGGCCCTCGATGAGCGTGGGATACGTCCCGGGGATATTAAAAGTCTTGAAGATGTCCGGCTTCTGCCTTTCACTACCAAGGAGGATTTTCGTAAAAACTACCCTTTCGGACTTTTTGCCGTGCCTTTGAAAGAAGTAGTTCGCCTCCACGCTTCTTCGGGTACCACAGGAAAACCTGTGGTGGTGGGCTATACTCGCCGGGATATGGAGATATGGACAGAAGTAGTAGCCCGTTTGGTAACGGCGGCCGGGGTTACTGCCGGGGATGTGGCCCAGGTGGTCTTTAGCTATGGCCTTTTTACAGGAGGATTTGGCCTGCATTATGGCCTTGAGCGGGTAGGTGCTACGGTGGTCCCGGCGGCCGCCGGAAATTCTAAACGGCATATTATGCTTATGCAAGATTTCGGGACCACAGTATTAGTAGGCACACCTTCATATGCCTTACATTTAGCCGAAGTGGCAGAGGAGATGGGGGTGGACCCCAGGAGCCTCCCTGTTAGGCTTGGGCTTTTCGGAGGAGAAGCTTCCAGCCGGGAGATGTTAAAGGAGATTGAGCGGCGTTGGGGTATGGTGGCTACGGACAATTACGGGCTCTCAGAGGTGATGGGTCCCGGGGTCTCCGGTGAGTGCCCGTATCAGAATGGCCAGCATATAGCTGAAGATCATTTTCTCGTGGAGATTATAGATCCCGTCACAGGAGAGCCCTGCCCTCCAGGCGTGTACGGAGAAGTGGTTATAACTACCTTAACTAAAGAGGCCGTACCAGTTCTCAGGTACCGTACGAGGGATATTTCCGCCCTTATCTATGAGCCCTGCCCCTGCGGCCGCACTACCGCTCGGCTGGCTAAGATAACGGGACGTACAGACGATATGCTTATAATCCGCGGGGTAAATGTTTTTCCTTCCCAGGTAGAAAGCGTGCTTATGGAGATAGAGGAAGTATCCCCCCACTACCAGCTCGTTGTCTCACGACGGGGATACCTGGATGAACTGGAGGTACGGGTAGAAGTAAACGAGCGGTTTTTTACCGGTCGGTTTAGTGATTTAGAGGAGCTTGAAGAAAAGATAGCTGACCGCCTTAAAACGGTGCTACAGCTTAAAGCCCGTGTGCGCCTGGTAGAACCGCGTTCCATCGCCCGTAGTGAAGGTAAGGCCCAGCGGATAATCGACCTAAGACCCAAGTAGGCATAAGGCTTATTCTTGCCCTGCAGACGGCTCGGGAGGAATTGGCCTTTATCATGAAGAATTAACTGTCCTGTTAATACAGGAACCTCTATAAGGAGTGAAGCTTTAGTACTATGCGCGAAGTTATGTTAGGTAATCATGCGGTAGCCCGGGGAGCCTGGGAGGCCGGGGTGCGGGTAGCGGCTGCCTATCCAGGCACCCCGAGCACAGAAATTATCGAAGCTTTAGCTCAGTATCCGGATGTATATGCCGAGTGGTCGGTTAATGAAAAGGTGGCCTTGGAAGTGGCGGCCGGTGCGGCCATAGCCGGAGCGAGGGCCCTGGCGGCCATGAAGCATGTAGGTGTAAACGTTGCCTCGGACGCCCTCATGACCCTGGCTTATACGGGAATAAATGCCGGGCTGGTGTTAGTTTCTGCTGATGATCCCAACCTGTACAGTTCTCAAAACGAACAGGACAACCGGCTATACGCCCGGTTTGCTCAGATACCTTGCCTGGAGCCGGCCGACAGCCAAGAAGCCAAAGAAATGACCAAAGTGGCTTTTGCTTTAAGTGAAGCCTTTGACACTCCTGTGATGCTCCGTTTAACCACGCGTATAGCCCATTCCCAAAGCTTAGTTGAACTAGGGGAACGAGAAGAGGTTCCCCTGAAACCTTATACTAAGGCGCCCTCGAAATATGTGATGTTACCCGCCTTTGGCCGGGAACGACATAAGGTTGTGGAAGAGAGAAGGGCTAAACTTTCAGCGTACGCGGAGATCACCCCTTTAAATAGGGTGGAATGGGGGGATAGACGGGTAGGGGTTATTACGTCGGGAATTTCTTACCAATACGTAAAGGAGGCCCTTCCCGGTGTTTCTGTACTCAAATTGGGCTTAACCTATCCCTTGCCTAAGAACCTTATCCGGCAGTTTATAGCTGCGGTTGATGTCTGCTTTGTCGTGGAAGAGCTGGAACCCTTCTTGGAGGAGCAGATTTCTTCCTGGGGATTGCCGGTGCGGGGGAAGGAGTTTTTGCCCCGCATCGGAGAGTTCGACCCCCGTGTGGTGGTCAAAGGTATAGGGCCTAAAGTGGCCGAGGTGAACCCCGCCCTATTAAACGAGAGTTTATTGCACGACAACTCTCCCTCCTTAAATATAACCCTGCCTGCACGTCCGCCGGTTATGTGCCCCGGGTGCCCTCACCGGGGAGTGTTTTATATCTTGCGCAAGTTAAAGCTTACTGTAGCGGGGGATATTGGATGCTATACTTTGGGAGCTTCCCCGCCCCTGAACGCCATGGATACGTGTATCTGCATGGGTGCTAGCATGGGTGTAGCTTTGGGAATGGAAAAAGCTAGGGGACAGGAATTTAGTCGCGGGTTGGTGGCCGTGATAGGGGATTCCACCTTTTTACATGCTGGGATGACGGGACTTCTGGATATAGTTTACAATCAGGGGACAACCACGGTTATCATTTTGGACAACGGTACTACGGCCATGACCGGGCACCAGGATCACCCCGGTACAGGATACACTGCTTCCCGCGCGCTGACGACCAAGATTGATCTGGAACAGGTGGTAAGGGGTCTCGGTATAAGGCGGGTACAGGTTGTCGATCCTTATGATCTCACCCGTGCCCAAGAAGTTATAAGTGCCGAAGTGGCTACGCCGGAACCTTCGGTTATTATCGCGCGGCGCCTTTGCGCCCTGCTGGCTAAGGGAACAGGTAAATATAGGGTGGTAGGTATGTATTGTCGTTCTTGCCAGTGTTGCTTAGACCTAGGCTGCCCTGCCCTTACCTTTAACGGCGAAGAGGCGGTAATTGACGAAATACAGTGTACGGGTTGCGGATTGTGCGCCCAGATTTGCCCGGCAGGAGCCATTGAAAAGGTGGTTGGGGAAAATGCATGACCAGGTCATAAGTATCCTTTTAACTGGTGTAGGTGGACAAGGGACGGTTTTAGCAGGGCGTATACTCTCCCGGGCAGCAGCAAGTCTGGGTTGGGATGTTAAAGTAGCCGACTTGCATGGGATGGCCCAACGGGGGGGTAGCGTAATAACCCATGTCCGCTTTGGCACTAAAGTTTATTCCCCGGTGATTACACAAGGTACGGCCGATTATTTAGTGGCCTTCGAGAAATTGGAAGCCTGTCGCTGCTTGCCCTTCCTTAAAGGTGAAGGGGTGCTGATCGTTAACGACCAGGAGATACCGCCGCTTCCGGTTTTGACGGGTGCTTCAAGCTATCCCGAAGGGCTTCTGGAAATGTTGAGAGCCCGCGTAAAAAAAGTGGCCATCGTAGATGCCTTAAAGAAAGCAAAGGAGGCAGGGAGCGCCAAAGCGGTAAATATGGTCCTTTTAGGTGTTCTGGCCCGGCATTTATCCATACCCCGTGAGTGCTGGGAGGAAGCTATTAGTACTTCTGTGAAATCTGAGTTCCGGGAGATTAACCTTAAAGCCTTTACATTGGGGTGGGAATCCATAACTTAAACCCTTCTTTTAGCTTCTTTTTCAGTCCGCTTACACTATGACAATATCACAGTCCGGTAACAAAAGCCCAAAAGGGTTTAGTCGGTCGCTTCCAAGCTCAAGCAGGCCTGCTCTGTAAAAAGTGGGGATAACTCAGTCCAAAAGGGTGTTGACAGCTTGGGTATAGCATGCTACACTTAGCTATAGGAAAACGTTTTCCGTCAGAGGAGCGGAGTAATGGTAACCATAAAAGATGTTGCTCGACGGGCTGGAGTCTCCGTAACTACCGTATCACGCGTACTGAATAACAGTCCCCACCCTATAAGCCCGGAGACAAGAAGAAAGGTTCTTGAAGCAGTAGCGGAGCTTGGTTTTTGCCCCAACGCTGCGGCCCGCAGCCTTCAGCTTAACGAGACGCGAATGATAGGACTCATGCTACCCGATGTAGCTAACCCGTACTATTCAGGTATTGTACGGGGGATCGAAGATGTGGCCCACCAGGAAGGTTATACCGTCATCCTCTGCAATACCGACCGCTCCCGCGAAAGAACCCTCAAGTATCTTCGTGTATTGCGGGAAAAGAGGGTAGATGGGGTAATCTTTATGGGCGGGGGTGTGGTGGAAGACGCTAGGGAGGACCACTTTTTTCAGAAAGAGGATATCCCTACCGTAGTGATAGGACGCCATTTCGGATTCTTCCCTTCTGTGCAAATCGATAATGCTGATGCGGCAAGACGAGCAGTTATACATTTGCTTGAACGAGGACACAGGGATATTGCTTGCATCGCCGGTCCCTCTTCGTCTACCACTTCGCGGGACCGCCTGGCTGGATACAGGCAGGCCTTAGAGGAAAAGGGGCTGAAATACGAACCTTCCCGCATAGTCCATGCTGACTTTACTCCCCACGGAGGATACGAGGCCGTGCGGAAGTTATTAGAACACAAGCCGTGGCCTACGGCTCTTCTGGCGCATAATGATCTCATGGCTGTAGGTGCAATAAAGGCTCTGGCGGATGAAGGCTTATCAGTACCGCGGGATATGGCCGTAGTGGGTTTTGACGATATTCCCTTGGCTTCTTACGTTTTGCCTCGGTTGACTACGGTTAGGGTTCCCGTATACGAGCTTGGTGCTACAGCTATGCGCCTTTTGAGGGATTTGCTGGGGGGTAGAACGGTCCCGCAAGTGACTTTGTTACCAGTGGAGCTGATTATCCGCGAGTCAGCCTGAATCGTGGATAAGAACGTGGATAACAATAGAGCGGTATAGATAAATGGATAAATAGATCAAAATAGACATTATAACCATTTATTTCCTCCGATTAAGTAAATTTAAGAAATTATCTCGGGTGAGCCAAAAAAGGGTAGCCGCGGCTATTCCCGTTAACTCAATATATGACTTAATTAATAGCCTAAACAACAAAAAATGTGACCTAAAAATTTAAACCAAAATAATTCCTGGAGGTTTTAGGAGATGGCCAAGAGACACAATTTACTAGAATGTTCTTATGTCGAGGCTCAGGAATGGTTTAAGGAAACCGATGTAGTTTTGGTCCCCGTAGGAAGCTGCGAAAAACACGGCGCCCATGTACCCTTAGGCACAGATAGTTTCACCACTATCTCCGTGACCGAGCGTGCAGCAAAAATAGCCAATGTTCCCTACACACCCCTCTTGCCCTTCGGATATTCTCCGCACCACATGGGCGAAGTCGGGGAAGGCTGCGGTACTATAACCTTGTCTGCAGAGACCTTCCGCCGGGTCCTCTACGATATTGCCCGCAGCCTCATTTACCACGGCGCCAACAAAATTATTTACGTATCCCACCATGGCTCTAACACCAAACCCATCGATGAGTTGCTGCGCAAGATCCGTTACCAGACGGGGGCTTTTGTAGCCTGGTACAAGACGCCTACGGAAAGGGAATGTGAAGTAGTGAAGGGGATAATTGAAGGACCGCCCGAGGAGACGCCGGGCTGGCATGCTGGAGAAATGGAGACATCCCAAGTGATGGCCTATGATGAGACATTAGTGGATATGAGCCGGGCGGTCAGGGACATTGCCCACGCTCCCCGGTGGATGGGGCCGGAGTTCTCCAAGATAGACGGTACTGCTACCGTGAAATTCCGCGGTTCAGAGAACATAATTGTGCCTATGGAGCACCACGAGTATTCGGATAGCGCGACAATTGGTAACCCCTTCCGGGGGAGCAAGGAAAAAGGATTAAAGCTTTTTGAAAAAGAGGCGGAACACTTGGCGGCCTTTATTAACGAAGTTAAGAAATTCCCCTTCCAGGTTAAGAACCGTGACTTCCCTGAAAGGGCCTAGACTATGGGCGGGTATTCCCGGGGCGTAACCCTAAAGCGGCTGCGCCCCGGGGACAGCTTCCCGCCGCAAAGAGAGGTGCAAAGAGTTGTCCTGGCCGGCTGATTTAGAGGCCTTGAGAGAGGAGCTAGTGGAGGTAACGCGAAAACTTTATGAGCGGGGACTTTCTTCGGGAACCAGCGGAAACACCAGCGCCCGGCTTCCGCACATGCCAGATAAGGTGCTTATTAAAGCCAGCGGTCGCTCCTTTGGTGAGGTAGAAAAAAAAGATTTTCTACTAGTGAATTTAGACGGGGAAGTACTGGAAGGAGAGGGAAAACCTTCTAAAGAGATAAGGTTTCACTTGGGTATTTACCGCGTGAGACCAGAAATCAATGCCGTGGTCCACGGTCATTCCCCGTACGCCACCGCGTATGCCACGGCCTTCGGTGAACTCCCCGTAGTTACCGCCGCGGCTGAAATGGGCTTACATCGAGTTGCAGTAGTGGATTTTGCACCGCCCGGTTCCGAAGAATTGGCGCGTTTGGTCGTTGAAGCCTTCCGGGAGTCTGGGGTGAAAGCTGCAGTTTTAAGCAAGCACGGCTTTGTGACAGTAGGAGAAAATATAAGAAAGGCCTACTACCTTGCAGATGTCTTAGAGGACAATGCCAGGGTAGCTTGTATCCTTAAAAGCCTTAAAGGCTAGGCGGGCGAAACCCAGACCAGCGTTTTAGGGTAGCACTCGGCAAACAACGAAATTTCAGGTAAATTTAAGGGGGCGTTTGGGTTGGAAGGCTCCATCTACCGCTACATGAAGGTGGGCATTGTCCATTTCAAGGCTTTTCCGGAAACGGCATACGGCACCGGTCCCATCCTGGAGACCTTGCGCCGTATAGCGGAGGACGACTTCTTTACGGCTGTAGAAGTAGGCTGGATGCGGGATGTAAAGGTCCGGCTGGAGGCTGCTCACATGTTGAAAGTTTCTCATTTGGAAGTATGTTATGCCACCCAGCCGGCCATGTTCAGTCAGAAGCTTAATCTAAATTCCCTAGATCCCCAGGAAAGAAAGAAGGCTATTAAGCAGGTATTCAATTGCCTTAAGGAAGCGTTAGACCTGGGAGCTACGGCGGTGCGGATACCCGCAGGTAAAGATCCCGGTCCGGAAAAGAGAGAGGAAGCTAAAAAGCTCTTAGTAGATTCCTTAGCCCAGATCTGCGAGTATGCCCGGGAGATGGGGGATCCTCTAATTACCTTAAAAATTTTCGACCGGGATATTGACAAGGAGTCTCTCATAGGTCCCTTCCGCGATGCCCTGGATATAGCCCGGCAGCTTAAGCCCCAATATCCTAAATTTGGTCTCCTGGCCGATCTTTCCCATTTTCCTCTGCTCAGGGAAAAACCGGAGGAAGCCCTGCCTTTAGTGAAGGATTACCTTATGGCCTTCCACATCGGTAACTGCGTAATGAAGGACAGGCGTCACCCCCTATACGGCGATTTGCAGCCCCGTTTTGGAGTGGAGGATGGGGAAATAGACGTGGCCGAGGTGGCAGGTTACTTCCGCCTGCTGGTGGACATGGGGCTGGTGGGACCCGAAAAGAGACCGGTTTTGAGCGCCGAAGTTCGGCCGCTTCTGCCGGGCGAGACTTCAGAGCTTATTCTGGCCAATGCTAAGCGTGTAATCAGGGAAGCCTGGGCCCTGGCCTAAGGGGAGGAAGTTGTGGTGCCCCTTCCATCTATAGCTATAGTTGCTACCGTAGACACCAAAGAGGCAGAAACCCGCTTTCTAAAAGAGTTTATTAGCTCCCGTGGTTTCGCGGCGCCGGTACTGGATGTGAGTACCTACTCTCCCCACAATTTTCAGGCAGATTATCCCCGCGAAGTTATAAGCCGGTTGGCGGGGGTGGAATTTAACGATCTTAAAGGTTTGCGCCGGGACGCTATGATGGAGACCATGGGCCGGGGAGCGGCCCGGGTACTTAAGGAGCTGTACCAAAGAGGAGAGCTTAAAGGAGTAGTGGGGATCGGTGGGAACCAGGGAACGGCCATAGCTTCTATAGCCATGCGCTCCCTGCCCTTTGGAGTTCCCAAGGTTATCGTTTCTACTGTGGCCTCAGGAAACGTCAGACCTTACGTACAATACAAAGATATAATGATGCTTTTTTCGGTAGCCGATCTTCTCGGCGGTCCCAATACGGTGAGCCGGTCAATTTTGGCTAATGCTGCGGCGGCTGTCATCGGAATGGCCCAACATGGCTCAAGCCTTAAAAGAGGGGATAGGCCGGTTATCACAGTTACCGCCCTCGGTAACACCAATGCGGCGGTCACCAGGGCTAGGGACTGGCTGGAGGAAAAGGGCTACGAGGTTATCGCGTTTCACGCTTCCGGGACATGCGGTTCAGCCATGGAAGAACTCATTGAAGAGGGGTGGGTAGCGGGAGTACTGGATCTTACACCCCACGAATTGGTGGGCGAGGTTTTAGGTGATGACATCTATACCCCGTTACGGCCCCGGCTGGAGGCGGCGGGGAAAAGAGGTGTTCCGCAAGTGGTGGCACCGGGTGGACTAGATTACTTTTGCTTTGGCCCGCCCGATACCATTCCCCCTCGTTACCGGAACAGGCCTACCCACTACCATAACCCCTACAATACCAACGTAAGGGCTACCGCCGAGGAGCTCGCTAAGGTGGGCCGGGTTCTGGCGGGGAAACTCAATGCGTCCCGGGGGCCGGTGGCCGTGCTTATTCCCTTGCGCGGCTTTTCGGAAAACGGGCGGGAGGGAGGCCCGCTACACGACCCCCAAGCTGATGAGGCCCTGGTAAAGGCTTTGGAAGCGCATCTTAAACCGGAGATCCGGCTAATTAAGGTAGACGCCCATATCAATGATGCGGCTTTTGCTGAACTGGCTGCAAGCATCCTGCACGAGATGATCGGGTCAACTGGGAAATTTAAGGAAATAAATGCACAAACTCTTTAAAACTCTTTAAAAGAAAGGGGTTATGGCTTATGGAATTCACCATTCCCGACAAGATGAAAGCTTTAGTTCTTTTTGGCCCCAACGACGTCAGGCTGGTGGAAAAGCCAGTTCCTAAGCCCGGCCCGGGAGAGGTACTGGTAAGGGTAGCGGCGTGCGGGATCTGCGGTACCGATGTAAAAATTATTACAAAAGGTATGCCGAAAATGCCGCCTTATGGCGAATTTACCTTTGGTCATGAGTGGGCCGGTACCGTGGTAGCCGTGGGGGAAACGGTTGACGAGTTTAAGGTAGGGGACCGAGTAGCCATCGAAGCCCACAAGGGATGCGGCCGTTGCGAAAATTGCATCGACGGGAAGTACACCGCCTGTTTAAACTATGGTCGCCTGGATAAAGGCCACCGGGCCGCAGGGATGACAGTGGACGGGGGATTTGCTGAGTACGCCGTTCAGCACGTAAATTCTGTATATAAAATCCCCGATAACATTTCCTTCAATGAAGCAACCTATGTGACTACGGCGGGATGTGCCCTTTATGCCATAGATAAAAGCGGAGGTTATATTGCAGGCGATACCATAGTTGTTATAGGCCCCGGGCCAATAGGTCTATCTGTAGTCCAGTGCGCTAGAGCCTTGGGAGCAGAAAGGATAATACTGGTCGGAACCCGCGAAGACCGCTTGAGCAAAGGCCGCCTGCTGGGCGCCACCCATACCATCAACGTGCGGGAGGAACCTGCTCCCTTAGATAAGATTTTGGCCTTGACCAACGGCAAGGGTGCGGAAAGAGTCTTTGAATGTGCGGGAACCTCCGATAGCTTTGAGCTGGCCATTAAGTCGGCTAAAAAGGGCGGAGTAGTGGTACTGGTCTCCTTCTATAAGGAGCCGGTTGTGGCCAACCTGGATTATGTGGTCCTTAACCAGATAAGCCTTCTTACTGTGCGTGGCGAAGGCAATCGCAACTGCCAGCGGGCCCTTTCCCTTATGGCCCAGGGGAAAATCGATGCTAAACCTATTATGACCCATGCTTTCCCCTTGGAGGAGTTCCATACAGCCCTGGATTACTTTGTAAACCGTAAAGACGGAGCCATGAAGGTGGTGGTAAATCCTTAAGCTAAGCTATTATTCCTTTTTGACATTTTGAACTTATGTTTATTTTAAAAAGGAGGTACAGGTGGAGCTTATGATTAAGAAATTTTTAGCCATTTTAACGGCAAGCATAATGCTGGCGGGCTTAGGCCTCGTAGCAGCGGGGTGCGGAGGGGCCCAAGGGTCTTCGAATGGGAAGACCCAAGAGCAAAAGATAGAGTTTCCCACCAAGCCCATTGAAATGACCGTCCTTTTTGCGCCAGGTAGTGGAGCCGATCTTTTGGCACGTAAAGTGGCGGAGCTGGCCGGGAAAGAGCTTGGGCAACCTATCACCGTGGTTAACCGGACGGGAGCTGGAGGGGCCGTAGGATACAGTTACGTAAAAGAGCAAAAACCGGACGGCTACTCCATTGTATGGAACTCCAATTCCATCAATACTGCTTATCATGCCGGGAATATGAATTTCAACTACACTGCCTTTAGCGGGGTGGCCGAACTTACCACCGAGCCGGTAAGCATAGCCGTTAAGGCCGATGCACCCTGGAAGGATATAAACGAGTTTATAGAGTATGCCAAGAAAAATCCCGGAAAAGTACGTATCGGAAATTCGGGTAACGGTAGCTTCACTCACCTGGTAGCCGTAGCTTTAGAAAACAAAACGGGTGCCAAATTTACCCATGTGCCCTTCGGGCAGGGCGGACTGGCTATTTCTAGCGTGTTAGGGGGCCAGATCGAAGCGAGCTCCCAGCTACCGGCGGAAATTATGTCTCAGGTAAAGGCCGGCCAGGTAAGGATCCTGGCCATCACAGGGGAAGAAAGGCTTAAGATTTTACCCGATGTACCGACTTTCAAAGAGAAGGGCATCCCCCTTACCCTTTCGCTGTGGCGTGGTATCGCGGTACCTGC
Source organism: Thermanaeromonas sp. (assembly GCF_021890735.1). Lineage (GTDB taxonomy): Bacteria > Bacillota > DSM-521 > Neomoorellales > Neomoorellaceae > Thermanaeromonas. The sequence goes on from NZ_JAKKUR010000003.1 coordinate 68,433, forward strand.
CGGTACGCCTGAGTCGGTAATCAAAAAGCTGGAGGAAGCCTTTAAGAAGGTGGCCGAGAACCCCGAGTTCAAGAAATTTGCCGAAGACATGGGGGCCAACATTGAATTTCGCGGGGCCAAGGAGTTCGACCAGTTCATAGCGGAGCAAGACAAGGAACTGGCGGCGTTGATGGAGCAGGTCGGCATGAAGAAACAATAGGATTTTGTCTGTAAAACCGGGGACACCTCGCCTAGGGGTGTCCCCTAAGGCCTGGGGAGTTGGTAGTGTGGCTAAGGAGATAGGAAGTATTTTAGTGATAGCAGGTATCGGATTATTTTTTATGATATATTCCCTTCAATACAATCTGGGCAGTCTTGAGACTCCTGGAGAGGCTGTTTTTCCGCTACTTGTGGCCATTGCGGTTATAGCCATGGCAGGTTGGTTACTGTTTGTCAATATATTAGCCGGTAGAAACCAACGGCCAAGTGAAAAGGAAGAAAACAATAATAATACCAACGGTACGCGGAAAGTAGTGTCTCTGGTGGTGCTGAATGCCTTTATACTATGGGGGATGAAGTTTTTAGGGTTTTTCACTAGTAGCTTTATCTTAGTCTGCCTGTTCTGTAAATTGCTAGGGGTAAAGAGATGGAGCCAAGCCATAGGGGTAGCGTTAGGCGCTGTTTTGGGAGCCTACCTGATTTTTTCCTTCTGGCTACAGGTTTCGTTTCCCAAAGGTCTCTTTATTTAAAGGGAGGTCCTGCTTAAATTATGTCCGTTCTTTCGGCCCTGGAGATAGCTCTTACTCCGTATAACCTCTTGGCCTGCTTTGTAGGAGTGCTAGTCGGAACATTAACCGGAGTCTTGCCAGGATTGGGTCCGGCTGCGGCCATGGCCCTGCTCTTGCCCTTAACTGTAAAGTTGGGGCCTACGGCAGGTTTGATCATGCTGGCGGGGATCTATTACGGAGCCATGTACGGTGGCTCTACTACCTCTATTCTGGTAAACGTACCCGGAGAGCCGGCCAGTGTGGTTACTTGCTTGGAAGGATATAAGCTGGCCCAAAAGGGACGGGCGGGAGCTGCCTTGGCTGTCAGCGCTTTGGGATCCTTTGTAGCCGGAACCATTGGCATAGTTCTGCTTCAGCTTTTTGCGCCGCCCTTGGCTAAAGCAGCCCTGGCCTTCGGACCGGCAGAGTTTTTCGCCTTGACGGTGGTGGGCGTCATTGTGCTTTCCAATCTTTCGGGTAAAGGCGGCATAAAGGCGTTCCTAATGATAGCGCTGGGGCTCCTGCTCTCCACTGTAGGATTGGATCCTTTAGGCGGGGTTAACAGGTTTACTTTTAACCAGCCTTTGGCGGGTACGGGTTTAAGTTTTATCGCCATTGCTGCTGGCCTTTTCGGAGTAGGTGAGATCTTGTGGCTGGCCAGCCAGCCTGAAGAGAAGATCGAACCTGTAGCCAAGGTAAGGCTACGGGACCTTTATCCAACTAAAGAAGAAATAAAGAGGGCTTTGCCCTCCATGTTTAGAGGGACTCTGCTCGGCTTTTTAATCGGTCTTATTCCCGGCCCGAGCGCTACTATCGCTTCCTTTGCCTCCTACAGTTTGGAAAAAAGCACCTCTAAACACAAAGAGGAGTTCGGTAACGGGGCCATCGAAGGGGTGGCCGGACCGGAATCCGCTAACAACGCGGCTAGCGTAGGGGCCATGATACCCTTGCTTTCCCTCGGGATACCTTTCTCTCCGGCCATTGCCGTCCTCTTAAGCGGTATGCTTTTAGTAGGAGTTACGCCCGGCCCCCTGTTCCTGCGGGAACATCCGGATGCCTTCTGGGGTGTAATCGGCAGCATGTATATAGGCAATATAATGCTGCTGATTCTAAACCTGCCCCTGGTAGGAATATGGGCCAGTATCACCCGAATTCCTTATAAATACCTTATGCCCGTAGTCCTGCTGTTTTGCATCGTAGGGGCCTATGCCGATAACAACAATATATTCGACGTATGGGTGATGCTGGCCGCGGGAGTGGCGGGATATCTGATGCGGAAATACGAATACGATCCCGCTCCCCTCCTGATCGGACTGGTAATGGGTCCCATTATGGAACGATCCCTGCGCCAGGCCTTGATCATGGGCCGGGGAGACCTGGCGATATTTGTAGCCTCACCTATTTCCCTGGCCATGTACGCCATGGCCCTGGCTTTAGTCGTTTTTATGCTGGTCAAAAAACCCCGGGTTATGAGTGCAGATTGATGCACTCACTTTAAAGCCAAGGCAGGCCTTCCCACGAAAAGCTGGGAATGCGCCAGGTTAAGGGGGCAGCCAATTTGCAGGATAGATCGGATTGGTGGCTCTGCGCCCTTCAGTGGGTGGTATTTCACTTGGGGGTGATTATTTCCGTACCTGTTATCGTCGGCAGCGCCCTGGGCATGAATACACTGGAAATAGCCAGGTTAAGCCAGATGGCTTTTTTCTTGACCGGCCTTTCCAGTTTACTTCAGGTCAAGTTCGGGCACGGGGTACTACTAATGGAAGGACCGGCGGCCCCCTGGTGGGCCGCCTATGTTCTTCTGGCCGGTGTGGCGGTCGGCACAGGAAAGCACCTGGCATCGGTGCGTACGGATATCGAAGGAGCTATGATAGCCGTAGGGGTTGTTTTGGCGATAATGGGATGGGCCGGGGTAATCACTAAATGGCGTTCCCTCTTTACACCCCGCATCACGGGCGTGCTCCTCACGGTATTGGGGTTGCAGATAGGTGGTGTGGGGGTTAAGGGTATCGCTAGCGGCGGGATAAGGCTTTTCATTGTTGCTCTGTTGGTCTTGGTGCTGGTGGTCTATCTCACTTTAAACGGCAAGGGAATGCTAAAGCAGGGAGCTATCATAGTGGGTGTAGCCCTAGGATGGCTATTGAGCTTGGTAGTGGGAGCAGCTCCTCTTCCAGAAGTAAGAGGCATGGGGCTTATTTCCCTGCCCTGCCTTTTTCCGTGGGGGAAACCTACCTTTGACCCGGGGACCCTGTTGTCGCTCATCTTGCTTGGGATAATGCTTGTACCCAATGTTATAGGCAGCATTTCGGCCTGGGAAGCTGCTACGGGCGATAAGGTGCCCGCTAGAAGGTATGATAGAGGTTTACTCGCGAGCGGTGTGGCCAATATTATGAGCGGCCTTGGAGGCGGTGTCGGAACTATTCCCTTTGCCATCTCGGCTGCGCTCGTGTCCGTTACGGGCGACAAGCGCTCCCGTCCCTTTATCTTCGCCTGTATAATGTTCATGGCCCTGGGCCTGCTACCTCCTTTAGGCAGGATTGTAGGTAGTATCCCCCAACCGGTAGCTGCCGCAGTATTGCTGGTATCGGGGAGCTCCCTGGTGGTAATAGGTATAAAGGATATGTTACGCGAGGAGGTTTCCTTGCGGGAGACATTTATAATAGGCCTCAGCCTTCTTACAGGGATAGGAGTGATGCTTTTACCCCCGGGATACTGGGTAAGGGTGCCTTCTTGGGCAGCAGGTGCTTTGAGCAACGGTGTTATTGTAGGGACTTTGGCCAGTATGTTGTTGGAACACGTAGTTCTTAAAAGAAAACGCCAGGAAAAGTTAACTGGCTAACTCATGAAGAACAGCTATTTAGGCTAGAAGGGCCAATAGCTCCCGGGCATTGGCGAGGGCATATCCTTGGGCGTCATTGTTAAAGTAGGCGTAGACGTCCAAGTTTTGTTCTAGCCAGTGCTTTATTTTTTTTGCCCATTTCGCAAGTTCTTCGCTAGTATAAGAGGAAGCATAAAGTTTTTGGCTTCCATGAAAGCGCACATACACGAAGTTTGCTGTGAGTTCCTCGATTTTGGGCCAGCGAGGACTGTCTGCTACGCAGAGGGCGTATCCTGCCGAAGATAGCAGGGAGTAAACTTCGGCAGAAAACCAGCTTGCATGGCGGAATTCGAAGGAGTGGCGAACCCCGCTGGCTAAAGGATGAGCCTGAAGAGCTCCTATAAAATCTGCAAGCAGCTTTATATCCGCTTTAAGGCCAGGGGGTAGCTGCCACAGGATGATCCCCAATTTATGCTGTAAAGGGGATAAATGCTGCAGAAATTTTTCAAGCTCAGCTTCCGCATCTTTAAGGCGCTTGTAGTGGGTTATCTGGCGGTGGCCCTTTAAAGCGAAGGTAAAATCGTCCGGAGTTTGCTCGTACCAGGTGGTAAAAGTGGTAAGCCGCGGGACACGGTAAAAAGTTACGTTAATTTCAACAGTAGGAAAGTAAGAGGCATAGAATTTAAGCCATTCCTTAGTAGGCAGTTCCGGAGGATAGAAGCGGCCGCGCCAGTGGGAATAGTTAAACCCGCTGGTTCCCAAAAAAAGCTTGCCCAACCCGCCATCCTCCCTTCCATCCCTTCTGCACCTAACAAAAGTATAACACCTCAGTATAAATAAACCCACTCCCGGGGAATACTCCAAAGAAGCGTTGACCTTGGCAAAGCTTGCCTTATATTGGCGAAGGAGTATAATTAACTTAGCAGGGGGTGACCGCTGGTGCCTTTACGGGTGGGTATCCCGCGCGGACTGTCTTATTATTATATTTTTCCCTTTATACAGGGTTTCCTGGAAACCCTGGGAGCTGAAGTGGTGGTGTCGCCGCCCAGTGACGGGCGGACCCTACTAGATATGGTCTGTTGCCCCACGGATGAACCTTGTGTCTCGGTAAAACTTTATTTTGCCCATGCCAAAAGGCTATTGGAAAAAGGTGTAGACTACCTGTTCGTTCCCGTTCTTTCTAGCGTGGATAAGGAGAACTACTGTTGCCCGAAGCTTATAGGAATCGCAGATATGCTTAAAAACGGGCTTGGGCTAAGTGAGGAACAGTTGCTAGCTCCCGAATGGAACGAAAGGGAAAAGCCAGGTTGTTGGAAGGAAAGCCTTCTGGAAGTGGCAGCTCGCCTGGGGGCTCGTCGTAACGAGGCAGAGGAAGCTATAAGGGTGGGAGAGGAAAGGCAGGCCCTTTTTGAAAAGTTAACCCGCCAAGGTTTGACCGTGGTAGAGGCCTATGCCCGGATGTCTGGCCAGGACAAAAGACCCCGGCGCCGCTTTGACCCCCTGGCCGAGTATGATCCCTCGCAAGTTATAGGAGTGCTAGGTCACCCCTATGTCCTTTATGATATAGTGGGACATAACCTGGTCGATAGATTGCGCGAGTACGGGCAGGTTTGGACGGCAGAGATGGCCCCCCAAGAAGAGGTATTAAAAGAAGTGGGATCTCTTTGGGAAGGGAACAGGATGTGGGCCTATGAGGCCCGGCTGCTGGGGGCCGGATTTTACTTTTTGCGTCGCGGCTTGGTAAATAAGCTTATCCTGGTGGAAGCTTTCTCCTGCGGCCCTGCTTCTGTGCTGGAAGCCTTCCTTGAGGCCGAGGCCGAAGCACGGGGCGTACCTTTTTTGCTACTTACGGTGGACGAGCATACGGGAGAAGCCGGGTTCGTTACCCGGCTGGAAGCCTTCTTGGATACTAGTGCTGGAGAGCCGCGAGTGTCCCCCGTAAGGTTACGGGTCCCCTCCAGCGCGAGGACCGAATCGTTAGTTATGGAGGGCGGAATAACGGGACCCGGTGACAACCGCAGGCTTCCGATTTCGTCCGTGCCTGCCCTAAGAAGGGAGGAGCTAAAAGTAGGAGCCCCAGGCATGGGGCTTTTGGATATCGCCCTGGAGTCGGCTCTGGCGGAGTGCGGGGTAGAAATGATTCCCACACCGCCTTTAAGTAAAACTGTCGTGGAGCTGGGTAAAGAGCTGGCTCCCGAATTTATCTGTTATCCTATGGTTACCACCTTAGGGCAGATGCGGGCTGTCTTGGAAAAAGGTGCTAATACCATAATTATGGTGGGCGGCAAGGGAAGGTGCCGCCTAGGCTGGTATGCCCAGCTCCAGGAACTCCTTCTTAAGGCTAAAGGATACGAGTTCCGGTTAGTAATCATAGATTCTCCGGTACCGTTAAAGACCCGCTGGAAGGCGTTCCGCCAGGCCTTGCGGGAAGCTACGGGTAATGCTCCTTTGTGGAGGATCGCCAAAGGATTGTACTTAGGGTATCATAAAATGGCTGCCTTAGACCGGGGTGAGGCCTGGGTCCGGCGTAAAAGGGCTTATGAAAAAAATAGAGGTACGGCGGATAAGGCATGGAGGAGATTTGTGCGGCAGGTCAAGGCAGCGGGTTATGTCGGGCAGGTTAAAAAAGCAGAAAGAGAGCTTTGGGAGGAGCTCGAAGCCATACCGGAAGAAAAACTTGCTCCCTTGAGGGTGAAGATTATAGGAGAGATTTATACAGTTTTAGAGAGTTTTGTTAATCAAGAAATCGAACGTTTCTTAGCCTCCCGGCCCGATTTAAGGGTAGAAGTAGTACGCAATCTTACCGCTACCCAGTGGTTTGATCTCCACGTGCTGCATAAGCAAAAAGCGCGTGAGCACCACCAGCGAGTTATATCTGCTGCCGCACCTTACTTGAGGGCACCTGTAGGAGGACACGGGCAAGAGAGCGTAGGCGAACTGGTCCTGGCCAAAGAAGAAGGTTTTGACGGAGTGATACACCTTTTACCCTTTACCTGTATGCCCGAAACGGTTTCCCAGAATATAATGGTACCTTTAAGCGAGAAACTAGATTTGCCATTGCTTTCGTTGATAATCAACGAGCAGACCGGGACGGCAGGTTGGGAGACGCGGCTTGAGGCCTTCTTGGAAGTTCTGGCTGAAAGACGGGAAGAGGGCTTAAGTTATGGAGGTGGAAGATTTGGAGTGCTTCTTGGGTATTGACGTAGGCAGTGTGAGCAGCAAAATTGTGGCCCTGAGCCTGGAAAAGGAAATCCTTTTTGAAACTTATCTCCGGACCCATGGCGGCCCTATCGAGGCTTTACAGACGGGCTTTAAACAGCTTAACGACGCTTTACCTCACGCTGAGGTACTGGCCGTGGGCACTACCGGATCGGGGCGCCACCTGGCCGCGGCCATGGTAGGGGCGGACACTATAAAAAATGAAATTACCGCCCACGCGGTGGCGGCACGGGAAGTTCATCCTGAGGCGCGGACGGTCATAGATATCGGAGGCCAGGACTCTAAAATCATATATCTTAAGGACGGGGTATCGCGGGGTTTTAATATGAACACCGTTTGTGCAGCGGGGACGGGCTCTTTTTTGGATCACCAGGCGGCCCGGTTAAATGTACCCATTGAAAAGTTCGGGGAACTGGCCCTAAAATCTAAGAGCCCCGTACGCATCGCGGGACGCTGTGGGGTCTTTGCGGAGTCCGACCTTATCAGCAAACAGCAGATGGGCTATAGCAAAGAAGATCTAATAGCCGGCCTTTGCCTTGCTCTGGCACGCAATTATCTTACCAACGTAGCCCGCGGGAGAGAAATAAAACCTGTAGTGCTTTTCCAGGGCGGTGTAGCGGCCAATGTAGGCTTGAGGGCGGCCTTTGAGGCTCTTTTGGGTTTGCCCATAGTTGTTCCTAAACATTTTCGGGTGATGGGGGCTCTGGGAGCAGCGCTTCTTGCCCGGGAGAGATGGTTAAAGTACCGGATGCCTACCAAGTTCCGGGGTATCGCTGCTATAGCCAGTTTCAAATGCACTCCCAGGAGCTTCATTTGCAACGATTGCGCCAACAACTGCGAAATAAGCGAGCTTTACGTCCACGGTGAGCTTGTGGGGCGGTGGGGCAGCCGTTGCGGGAAGTGGGCTAATTTAAGCCTTTCTTCTGCCGACCGGGAAGATCAGAGAGAAAAATTAACCCTTTTACGCCCTGGGGCTTAAAGTTTAAGGAGGAGGACACAGTGCGGATCGCAGTTTATCCGGGTACCTTTGACCCTATAACCAACGGCCATTTAGACGTCATAAAGCGGGCCTGCAAGCTTTTCGACCGCATAATCGTAGGGGTGGCTAAGGATAACTACAAGCAGACCTTATTTTCTTTAGAAGAGAGGGTAAGGCTGGCCCGGGAGGTCACGCAGGATATCCCGGGAGTGGAAGTAAAGCCTTTTCAGGGCCTTTTGGTAGATTTCGTGCGACGGGAAGGGGCCTGCGCTATAATACGGGGCTTAAGGGCGGTCTCCGACTTCGAGTACGAGTTCCAGATGTCTATTATGAATAAAAAGTTGGCCGAAGAGGTGGAAACTGTTTTTCTTATGACGGCTACCGAATATTCTTTTTTAACTTCTAGCATCATTCGCCAAGTAGCCTCTCTAGGTGGGTGCATCAGGGGGCTGGTTCCCCCGGCAGTAGAGCTTGCTCTTTACGAGAAGTTTAATTTAGCAGAAAAATACAGGGTCTAATATCTTTGAGAAGGCACTTTTCAGAAACGGAGCAACTCAAGCAGGCCAAAGCCTGCTATTTTTTATTTTTTTATTTAGGCTGCTCTTGATTTAAATTTTGCTATTCTATATTGCACATTAGAAGCATATAGTATAACATAATTATTGTAAGAGGCTGGCGAGATCACCTCTCGCAAAGGAGGATAGATATATGCCCGAAAAAATTACTTTAACAGTAATTAAAGCTGACATCGGAGGCTGGGTAGGTCATTCCAGCGTACATCCGCGCCTAATAGAGACGGCCAGAAAGACCCTGGCGGAAAGCGATCTTTTGGTGGATTTTCACGTCACCCATGTGGGAGATGATATCAACTTAATCATGACCCACCGCCGGGGAGTAGATAGCCCTGAGATTCATCACCTGGCTTGGAATACCTTCCTGCGCTGTACCGAGGTCGCCCGGGAGATGAAGTTATATGGTGCCGGGCAGGATTTGCTCTCCGATGCTTTTTCAGGAAACGTGCGGGGAATGGGTCCGGGAGTAGCGGAGATGGAATTTGAGGAAAGAAAGAGCGAGCCGGTAATCATATTTATGGCCGACAAAACTGAACCCGGTGCCTGGAACTTCCCCCTTTATAAAATGTTTGCGGATCCCTTTAATACCATCGGGCTGGTGATAGATCCTAAAATGCATCAAGGCTTCCGCTTTGAGGTCTATGATTTGATCGAAAATAAGCGCGTGATCTTTTCCCTACCCGAAGAAATGTACGATCTTTTAGTGTTTATAGGAGCACCGGGGCGGTACTGTGTTAAGGCCGTGTACTCTAAGGCCACCGGAGAGATTGCAGCTGTATCCAGCACACAGAGACTCAACTTCCTGGCTGGTCGGTATGTGGGCAAAGATGATCCTGTATGTATCGTGCGTTGCCAGAGCGGGCTTCCGGCCGTAGGAGAAGCCCTGGAACCCTTCGCCCATCCCCACCTGGTGGCAGGTTGGATGCGGGGTTCCCACATGGGCCCCCTGATGCCCGTATCCTTAGCCCAGGCTACACCTACTCGCTTTGATGGCCCGCCGCGTGTAGTCGCCCTCGGGTTCCAGCTGGCCAACGGGAAGCTTATAGGGCCGCAGGACCTGTTCGCCGACGTGGCTTTCGACCAGGCCCGGAGGATTGCCAATGAGATAGCCAGCTACCTCCGGCAGTTAGGGCCCTTTGAGCCGCACCGCCTACCGTTAGAGGATATGGAGTATACTACTTTACCCGAAGTAATGGCGAGGATCAAACATAGGTTCACCAAAATTACCCCAGGAGCAGAAAAGGAGGTCGCTGCTGCTCGGGAGGAACTGGGTGCAAAATAAAAGTACACTCTAACCTGGATGCGTAATATCCTCCAGAAGAGGGCCGTAAGGATAGGCCCTCTTCCGTTTTTAGGGGGTTGACGCTAGCTAGTGTTTGGCATAAAAAATAATAGAACCCCAATAACAGGCTCATTTAAAGTTTTATCCTTGCATTTATCGAAAGGTTATGGTGTAATTAATTCTGCTTGTTATTTAAGAAGTTGGGGGTCCGGGTAGAGGTGCTAGACCAGAGGAAGACGCCCATTTTTACTGCCCTGAAACGGTACGTAGAAGAAGGTGTTTTACCCTTGCATGTCCCGGGACACAAACAGGGCCGGGCGTTACCCGAATTTAGGGAATACGTAGGCGAACGGGTGCTGGCCATTGATCTTACTTGTATGCCCGATTTAGATAACATCTGCAATCCCAGAAGTGTCATCCGTGAAGCCGAGGAGCTGGCGGCTGAAGCTTATGGTGCCGATCATGCCTTTTTCCTGGTAAACGGGACTACTTCCGGGATCCAGGCCATGATTCTGGCTTTGTGTAATCCCGGCGACAAGATCATCATCCCCCGTAATGCCCACCGTTCGGCCCTGGGCGGCCTTATATTAAGCGGGGCACGGCCCGTTTATATAGAACCGGAGATAAACCACGATTTTGGCATATCCATGGGTGTAACCCCAGAAAAGGTAGAACGGGCTTTAAATGAACACCCGGACGCTAAGGCAGTATTTATCATAAATCCCAATTATTACGGGACAGCTCCGGCCCTAAAGGAAATAGTGGAGGTAGCCCACCGGTACAACGTGCCGGTAATAGTGGATGAAGCCCATGGGGCTCACCTTAAGTTTCATCCGGCCTTGCCTCTTTCGGCCATGGAGGCAGGAGCGGACCTGTCGGCAGTGAGTGCCCATAAACTTGCGGGGTCTCTTACCCAGAGCTCGTTTCTTCTAGCAAGGGGCAACAGGGTGGATCCTAAACACCTTAAGGCCGTTCTTAATCTTTCTCAAACAACGAGCCCTTCCTACATCTTGCTCGCCTCTCTCGATGTGGCGCGCAAGCAGATGGCCCTTTTCGGCCACAAGCTAATAGAGCGAGCTTTAGAGATAGCCTATTTTATACGGAGAGAACTTTCCCGCATAGAGGGCCTGCGGGTTTTAGGGGAAGAAGTGGTAGGGGTGCCCGGTTGTCATGCCTTAGATCCTACCAAGATTACGGTTAACGTCCAGGATCTCGGGCTTTCGGGCTATGAGATGGAGAACATCCTGCGGCGCGAATACCGCATCCAGGTGGAACTGTCTGACCTGTATAACGTGCTCCTGCTTATATCCATAGGCGATGATTGGGAGATGGCCAGGCGGGTGGTAGCGGCTTTCCAGGATATTGCCCGGCAGCGTCCTGTAAAGAATGTAATACGTTTTTGCCCTCCTCTACCCGCCATACCGCGGATGTCGGTGTTGCCCAGGGAAGCTTTCTACAGCCAGACCCGTAGCGTAGAGTTGGAATATGCAGAGGGCGAGATAAGCGCAGAGGCCATCACAGCTTATCCTCCCGGGATACCTCTAGTATGTCCGGGAGAGGTGATAACGAGGGAGATTATAGATTATGTAAACTTACTTAAAAAAGAGCAGGCCGATCTTCAGGGCCCCGAAGACCCGGAGCTTAGATATATCCGGGTGTTGAAGCGTACGGTAAGCCTCCTAGAAAGGGAAGCTGTAAGCCGCGCCGGACTGGCTTAAAAGAACGCAAAGCGGGAACTCCAAGGGGTTGTGTTTGTGCTATAATATTCTTCGGGGTGTAGTTGGCCATGGCTGTGTACGGGATTATTCTTCTGGGCGGCACAGCAGTGCTTTTGATATATTATCTTTACCGCCAGCGTAAGGATCCCGGAATGGAAATTTTCCCGAGGAATAAAGGATAATTTCAAATTATGTCGAATAACTGGTCGTGAGCAAGGAAGGGGAGGAAGGAAGGCCCTTGCGGAAGCTCCCTTTGGAGTGCTTGCGGCCAGGAATGGTGGTTGCCCGGTCTATCTTTGATGCAGAGGGCCGGGTATTGTTAAATAAAGGTGTCATCTTAAAGCCCTATTATATACAGCGGTTGCGGGAACTGGGTATACCTGGGGTTTATGTAGCCGATGATATGGGGCCTGAATGGGAAGTAGAAGACGTGGTGTCTGAGGCCACGCGGCTTAAGGCCCTAAAACTGGTCAAGGAAATAATGGAAGGGGTTAAGGGAGAAAAAAGAGGTAACCAGGCGGCTTTAATTGAACCGGAGCGCGTAAGGGAAGTAGTAGAAAGTATCGTACAAGAACTCTTAAGCCGTAAAGGGATAATGGTCAACCTCGCAGACATAAGAGCCCTAGATGATTATACCTTTGCTCATTCCGTCAATGTGTGTATTCTCGCTGTTATTACAGGGATAACTTTAAAATATCCCAGAGCAAGCCTCATCCAGTTGGGGATGGGAGCTTTGCTTCACGATATAGGGAAAATCCTTATACCCGCCGAGGTTTTAAACAAGCCGGGTCCCTTGACGCCGGAAGAGTATAATATAGTATGCCGGCACGCAGAGTTAGGCTTTGAGATATTGAGCAAGCAGGAGGGCTTGGGCAAGATCGCTCCTCTTGTGGCCTGGGAACATCATGAGCGGTATAACGGTAGCGGTTATCCCCGTGGACTTAAAGGGGAAGACATCCATGAATTTGCGGCTATAACCGCCATTGTGGATGAATACGATGCCTTAACGGCCGACCGGGTCTACCGCAAAGCCTACCCTGCCCACGAAGCCTATGAAATGCTGGCGGCAGCAGGCAATTTCCGGCATGATTATCGCCTGGTAAAGGCTTTCCTTTCTAATGTGGCTGCTTATTCAGTGGGTACCATGGTTGAACTTAATACCGGGGAGGTAGGAATAGTACTTAGAACCTCTCCCGGGCAATCCCACAAACCTCAGGTATGCTTGCTTTATGGCCGTGAAGGGAAACCCCTTAAAGCAAAGATTGAGATAGACTTAGCCCAAGAATTGGACCGTTGGGTAGTTAGGGTGCTACCACCTCAGGAAAAGGTCGAAAAGAGGTAGCCTTTCCGGAGTTAGCCAACGGTTAAACAGGAGTTCTTACCGGGACTTACCCTCAATACGATGCGAGGTGAAGAGAGATGCCGACTTATGATTTTAAATGCCAGGAGTGCGGGCATACTTTCAGTGAGTTTGTATCCATAAAGGAGAGGGACAAAGTACGCTGTCCGGTATGCGGAGGTGCTGTCAGCCAGCGATTTACCGGGTTTCTATATATTACGAAGGGCGGCGAAGGTGGGGTGAGTACAGGCAGCTCGGGGAGTAGTTGTGGCGGAAGTTGTAGTAGCTGTAGTGGTTGTCGTTAAAGAAATATCGGGGAAGACGGGGCAGGACTGTTACTATTTTTGTGAAAAAGGGTATTTATCGTCCCGTAAGAAGAGGGAACTAGTACTCAAAGTTTCATGAAAATTTAAGCTTTACAAGCAGGAATTTTTGCTATGGTGTTGAATTTATTTATGTAGTAAGGTGGTCTAACCATCGGAACACCGAACGGGAGGTGGTAGGAAGAAAAAAGAAAATACACGAATTAGTTCATCAGTTAATTTAAGGCCAAACCTTGATTTTAGACCGAATCTTAATAAATTACGTGGATTATAAGTAGGGGGGAACGAAGTTGAGCCATGGAGCGCTGGCTCTAATTGCTACGTTGCCCATTGTAGTGGTATTAATCCTGATGCCGGGTTTGGGCTGGCCTGCTAAACGAGCTATGCCAGTATCTTGGCTGGTGGCTGTCATTTTAGCCTATTTCGTATGGAAGGTTGACTTGATAAGGATTCTTGCTGCGTCTGTGCAAGGCTTGTGGGTAGCGGTCTCCCTGCTGTGGATTATATTTGGATCATTGATGCTACTGGCCACATTAAAATACAGCGGGGCAGTGGCCACTATTCGTTACGGTTTTACAAAGATAACTCCAGACAGGCGTATCCAGGCCATTATTCTAGGTTTTCTCTTTGGATGTTTTATTGAAGGAGCCTCCGGTTTTGGTACTCCGGCTGCTATAGTAGGTCCCTTGCTTGTGGCTCTCGGCTTCCCGGGCATGGCAGCCGTGGTAGTGGGTATGGTCACCCAGAGCATGCCGGTCTCTTTCGGAGCAGTGGGTACACCCATACTAGTAGGCGTTAATACAGGGCTTAAGTCCGGGCAAGGCCTCGTGGAAAGTGCAGCTCAAGCCATGGGAATGAGTTGGGAGCAATATCTTTATAGCATTGCAGCGCGGGTTGGCATTTTACATGCTATTATAGGTTTTGTCATGCCTTTGTTCATCTCGTGTTTGTTGACACGGTTTTTCGGGAAGAACCGTTCTTGGAAAGAGGGCCTTGAGGTTTGGCCGTTTGCCCTTTTCGCAGGGATAACGTTTGCTATACCCTACGTATTGCTGGCCAATTTTGTAGGACCGGAATTTCCGTCTATGTTGGGTGCTCTAATTGCTTTGGCAATAGTTACGTACGCGGCGAGTAAAGGGTTTTTAATGCCTAAGAACATTTGGGACTTTCCGCCCCAGGAAGAGTGGCCTAGCCTTTGGCTGGGGACTGTAACAGGGGACGTTGGTGAAATACGAGAAAAGATGTCCTTGGTGAAGGCGTGGACGCCTTATGTTATAGTGGCCATACTATTAGTTTTGACACGCATGTATAAGCCCCTAGCTACGGCCTTAAAATCAGTAAATTTACAGCTTAAGAATATTTTTGGTACTAATATATCTCAGAGTTGGGAGATTCTTCATTCGCCAGGGACCATCTTTCTAGTGGTAGTAATTATTGTCTGGTTCTTGCACCAGATGAAAGGTGAGGAAATAAGTAAGAGCTTTAAAGAAGTTGCGGGCCAAATGTTCAATGCCGGAGTGGCTTTGTCTTTCTCGGTGCCCATGGTGAGGGTCTTTATCGAGTCAGGAGTCAATGCTACCGGATATATGAGCATGCCCTTAGAATTGGCCAAGGGAGTGGCCGATAGCGTAGGTGCCGCATGGCCTATGTTTGCGGCTTATATCGGCGGGTTAGGCGCCTTTGTTGCGGGATCTAACACTGTTAGTAACATGATGTTTGCTCTTTTCCAGTGGTCGGTGGCCAATCAAATTGGTGTTTCCGAAAGGTTGGTGGTTGCTCTACAGGCTGTCGGTGGTGCCGGTGGAAACATGTTCTGCGTGCATAATGCCGTAGCCGCGGCTGCCGTAGTAGGTATGATAGGAAAAGAAGGATACATCTTGCGTATGACTGTTATACCTACAATATATTATTTGACAGCAGCGGGTATATACGGGATGCTGGCCATTTATGTTTTAGGATTTCATTAAGACAAAAGAAAACAGTGACCGAGTTTTAGACCCCCGGTGGTAACAGGCCGGGGGTTCTTAATTACTTAACAAGAATTTAACACAGGAAAGTCCTTGACACCTCCGGCCGGGTTTTTTTATACTCAAACATAAACATATTTCTTAAGGCTTTGTTATTCTTTCTTATTTTTTAAATATGGCCGGGTGAGGCCCTGAGGAGCGGGAGGGATGAGACAAAGTGGGGCTTATTATTTACTTAGACGGCAAATTTGTGAACGAAGAAGAGGCTAAAGTTTCTGTGTTCGATCACGGTTTACTTTACGGTGACGGGGTGTTTGAGGGTATCCGGGCCTACCATGGCCGGGTGTTTAAGTTAAAAGAGCACATTCAAAGGCTTTATGAATCGGCCAGGCATATAGCCCTGGATCCCGGTATCACCCAAGAGCAAATGATGGACATAGTGCTGGAAACCTGCCGGCGTAATAATCTTAAGGATGCCTACATTAGGTTAGTGGTGACTAGGGGCCGTGGCGATTTGGGACTAGATCCCCGCAAGTGCCCCAAACCCTTTATCTTCTGCATAGCCGCCGGTATCCAGCTTTATCCAGAGGAGCTGTATGAACGGGGGCTGGAGCTGGTTACGGTGGGGACGCGGAGAAATGCACCCGATGCCTTGGACCCGCGCATTAAATCCTTAAATTATCTTAATAACATTCTGGCCAAAATAGAAGCCACCAAGGCGGGAGCGCCCGAAGGTTTGATGCTCAATAAAGAAGGCTATGTGGCAGAAGCAACGGGGGATAACATATTTATTGTTAAAAACGGCTGTCTTTATACCCCTCCTTCGCACATCGGCCTTTTAGAGGGCATCACCCGGAACACGGTTCTCGACTTGGCTAAGAAGCTTGGTATACCTGCGGCAGAAAAAGTGTTTACCCGCCATGATGTATATACGGCGGATGAATGCTTCTTGACCGGAACTGCCGCAGAAGTCATACCCGTAAGCCACCTTGACAGCCGGCCTATCGGAGACGGCAGGCCGGGACCCATAACCCGGAAGCTCATCAGCGCTTTCCGCGAGTTGACCAAAGTAGACGGGCCGGAAATCTTTCCCCAGAAGGAGTAGTGAGGGAAATTGCGGAGCGACAGCATGAAAAAGGGTTTGGCCAGGGCTCCACACCGCTCTTTGTTTAAAGCCAGTGGCTTCACTGATGAGGAATTGTCCCGCCCACTTATAGGAATTGTAAACTCTTATAATGAGCTCGCCCCGGGTCATGTTCATTTAAGGCTTGTAGCCGAAGCTGTAAAGGCGGGCGTGCGGATGGCTGGAGGTACCCCCCTAGAGTTTTCGACTATAGGCGTTTGTGATGGTATTGCCATGAACCATTTAGGTATGAAATATTCTCTGGCCAGCCGCGAGCTTATTGCAGATAGTATCGAAATAATGGCCGTGGCCCATCCCTTTGATGGTTTGGTTTTCATCCCCAACTGTGACAAGATAGTCCCGGGCATGCTTATGGCTGCCGCAAGGCTCAACATCCCCGCTATCTTTGTAAGCGGCGGCCCCATGCTGGCTGGACGGTATAGGGGGAAAGATGTATCCCTTTCTACTATGTTTGAGGGTGTGGGCGCAGTTCAGGCAGGTAGGATGACAGAGGAAGAGCTGAAGGAATTGGAAGATTGTGCCTGCCCGGGCTGCGGTTCCTGTGCCGGGATGTTTACGGCTAACACCATGAACTGTCTTACGGAGGCCTTGGGGATGGGCTTGCCCGGTAATGGTACTATTCCGGCCGTTTATGCTGCCCGCTTGCGCTTGGCCAAGGAAGCCGGGCAGAAGATTATGGAGTTGGTAGAAAAGGGTATACGCCCGCGGGATATTATGACCGAAGCCGCTTTCCATAACGCGGTGGCTGTAGATATGGCTTTGGGAGGATCTACCAATACCTGCCTGCATCTTCCGGCCATCGCCAGGGAGGCGGGGGTAGACTTGCCTTTGCGGGTATTTGATGAAGCCAGCCGCCGCGTACCCCAACTTTGCAAATTGGATCCGGCCGGCAGCCATTACATACAGGATTTACATGAAGCCGGTGGTATTCCGGCAGTTATGGCTGAACTGTACCGTGCCGGATTGTTAGAGGGCGGTTGCCTGACGGTAACAGGCCGAACGGTGGCCGAAATTTGCCGGGGGAAAAAGGTCTACAATACCGAGGTCATCCGGCCGGTAGAAGCGCCTTACAGCCCGGATGGAGGATTGGCCGTACTTTATGGGAGTCTAGCCCCGGAGGGAGCGGTGGTTAAAAAGGGAGCTGTTCTCCCGGAGATGATGGTCCATAAAGGACCGGCACGGGTTTTCGACGCTGAAGAAGAGGCTTTTGAAGCCATCATAGGGGGAAAGATCAAGCCGGGCGATGTTATAGTTATTCGCTATGAAGGGCCCCAAGGAGGCCCCGGGATGCGGGAGATGTTGAGTCCCACCGCAGCCCTGGCCGGTATGGGGCTAGATAGCTCGGTTGCTCTCATTACCGACGGCCGGTTCTCCGGGGCGAGCCGCGGCGCCTCCATAGGGCATGTTTCCCCCGAGGCTGCAGCGGGAGGGCCCATTAGCCTGGTCAAGGAAGGAGATCTCATTTCCATAGATATCCCGGAACGCAGACTGGATCTTTTAGTAGACGAAGAAGAACTCGAGCGCCGGAAGAAAGAGTGGCGGCCGCCGGCTCCCAAGATAACAAGCGGATATCTGGCTCGCTATGCGCGCCAGGTAGGTTCCGGTGCTCGGGGAGCGGTTCTTGAGTAGGTTTGCTTTGAAGCGCTTTGAAGTATTTCTCTCTGGGAGGTGCCATTACCATTGGGGATTGCGGAGCGAAAATGAGGCTTACAGGAGCTCAAATAATTATCCGGGCCTTGCAGGCTGAAGGCGTAGATACAGTATTTGGATACCCGGGTGGGGCTGTTCTTCCCCTCTACCACGAACTTT
>NZ_JAKKUR010000017.1 GCF_021890735.1 Thermanaeromonas sp.
CAGTTTTTCTGGTATGCTGGAGATAGTGGCCACCTTCCTAAAGGTTTATCTTAAGCTTTTAAGGAAGGTGGCTAAATTTTTTGCCGGCCTAGGATACGGGGAGTTCTTCTAACCGTAACCACCCCTCGGTTGCATCCAGGGTAACCCGGGTTCCTAAAGGTAATGTAAAGTGATGGAGTCCGTGGCCGCAGGGAAAACCGTAAAAGGAGGGGATCCCTAAAGGGCGTAGTAAATCCTCGAGAAGTTCCCTAAACTCCGTAAGATCTCCGCACCCCACACATTCGCCCATGGCGATTCCGGCTGCGGCTTGGAGTTTGCCCGAAAGGAGGAGCTGGGTAAGCAAGCGGTCTATCCGGTACAAGGGCTCCCCTACTTCTTCCCAAAACAGAACGGCTCCTTTCGTATCTACTTCGAAGGGCGTGCCCAGGGTAGCAACTAAGAGGGAAAGGTTACCACCTACAAGCCGCCCGCTTGCTCGGCCGGGAGTAATGGTAAATGCGTGAGCTCCGGGTAGGGGAGATAAGGTATAAGAATGCGGGGGGCCAGTGAGGACGGCCAAAAAGGAAGAGATGGTAAGAGTGCTGGGTTCACCACCCAGTTCCGGATAGATCATGGGGCCGTGGAAAGTGACTAAGCGAGCACGCTGGGTGATGGCTATATGCAAGGCAGTGATGTCGCTATATCCGACAAAGATTTTAGGGTTAGCTTGAAAAAGACCGTAATTTAATTGAGGGAGGAGGCGGAGGCTTCCGTAACCCCCCCGTAAGCAAATTATGGCTTTAACCTCTGGAGAAGTGAACATACTTTCTAACTCTCTTTTCCGTTCCCCGTCAGAGCCGGCTAAGTATTCGTTATCTTTTCTTGAGATAAAAGCATAAATAGACCGGGCCAAAGCTACACGAAACCCCCAACTTTCGAGGCGTTTTATCCCTCGCTCCAGGTAGTCGGGGGAGACCAAAGGACTGGCAGGTGCCACTATACCGATGGTGTCGCCCGGTTTTAAGGCGGGTGGTTTAATTAGAAAGTGAGCAGTTTCTTTCATTTTCTCCTGCTTACTCCTTAAGATTTATTTTCTTTTAGGGTTTCTTGGAATATATATGCATAGTGCGGGCTTAACTTAACTGTTAAGTTGCCTGCGATGCGTATTACAGCTTACTGCTATTTGGTCTGTTTATTTTCAGGGGCTTATGGTGTATACTAGAGATACAGGGTGTTTTTGAAGTTTTTGTAAATTATCTTGACGCCTTTCCTCTGAGGACCTTAGAATGGACATCAGATGGGAAAGGAGGCACCAGTTGGGGGAGGGTATTATGCGGAGGCAGCTTAAGCCCGATAGGGGTCTTCAGGCCAGGATGTTTTTGACCATGTTTTTGCTGGCAGCCCTGTACCTTTTCTTCGGTATGGTTCTATGGCAGGCTGGAGTAGGGTACACGGGTGTGGCCCTTATTGTTGGTTTAATGCTTGTGGCGCAGTATTATTTTTCCGACCAGCTAGTGCTGTGGTCCATGGGTGCAAAAGAAGTTGGCCCCCGGGAAGCACCGGAGCTTCACGCTTTGGTGGAGAGGTTAGCAGCCTTAGCAGATGTACCTAAACCCCGGGTAGCTATTGTGCCCACTCCTTTACCGAACGCATTTGCTACCGGACGCAGTCCTTCCCATGCGGTCGTTGCTGTTACCACGGGTCTGCTTGAACGCCTTAGTCCGCCCGAGCTAGAAGCCGTTTTAGCCCATGAGCTAAGCCATATCCGGCATCGCGATATGGCGGTCATGACTATTGCCAGTTTCTTTGCTACGGTAGCTTCCTTCCTAGTCCAGCAGTTTTATTATTGGGGCTTTTGGGGCTACGGCGGCAGGGAAGATCGGGACAACCGTGGTGGAGCCATGGTAGTATATCTGGTCTCCCTGGTAGTCTGGATTTTAAGCTACTTCCTGATCAATGCCCTCTCTCGCTACCGTGAGTTCGCTGCCGACCGGGGTTCAGCGCTCCTTACGGGTGCTCCGGGGCAACTTGCCTCTGCCCTCCTAAAAATAAGCGGGGTTATGCAGAGGATTCCTACTCAGGACCTGCGCCAAGCTGAAGCCTTGAACGCTTTCTTTATCGTTCCCGCCCTAAGCGGGGAAAGTTTGCTTGAGTTATTCTCTACCCATCCTTCTCTGGAGCGGCGTCTAGCTTACCTGCGTGAGATCGAACGGGAGATGGAGGGGCGCTAGGTGGGTTTTTGGGACGCTCTATTGGGGCGAGCGAAGGTTCCTCCAGCTCAGGATGCCCCTCTTTTTAGCCTTACCACGGCGAGGTTCACTTTAGAGGCAGAGGCAGGGTGGAAGCCAGCAGGAAGGGCGGGCGTGGTTCTTAGACCGGCAGAGGATAGCACTTTTAAAAGTGCTACGGAGGAAGCCGAGGGATTGCTTCGGCTTGCAGCGCAAGAGATGGGCAGCTACGTAGAAGTGCTGAAGGATGAGTACAGCTACCTCTGGTTTGTGTTTAAAGACAAGGATTGGGAAGATCTGATAACTTTGGTGCATATGGCCGCTCAAACCTTGATAGAGCACGGTTTCGGCGACAGGTTACTGGCGGCTGTTTTTAAAATGGAGAAAGAAGGAATTCCACAGACCGTGCTTTACTTAATCTTTAACTATAAGCGGGGAAATTTTTATCCCTTTTTACCTCAACTGGGAAAGAACAAGGAGAGGGATCATGCGGGGGAGATGCGCCTTTTTTCCCTTCTGGAAAAGGAACTCCCTTGGGAGAAGGACTTGAGCCGTTGGTACCCGCTATGGGATAATCCTGTATAAGGGTTATAAATGGAGAACGGAAAACAGAACAGCTTAAGGAGTGAAAAGCATGGGCCTTTTATCCCGCATGTCTACTGTTTTTAAAGCTAAGATAAATAAGTTCCTTGATGCGGTTGAAGACCCCTATGAGACCCTGGAATATTCCTACCAGCGCCAATTAGAGCTTCTGCAGAACGTTAAGCGGAATTTGGCCAATGTGGTGGCCTCTAAGAAACGCCTGGAGCTTCAGGTAGTACGTTTAAAGGAGAATATGGGGAAGTTAGAGAAACAAGCCCGTGAAGCTTTAGAGTTAGGTAGAGAAGATCTTGCCAAGGCAGCTTTAGAGCGTAAGCAGGCTATAGCCAGCCAGATAGAGGGATTAGAAGAGCAGATTAAAGGTCTAGAGCAGGAACAAGAGAAATTGGCTTCTGTGGAAGCCCGCCTCCAGGCCAAGGTAGAGGCCTTCCGGACTAAAAAGGAGGTTATCAAAGCCCAATATTCCGCTGCTCAGGCCCAGGTTAAAATTAGCGAGGCGGTAACCGGCTTATCTGAGGAGCTTGCGGATGTTTCCTTGGCCATCCAGCGGGCGGAAGAAAAAACAGAGAGCATGCGGGCCCGGGCCGCGGCCATAGATGAGTTGGTAGCTAGAGGAGTTCTCGAGGATGCTCTTGAGGCCGGTCAGGATCCCTTAGAAGCGGAGTTGCACCGGGCTTCTATCGCCAATAGGGTGGAGGAAGAGCTGGCCAGGCTCAAGAAGGAGGTAGGGAAAGGGTGATCATCAGGGTCCTTACTGAAGGCCAGTACAAGCTAGAGGGAGAGGCCTTAAATGAGCTTGACCGCCTGGATAATTATCTTTTAGATGCTATAAGCAATAACGATGAAGAAGGGTTCAACAGATACTTTCGGGAAGTTTTAGCTTTAATACGAGGCCACGGCAACAAGGTACCGGATACAGAACTAGTAGAATCCGACCTAATTTTACCAGCACCGGATACTACCCTAAGGGAGGCTAGGGAGCTTTTCGCTAGCTACCCACGAGACCTGCTATAATACTTTAAGATCGATGATGGCGGCAATACGGCCGGTAAAGATATGAAGGTATGGATTACCGGTAGAAGGCGGGTAAAGAACACGGTGAATTCGCCGTAGCGGTTAAACCACTTTTCCGCTGCGGCGAATTTTTTTCATACCGGCGGCTTACATGAAGCCCCCTTCTAAAACAAAGTGCTAAATAAAGAATAAATTCCTGTAGCTATAACCAGCAAAGGGACGCCCTGACGGAAGTATTTTTGGGGGATCCGGGGGAAAAGAAAGATACCAAGATGGCTTCCCAAAAAGGCAAAGGGTAGTAAAATAAAAGCAGTCAAGGCAATATTTAGATTAAGTCCCCCGCAACTAGCTAAAAGAACAAGGCTTACTGGATAGAGGAGAGTGAAATAAGCAGAAGAAGTGGCCCGAAACTTATCTTTAGATAATCCCTGCGTATTCAAAAATAAGATTACTGGTGGTCCTGGGACCCCTATACTAGTAGTTAAGAACCCCGAAAGGCTTCCCACTAGGCGCTGGACCCAGTGGCCTCCCGGACACGGGATCTTAATGTTTTTTTGTAGCAAGAGCAAGGCGAACCCTATAGTTAAAATGCTGATAACGATTTTAAGTTCCTTCACATCAAAATGTAAAAATATGTACAGCCCTAAGGGTAACCCCAGGAGGCTTCCCTGAAACAAGTTTATAAGAAGAGGTTTTATAATCCCCTGACGGACTCTAAAACTTAGAGCCACCTGGGTAGAAAAGGAGATCAGGAGATTTAAAGCTATGGCCATGCGGGCATCAAAGACCAGCAGCAAGAGAGGTACGGCTATCAAAGCAAACCCAAACCCGGTTATACCTTGTAGGGCTCCGGCTATAAAGACGGCCAAGATAGCAGCAAGCCAAGTGAAGAAATTATACATACTTTCTTGCCGCTCCTTACCTTTAAAAGCAGGAAATAGTTAGTGGATAACGAAATATAAAAGTGTATGAAAAGCGGGCATTTTGAGATAGGATCTGCCTACAATTGTTGTTAAAATCATTTTTAGCATATTTTATGAACGCAAAGGTAAAACAGTGCCGGGCTGTTTCTTAAGTATTTTTCGGGTACTCTTAGGGGAGGAAAGCAAAAGTGAGGGATTTCGATAAAACCAGGTCCTGGCATAGACAGCAGCTGGGAGAGACGGTAAAGAAGGCGTTAGAAAAGAGGGGGTTTACAGCCTATTATTTTGATACCGCAGAAGAGGCTAAAAATAAGGTATTGGAGCTCATTCCCTCCGGGGCTAGTATAGGCGTAGGGGGATCGGTAACCCTTCGGGAGATGGGGTTGGTGGAGGAATTAAAAGCAAGGGGATATGAGGTACATGATCACTGGATTCCCGGTATCACCCCAGAAGAAGACTGGGAAATTAGGCGCCGCCAGCTTACCTGCGATGTCTTCTTAACCGGGTGTAACGCCATTACCATGGATGGGCGGCTTCTAAATACTGATTTTACCGGTAACCGGGTGGCAGCTATGATCTTCGGACCCAGGCGTATTATTATGGTAGCGGGTATCAATAAAATTGTTAAAGATATCCAAACCGGTCTAGAACGCATAAAAAATGTGGCTACCCCTCTTAACTCTCACCGCCGTAATTGGGGGAAGGCCTGTGCTAAAGCTGGCTACTGTATCGAATGCAATTTAGAGGATAAATCCTGCCGGGTAACCACTATAATAGAAATGTGCCCTAAGGGTAGCCCAGATTTTTATGTAATCCTTGTGGGGCAAGAGCTGGGGTATTAGGGAGAAGTAAAGCAAATTAGTGAGAAGGGGAGGTGGGCCCTTTGGATGACCAGCTTTTAACTTTTGTCACTGTAGTAGAGAAAAAAAGCTTTTCCCTTGCTGCTAGAGAACTTCATGTAACTCAGCCTGCAGTTACGAGCCAAATACGTAATTTGGAGAAGTACTATGGAGTTAAACTGTTAAACCGTGATACCAAATTTGTCGAAGTTACTCCAGCAGGGAAAGTACTCTACGACTATGCAAAGCAGATTATTACCCTTTATCAACAAGCTCAACTTACACTTAAGGAGCTAGGAGGAATCTTGCGAGGGCGTCTGTGTATCGGTGCTACTTATACCATCGCTGAAATTATTTTACCACATCTTATTGGCCTTTTTAAAACAGACTTTCCTGATGTAGATGTTGTTATAAGTGTAGGTAATAGAGAAGAAGTGTATCGGTGCCTCTTGGAGGGAAAATGTGACCTTATTCTTGTTGCGGGTGATTGTGAAAACAGGAACATTACTTGTGAGAAATGGCTGATTGATAATCTAGTTTTAATAGTAAATCCCGAACATCCTTGGGCTAAAAGGGGGTGCATCAGCCTAACAGAACTTTTTGAGGAAAGATTTATCATGAGGGAAGCTGGTTCCAGCTTACGTCAGTACTGGGAAAAGGCCTTAAAGGATGCGGGTTTAGACCCGGACAAATTAAATGTTTTTATTGAGTTTAGTAGCCATACAGCCATTAAAAAGTGGGTGGAATTGAATTTCGGTGTTTCAGTACTTTCGGAATGGGTAGTAGCCCAAGAAGTAAAGTTTGGTTTGCTTGCTAAAGTTGAGATTAAAGGATTATCCCTTTCCCGTAATATCAATTTAGTTTATCCCAGGTATGGTGCCCATCCGTTAACAAAGGAATTTCTTAAATTTTGCCGCCGAAACAAAGACCGACTTTCTGCTGTGCTGGAGTACTGACTATAAGGTTCCAATATAAACGAATAAAATTAATTAATTGGTAAATGCCGCGGAAGAATGATATAAATTTAATAGAGCCGCTATAAGGATTTAAAATGAAAGGGTGAAAAGGATGGGTGGAGTTAAACTTAAACAGAAACAAAATATGATTATCTTTATTCTTGCATTATTTATAATGTTCTTTATACATTTTTTACCGGCACCTAAGCCTTTAATCCGAGGTGGGGAGGAGATACCCTTAACTTTAGCTGGTAAGACAACCATTGGTATACTCATATTTTGCATTATATTGTGGATGACTGAAGCAATACCTTTTGCAGTTACAGTACTGATAGGCAATATTTTGCTGCCAATGTTTGGTATTTATTCTTTTTCAAAAGTAATACAAACCGGTTTTGGAAACACTCTTACCGCATTTTTTCTAGGCGTATTAACGTTAGGAGCTGCTTTTGTAAACTCTGGGCTGGGCAAAAGATTGACCCTTATTCTTCTAAGCAAAATAGGTACTAAAACCGAACGAGTAATTTTGGGTTTTATACTTGTAGGTACTGCCCTATCTATGTGGATAACTGACGTGGCAGTAGCAGCCATGCTTACACCTTTGGCCATAGCCATTCTCCAAGAAATAAGAGCAGAACCT
Source organism: Thermanaeromonas sp. (assembly GCF_021890735.1). Taxonomy (GTDB): domain Bacteria; phylum Bacillota; class DSM-521; order Neomoorellales; family Neomoorellaceae; genus Thermanaeromonas. The sequence goes on from NZ_JAKKUR010000017.1 coordinate 7,180, forward strand.
TTAAAGAGTAATTTTGGAAGGGCATTACTTATTTCATGTGCCTGGGGAGGCTTATTCGGAGGAATTGGTACGCCTGTTGGTTGTGGACCTAATGTATTAGCAATGCAAATGTTACGGGAAATGGCCGGATACAACCTTACCTTTGGCCAATGGATGATGATAGGCGTACCTGCCGCGTTTTTGTTAGGTGTAGTCGGTTGGATTGTGTTAATAAAGGTATTCCCCCCTGAAATTAAACAGTTACCACTTAGCAATGAGAAAATTAAAAAGGAACTTCAAGAGCTAGGCCCACTTACAAATGTCGAAAAGAAAACGTTAACCGTATTTTGTTTAGCGATATTATTATGGCTTATAGGTCCCTTCTTGAAATCATACGATATTTGGGGTGGTTTTCCTTACTCAGATGAGTATATAGCCCTTTTAGCCGGTATTCTATTGTTTTTACCCGGTATTGGAGTACTTAATTGGAAAGAGGCCGAAAGAGAAATTTCGTGGGGCAGTATTGTTTTAATTGTGGGTGGAGTTGCGTTGGGAATGGCTGTCTATGATACTGGTGCCGCTCGTTGGCTGGCATGGGTTTTGCTAGGACCTGTAACCGATCTCCATCCTATATTGAGAATTGGGGTTATTTCACTAGTGGTTGGAATTCTCCATATCTGCTTCTCAAGTAACAGCGTTACTGGCGTGATAATTGTACCTTTGGTGGTAACATTGGCTAAAGACTTGGGAGGTAATCCTTGGATATATGTGGCTCCAGCAGCTTTTACCATGTCATTAGGGTTAATTTTGGTAACCGAGACTCCTACTAATGTTATTCCTTATAGCGCGGGGTACTTTTCCATTAAAGACTTTGCTAAAGCAGGAATCATTATGCAGATAGCCGCTGCTATTTGTATCATGGTGGTAATCTCTATTATCGGAAGTTTAACAGGAATTTATGAGATAAAGTAATTGAATAGGCTTATAAAGAATATTGAATTTACTATTTAATACAGCAGATTTAAAATAATCTTAGAGCTAGAAAGTAGATACAACTTTACAGAAAGGAGATGTAGATCCTCCCATGGCCGCTTCAGCCTGTTCTTCAAGCCACGGAATCGCCCCCTGCAAGGAAGCCTGCCCAGCGGGCATTGATGTACCGAGGTATATCAGGTACATCAAACAAGGTAAGTTCGGCGAAGCCTTAGCAGTAATTCGTGAAAGGATACCCTTCCCGGCCATCTGCGGATACGCTTGTGTTCACCCTTGTGAAGCAAAATGCGCCCGCAATCAATTAGACCAGCCGGTGGCCATCAGGCTGCTAAAGAGAATAGCTGAGGAAGAGGGAGGCAAAGAAGTAAGGGAAGTACGGAGGCCTTCTACTTCCACGGGTAAGAAGGTGGCCATTGTGGGCTCAGGGCCCTGCGGGCTTACCGCAGCTTATTACCTGGCCAAAAAAGGCCATAAGGTGACGGTTTATGAAGCCCAACCCGAGCCCGGCGGAATGATGCGCTACGGTATTCCTGCTTATCGTCTGCCACGGGAAGTGCTGGATAGGGAGATTGCGGAGATAAAGGAAGCTGGTGTGGAGATAAGAACCGGTGAAAAGATAGAAAACTTAAGCGAGCTGAGGACTCTGGGCTATGATGCTATTCTGCTGGCCTGCGGAAGCTGGCAAGGAGCAAAGCTGGGCATTGAAGGGGAAGACCTGCCTAAAGTACGTGAAGGCCTAAGCTTCTTGCGAGAGGTAAATAGCGGGGGCAGACCGCAAATAGGGAAGAAAGTGGGCGTTATAGGTGGAGGTAATACAGCCATAGATGCCGCCCGAACAGCTTTACGTCTAGGGGCCAAAGAAGTCACCATATTATACCGCCGGACAAGAGAAGAGATGCCTGCAAGTCTTGAGGAGATCGAGGGTGCTCTAGAAGAGGGCGTGAAGATAGAATTTTTGGTCGCTCCTGTCAAGATAAAGCAGCAGGAAAGTATTTTAGAGGTAACCTGTACGCGGATGAAATTAGAAGGTAAAGACAAGGACGGGCGTCCACGTCCCGTGCCGGTGCCGGGAAGCGAATTTACGCTAACCTTCGATGATGTAATTGTAGCCATTGGCCAAGTACCAGACATACCGCCTGGATGGGGATTAGAGATAACAGAAGGAAGGCTTTCAGTTAAAGAGGGGGGAGAAATCCCGGGCCTGGAGGGCTTATTTGCTGCAGGTGACGTGGTTACAGGTCCGGCCTCCATTATCGAGGCTATAGCTCAAGGTAGGGAGGTAGCCCGGGCTGTTGACCGCTTCCTGGGTGGTGACGGGAACATAGAGGAAAAACTCCTTCCTTCTGAAACAGAGGAAAGCTCAGAACCCGAACTTAGGAGAGGACTAGAGCGGGTATACGTACCCAGCCTACCTTTAGGCCAGAGGATGACTTCTTTTGCCACTGTGGAACTGGGTTATGACAAGAATGCAGCCATGAAGGAAGCTAAGCGTTGTTTGGCTTGTGACATTAGAACTTACCGGGTAGAAGTTGATGGTCAGGCTTGCAAAGAATGCGGGTATTGTATAGAGGTTTGTAAACTAGGTGTATTTGCTCCTGCGGACTATTTCAACGACCGGGGCTACAAGCCCATGGTGGCGGCTAAGACCGAAAAATGTATAGGCTGTCTGGACTGCTTCTTCATATGCCCGGACTTTGCCATAAATATTCAAAAAGTTGATGGGGGGACCGTATAAATGAAGCGGACCTTAGACACAGGAAACGCGGCCATAACCGAAGGAGCCATTATAGCGGGATGTCGGCTTTTTGCCGGTTATCCTATCACCCCGGCTACCGAGATAGCCGAAAACATGTCCCGGAGGCTTCCCCAGGTAGGAGGGTATTATCTTCAGGCTGAGGACGAACTAGCTGCCCTGCACATATGTGTAGGAGCCTCACTGGGCGGGCTCAAAGCTATGACTGCCACCTCCGGACCCGGTTACATTCTCTATGCTGACCCCTATGGTTGGGCCATAGGTAGCGAAATACCGGTAGTCATAGTCAACGCCCAGCGGGTAGGTCCGGTGAGCGGCATCACCGGTGCACCGGGGCAGGGCGAGTTTTACCTGAGCCGGTATCCTACCCAGGGGGGCAACTTTGAGACCATAGTCCTAGCCCCCAACAGCGTGCAAGAAGCCTTTACTTTAACTGTAGAAGCTTTCTACCTGGCTGAGCGCTTCCGCACCCCGGTAACCCTGCTAGCAGACCAGCTCGTAACCGACGGGTGGGAAACCCTCATTATTCCGGAGACAGAAGAGGAAATTCAAGCCATGGGCCTTAAGGTGATACCCCGGAGGATAAACGAGGGTCCCGAATTTTATCCTGCCACCGATGAGATAGATATCCCGCCTGTCGTTTTGGGACATAACACAGGGGCTGCCTGCTCCGACTGGACGCCTACCGCCGAAGGTTATGATACCGAAGAAGTTGAATGGCAGCATAAACATGCCTACCGTCTCATCTATAAAATTAGAAACCACAAAGATCTCATAACCCGCTATGAATCTTATTTCTTGGAAGACGACCCTGAAGTCATCCTGGTGTCTTATGGGAGCCCTTCCCGGGTAGTAAAGAGCGCGGTCAAAGCAGCCCGGGAGAAGGGTCTAAAGGTAGGGGGATTGCGACTGATTTCCTTATGGCCCTTCCCGGACGAAATATTCACTAAAACTGCCAAATACCTTTCTGTAGAGCTGAACTACGACGGACAGTTGGTGCGCGAAGTGCAACGAGCTATGCCTAAGGGGAGCGAAGTTCATTTCATGGGCAAATGCGGCGAGCTACCTACGGTAGCCGAGCTTATGGAACTTATAGAGGCGCTGATAAAAGGGCAACCCCTTAAAGCCAAACCTTGGGAAATGGAGGCGTGGTAAGATGGATTATCTCGCTACTAAATACTTAAGGCCGAGGAAGATACCCAGCACAGCGTGTAGCGGCTGTGGTTTAGGCCAGATCCATAAGAAAGTGGTAAAAGCTATAGATGAACTGGGTTTGGATGTTGGAGATGTGGTCTGGGGAACGGGTATAGGCTGTGCTGGCCGTCAGACTTTTGCCACCTGGAAAGGGGATAACTTCGCCGGTACGCATGGCCGGGTTTACGCTTTAGCCACTGGATTGAGGATCGCACTACCACCCAACAAAAAGATCATTCTTACCGTAGGGGACGGTGATGCCTTCGGCATCGGCTTTAACCACCTTTTAAATTGCGCCCGCCGGAATGTGGATCTTACGGTTATTGTATGCGACAACCTGGGCTATATGTCCACGGGAGGCCAGTACGGCTGGACCACGCCGGAAGGATACCGGACCGATAGTAGCCCCTACGGGATGTGGGAACCCAACTGGATGCAGGGTGGTCGGGATGTACTAAACATCTTGCGGGAAGCGGGAGCCACCTTCCTCGCAAGGCACACGAGTATTGAGGGCCAAGAGGCAGTAGAAAGCATAAAGAAGGCTATATTAAATAAAGGCTTCTCCTTAGTCCATATGCCCTACCCTTGCGTCACGAATTTTGCCGAAAGGGCCCTGGGCAGCAGAAGGCCTGCGGTTATGTACAAGTGGTTTAAGGAGCGTACCGTTAAGCTTAACGAAAGGGTGGACGAAAAAGCTTTGGGAGATATTTATTTCCGCACGGGTATCTATTATGATGCCAGTAACAGCCGGCCCGAGTTTGCCGAAGCTTTAAGGAACCGGGTGGCCGAAATACAGAGGAGGTTCCGGTAAGATGGCGAAAAGAACAGAAGTACTGGTGAGCGGATTCGGGGGGCAAGGGGTAGTAAGGATAGGCCAAGCTTTAAGCCTGGCAGCTGTATATCAGGGGCTATATACTACTATGCTAATAAGCCACGGTACAGAGACTCGAGGAGGTTATGTGCGTAGTCAAGTCGTAATGTCGGAGGAACCCATCGACAGTCCGGTCGTAGAGAATCCCGATTATTTCTGTGCGCTTTCCAAGGCAGCTTACAATCGTTTTAAGCACCTAGTAAGCCATGGCGTAATAATCTACGACCCGGGCTACGTTGAGCCTGACCCCAATCTTAACGTTAAGCAGATCCCCCTTAATGCCAGAGACCTAGCGGAGAAGGAGCTGGGGCGGGAGCTTTTCGCTAACGCCATTGTGATGGGGGCTTTGAGTAAGCTCATGTCAGGTCTGCTGGATAAGGATATAGTTATAAAAGCCATGCTGGAGCGGATCCCGCGGTTCCATGAAGAAAACAAAAAAGCCTTTGAGCTAGGATATAGCCTACTCTAAAAGGGGAAATGGGCAGCCATGAAGTTATACGAATATGAAGGAAAGGAGCTATTCCGGCGGGGAGGCATCCCTATTCCCCGGGGGAGGGTAGCAAGTACGGCCGAAGAAGCTTATTCAATAGCAGCCGAGATAGGGAAAGAAGTGGTTGTAAAGTCCCAGATATTGCAAGGCGGCCGAGGTAAAGCCGGGGGTATAAAATTTGCCAGTTCTCCCGAAGAGGCGAAAGCCCGGGCTGGAGAGCTATTGGGCCAGAAACTTAAGACAGAAGAGATAAAAAAAGTGTTGATAGAAGAGAAGCTAGACATCGCCGAAGAATGGTATCTTTCCTTTACAGTAGATCCTGCGGCGGGCGGTCCACTCCTTATGGTTAGCCGGTCTGGAGGAGTAGATGTAGAGGAGATAGCCCTTAAATCGCCCGAAAGAATTGTCACCGAGAAGATCAACATTTTTTACGGTCTTATGCCTTTCCAGGCCCGCCGCGCCGCCTTCGCTTTAGGACTGGAAGGGAATAAGGTAAGCGAATTAGCCTCCCTCATGCTAAAGCTTTACCGTGTATTTAGACAGTACGATGCCGAATTGGTAGAAGTTAATCCTTTAGTTGTCACCTCGGAAGGAGAATTCATAGCTGCTGACGCCAAGGTAATCATCTACGACAATGCTCTTTATCGTCAAAAGGAGTTTGTGAAAGGTCCGGAGAGGTTTGAAGACGAAAGGGAGTACCGGGCTTCCCAATACGGACTAAGCTATGTAAAGCTGGACGGCAACATAGGGGTTCTTTGTACCGGAGCAGGGCTTACCATGACTACCCTAGATCTTATCACCTATTACGGTGGGCGACCGGCCAATTTCCTAGAATTTGGTGGGGCAACCTATAAGAATTCTTATTATGCCCTGGAAATAGTCTTAAGTGACCCTGATGTGAAAGTAGTGCTCATTAACACCTTTGGATTGGTGGCCCGGGCGGACGTTATAAGCGAAGGACTGGCCCAAGCCATTGAGGAACTAAAGCCCAAAGTTCCTATAGTAGCTTCCATAAGGGGTACAGGAGAAGAAGAAGCACGCAAAATTTTAGAGAGCCGTGTAGGGTTAAAACTTTTCCCCAACGTAGAGACGGCAGTTCAAGAAGCTGTCCGCTTGGCAGGAGCCTCCTAGGATGTGTTTGAGGTTAATAGAGGGGACTGGAGGGTAACATCCTATGGCTATATTGCTCACCAAAGACACCAAAGTATTGGTCCAGGGAATTACAGGAAATGAAGGAACTTTTTGGACCAAACACATGCTGGATGCGGGTACAAGAATTGTGGCAGGCGTTACCCCGGGTAAAGGCGGAAAACAGGTACACGGTGTACCAGTTTACAATACAGTATTGGAGGCTGTAAAAAAACACGGAGCAGAAGCTTCTGTAGTGTTTGTTCCTCCGGCCTTTGCTAAGGATGCCGTGTTTGAAGCCCTTGATGCCGGGATAAAGCTGGTAGTACTCTTAGCTGACGGCGTGCCCTTGCACGATGCCATGGAAATAAGGGCATTGAGCCGCCAACTTGGGGCGACGGTACTAGGTCCCAATACGCCGGGTATGGCCAGTATAGGCCAAGCCATGTTGGGGTTTATCCCGGTATGGCTTACGGATGTATACCGTGTTGGGCCGGTCGGAGTAGTGGCCAGGAGCGGTAGCCTTACCAACGAAGTATGCTCCCACATTGTAGCTGCGGGATTGGGCCAGAGCACTTTTGTGGGATTGGGAGGAGACCCGGTGCCGGGGACACGGCTAACTGAAGTTATGAGACTTTTCGAGTCCGACCCGGCTACGGAGGCACTGGTAATAATAGGAGAAGTAGGGGGAACTATGGAGGAAGAGGCTGCCGAAATGATAGAAAAAGGGGAGTTTACCAAGCCGGTAGTGTGCTTCATTACCGGCCGCTCTGCGCCACCGGGTAAAAAGATGGGTCATGCTGGGGCCATTATTACCATGGGTAAGGGCACGGTCAAAGGGAAGGAAGAAGCTCTCAAGAAAGCCGGTGCTATGATAGCCACTAGGCCTGCCGAGGTGGGTAAACTTCTCAAAGAGGCTTTACGTTGTTAAGCTTTCTAAATCCACACAGGGTGGCCCCAAAAGTGGGGACCGCCCTTTCTTTTTGGTGCCCTAAAGGCTGAAACCTTAATCCTTTAAGCCTTGTCTACCCTGGGAATCACCCCTATTATTATGGATTAAAACCAGCCCTTCTTCCTGAAATAGCCCACCATACCTCCTGCTACCAGTACCATCAAGCCTAGAGCCCAAGGGTAGCCGTAGCGCCATTCCAGCTCCGGCATATACCGGAAGTTCATACCGTAAATACCGGCGATTAAACTTAAAGGCATCATGATAGTGGTGACAAGGGTGAGGACCTTCATTATTTCGTTGAGGCGGTTGGACGTCAATGATAGGTACGTTTCCAGGGCAGAGCCTATAAGCTCGTGAAGTGTATCTATATGGTCTACTAACCGTAAATATTCGTTGTATATATCCAAGAAAAACGTCCGGTTTTCCATCCTTACCAAGGGAAAATCCGGATGGCAGAGGAGATCTGCTACATCCCGCTGGGGGCCCAAGAATTTTCGCATCTTTATAACCTGGCGGCGGAAGAGGAAGATCTGATTAAGCAGGTTCCGCCCGGGTCGGCGGAAAAGCTCTTCTTCGATCTCTTCTATTTTCTCCTCCAAGCCATCGAAAAAAGGGAAGAATTCGGAGGTTAAGGCTTCCAAAAGGCTGTAGAGAAGGTAATCGGTCCCCTTAAGAAAAAGGGAGGGGTCGGTTTCATAAGAAGACCAGAGCCGATCAAGGAAGCTGAGTTTTTCTTCGTGTAAGGTTATCACATAACGTGGACCGAGAAACACATTCAAAAAGGTAGTTGATGATTTAATATGCTGGTGGTGGCTTACGCATCGCAGCGTTATAAAACTATATTCTTCATATTGAGCCAAACCGGGCCGGGAGGGAGGGCGGTGGCAGTCGGCTAAAGCTAAGGGATGGAAGCCAAAGGTAGTGGCAAGGATGTGAAGTTCCTTGGGTGTAGGCTTGAAAAAATCTACCCAGGTATAAGCCTCGTGGCGACGGGGATTAAACCCCGGCGATAGTTCCTTCTTAAGATTTCTATCGGTGTCCAGTAGCAGAACCCGTTGCAAAAATAAAGCACCTCCTTTCCTTTTTAGTTTGTCAATTTATCTTTTTAGTTTGCCAGTACAGTTTACTGGGCTGAGCTCAGATGAGTTCGCTTTAACTGTAGATGTTTTTGCAGTATAGGGCTGCTTGCGGGTGGTTATAATTATTGCATAGCGAGGAAGTTTATGATAATATTGGCATTAAAGTAGGAAAAATTTTATTTAAATCATACACGCAAATAATTGCTAAAGGAGGAAAAAGGATGCGAGTTCGCTGGTTAGGACATGCGAGCTTTCTCTTAACCACACCTCAAGGTGTGCGGGTACTAACAGACCCGTATGGCCCTGAGGTTTCCCCCGCAGCCAAAGAAGTAGAGGCCGATGTGGTGACCGTAAGCCACGAACACTTTGATCATAATTATTTGGCCGGCGTGAAGGGCCAACCCCTTGTATGGCGCGGGCTTAAAGAGGATGGCGATTGGAACGAGGTAGACGAAACCTTCAAAGATGTTCATGCCTATACTGTCCCGGTATACCATGATGAGGTACAAGGGGAAAAAAGGGGAAAGAACGCCATTTTTGTCTTTGAAGTAGGGGATTTACGTTTGGCCCATTTAGGGGACCTCGGTCACGTATTGGAAGTTCAACATGCAGAAAAGATAGGTCCTCTGGATGTGCTCATGGTGCCCGTAGGAGGCTATTTTACTATAGATGCCAGCGAGGCCTGGCAGATAGTGGGTCTGCTTAAGCCGAGGTTGGTTATTCCCATGCATTACTTGACCGCAGGCATGCGTGGCTTCCCCATTGCTAAGGTAGATGAGTTTACCTCGGGCCGGGCAAATGTTCGCCATTTGGGAGTGAGCGAGATCGAAGTGAACAGGGAAAACCTTCCTGCGGAGACAGAGGTCTGGGTTTTAAGCCTTGACGGCGGTGTAGCATTGTAGTCCATGGGCGCGCTGGATTCCTATACTACGGTAGCTACCGAGGCGGAGGTAGAGATAAAAATTGAGCGGTCGGTATTCTTGGGCTGGGTAAGGGAGGTCGGCACTGAGGAAGAGGCCCGTTCCGCCGTAAGCGAACGACAGCGGCTCCACCGGGAAGCCACTCATAATTGTTTTGCTTACCGCCTGGGCTTGCCGCCACAAGAGATCGTGTATTACAGTGATGCGGGAGAACCGAGCGGGACCGCTGGGCGCCCCATTTTGGGAGCTATCCTAAGCTCCGGTTTAACTAATGTAGTTGTAGTAGTGACACGCTATTTTGGAGGCAAAAAGCTGGGTAAGAGAGGGCTTATTGAAGCCTATAGTGAAGCAGCCCGGAGGGCATTAGAAAAGGCCGGTCGAGTGGTCAAAACCATCACCAAGCAGGCGGAGCTCGTTTGTACTTATAGCGGGCTTGACCGGATTCTTAAGTTTTTGCATTCCTGTGGCGGCAGGGTTGTAGCCGCAGACTATGCTGAAGAAGTTCGCATAACGGTAGAGGTTCCCGCAGGAACCTGGGAAGAGTTTTGTGCAGATATAGGACCATGGGTAAAAGCTATGCATGTCCTTTAAGGTGCCGCCAAAGCATATCTAATGCGCTCTGGGTAGCCCTCCACTTGATTTCTTCTCTTGGTCCTTGGAAGAGTTCCCTTCTTACTTGAGCATTCCCCTGGCAGTTTAAAGCCAGGTAGACCAAGCCTACAGGCTTGGCCGGGGTTCCCCCACCGGGACCGGCGATGCCGGTAATACCTATGCCTATGTCGGTCCCGGCTAAATCCCGTACTCCCCTGGCCATAGCCAAAGCCACTTCTTCACTCACAGCCCCCTTAGAAGCCAATATCTTTGCGTTCACTCCCAGAACCTTAACTTTGATATTGTTATCATAGGCTACTACACCCTGCCGAAAGTAGGCCGAACTCCCTGGAATATTGGTAAGCCGGTGAGCAAGAAGCCCTCCGGTACAAGATTCTGCTACCGCCAAAGTTAAGCCTTTGCGGGTAAGCAGATTCCCTACCACACCCTCTAGAGTATCACCGTCAGCTCCGAAAGTATGGTCCTTCAGGCGTTCCCGAATCTGTTCTTCTAAAGGCTTAATAAGTTCCTGCGCCATCTGGCTGTCGCAGGCTTTAGCTGTGATTCTCAAATGTATTTCTCCGGTTTTTGCTAAAATAGCCAGGGTGGGATTGGTTCCTTTAAGCAAATCCCTAACCTTTTCTTCTACTGTAGACTCCCCTAGACCGGTTATTTTTAATACGCGTGACAGAATTATTTCTTTTCCGGCGCCATATTGCTCTAGGAGGGGTAAGAGCTCTTCCTTAAGCATTTTACTAAATTCAGAAGGAGGGCCGGGCAAGCAGGCGTACAACTTGTCCTTGTGTTTCAAGAATATCCCTAGAGCGGTACCCCAGGGATTATCCAATGGTAGGGCACCTTTGGGGAAGAGGGCTTGTTTTAGGTTTTGGGGCGGCATAGGACGGCCCCTTACGGTGAAAAAGCGAATTATATGTTCCTTGGCCAAGGGATTTTCCTCTAGGGGGAGTTCTAAAGCTTCGGCCAGGGCTTCCCGGGTAAGATCGTCCTCGGTAGGGCCCAGGCCGCCACAGGTAATAATGATGTCAGCCCTCTTCCCGGCTTCCTGTATAGCCTCTTTTATCCGTTGCAGGTTATCGCCTACCACTACCTGGCGAAAGATGCTGATGCCTGCCCTCGCCAGCTCCTGGCATAACAAGGCTGCATTGGTATTTATTATTTGGCCTAGGAGGAGTTCAGTTCCAGTAAATATGGCTTCGGCCTGCAAGGGGGGATCCTCCTTAGTGCTGGGTGGGGGTTATTTGTTCTGAAACTGTGTGGGCATTATCGATGCTCAAGTTGTTTATAGTTGTAACCGCTAGACCCAAGGCTAGCCATAAAAGGAGAAAAAGGATGAGATAAGCTTTCTTCATCAATTTTCCCTCCCTGTAACCCAGTATATCAGAGGCCTTTATCTTCTGGCAACGGCTTGTACCGTTGACACCGGGGCTGTCCAGGGATTTATAATACTTCTTAGGATTTCTTCATACTTCGTCTTATTTTAAGTGTTATAATCGGTTTAGGAAAGATATAAAGCACCCGCATAAGGAACTGCGATTTTCTTAAGGGGGAAGGTCCAGATGTACTACCGGGAAGGGAGACGAGGATTAGGGTGGCTTTTGCTCCTGGTATTTTTAGCCGGAGTGGCCGTTACGGCGGGCTTTTTTGTTTTAACTGTTCCCTCGAAGGCTTCTAGCTTACCTGGCGGCCAGGAGGCAGGGCATCCAACATTAATAGGAGGAGTATCGGCAGCCAGCCTCCCACCGGGAGTGGGGCCGGAGACCATTGCTGATATTGTGGAGGCTGCAAGTCCGGCTGTAGTACGCATAGATACAGTGGTGGGGGGAGGGTTACCTGCGCCCTTTAACGATCCTTTCTTCCGGCAATTTTTTGGTTTGCCTCTGCCGCAGCAACAGGGGAGTTCCTTAGGTTCCGGCTTCATTATTTCTCCTGATGGCTATATTTTGACCAATGAGCACGTAGTGGAAGGAGCGCGGGAAGTAAAAGTAACGATAATCGGGTTTGAACAGCCCTTTAAGGCAAGGGTAGTGGGTGCTGACCGTGACCTAGATCTGGCCGTGCTTAAAGTGGATGCAGGTAAACCCTTGCCCTACCTTAAGTTGGGTGATGCAGACAAGACGCGGGTGGGAGAATGGGTTATCGCCATCGGCAATCCTTACGGGCTGGACCACACTGTAACGGTAGGGGTGTTGAGCGCTAAGGGGAGACCTATTGATACCCAGGACCGCCATTATGAAAACCTTTTGCAGACCGATGCCTCTATCAATCCCGGTAACAGTGGCGGCCCCCTTCTAAATCTTAAAGGCGAAGTTATAGGCATTAATACGGCGGTTAAGGTGGATGCCCAAGGAGTAGGTTTCGCTATCCCCAGCAACACCGTACAACCTGTTCTAAATGACCTCATGACCAAAGGGAAAATTGTGCGTCCCTGGCTAGGTGTAGTGTTGCAGGATGTTACTCCTGACATAGCCGAGATGTTGGGAATGTCTAAGCCAGAAGGTGTTCTCGTGCGCGAAGTTGTGGCGGATGGCCCCGCAGCTAAAGCGGGATTAAGAAGGGGCGATGTTATCCTACAGGCAGACGGCCAAGCGGTAAACTCGGCCAGTGAATTAGTGAAACTTGTTCAGAAGAAACAAGTGGGCCAAACTATGCAGCTTCTGGTTTTCCGCCGTGGGAACCGCCTATCCCTTGCGGTAACCTTGGCCGAAAAACCGAGTCAGTACTAGGAGCGCCGCCGCGGGAAGCGGAGTTTTAAGTTTAAGCGGGCGGAGGGAAAAAGGCGGAAAAACAATCGATCCACGGGCACGCCCGTGGGCCTTTCTATTCTCAGAGGGGCTCGCTTAAGGGCCACTTCCTCTCGATTAGCTAGAAGGCTGTGGCGGTAGCCGTAGACGAGATAAATTAGAATTCCCAGGATGAGCCAAATTCCAAAGCGCATCCAAGTTAACCTAGGAAGATTTAGGAATAAGTAGCCAGCAAAAATTATGGTGAGGAGAGGCAACCAGGGAGCTAGAGGAACGCGAAACGGTCGGGGAAGGTCCGGGCGTTTATATCGTAGTATTATGACCCCCATAGATACTATTATAAAGGCCGAAAGTGTACCTACATTGGCTAGTTGGGCGATTATTTCTATAGGTAGTAGAGAAGAAATTAAAGCTACAGCTATTCCTACTACTATGGTGGCCACCCAGGGTGTCCTAAACTTGGGGTGTACCCAGGCAAAGGCCTGGGGGAGGAGACCGTCCCGTCCCATAGCCAGGAAAATACGACTCTGGGCATAAATGCCAACCAGTAATACGCTGGTCAGTCCAGCCAGGGCACCCATCCCAATGAGAAAAGAGGCACCCCGAATACCCGCATCTAGAAGGGCAGTGGTTACAGGGGAGGCCGTGTTGAGGCGGTTGTAACTAGTGAGTCCGGTAAGGACGGCCGCTACCGCCATATAAAGCAGGGTAGACAGGGCCAGGGAACCTATAATACCCCGAGGTAGATCGCGAGCCGGATCCCGTACTTCTTCAGCGGCTGTAGAAACAGCGTCGAAGCCTATATAAGCAAAAAAGACAATGGCTGCTCCTTGAGCCACACCTGAAAGACCAAAAGGGAGAAAGGGTCTCCAGTGCGAAGGGTTTACCCTGGGGAAACCCAAGACGATAAAGGTAAGAATAACCAAAACTTTTATAGCTACTATTACTTTATTGGTCGTGGCGCTGGCCCGCGGGCCAGTTAGAGCGATAACTGTGGCTAAGGTAGTAATGAAGATTGCCGGCAAGTCCAGAATACCTCCCCGGAAAGGCGAGTTTGTAAGGGAGGTCGGTAAATGGATATCGGCCGCTCGCAGAATATCTGTGAAATAGGAACTCCAGCCCAAAGCGACGGCTCCCGCTGCTACCAGGTATTCTAAAATTAAATTCCACCCAATAATCCAGGCCAATAACTCTCCGAAGGTAGCGTAAGCGTAAGTATAGGCGCTTCCCGCTACAGGGATCATAGAAGCTAGCTCCGCGTATACCAAGGCCGCTAATCCAGCAGCCGTACCGGATATAAGGAAAGACAATATTACGCCTGGGCCGGCGTAATTAGCTGCAGCTACTCCAGTAAGGACGAAGATGCCTGTCCCTATGATAGCCCCCACGCCTAGGGCCACCAGATCCGCTGCTCCCATTTCGCGTTTGAGTTTTTCTTGGTCTTTGGCTTCTCTTAGAAGATCGTTGACGGGTTTAGTACGCCAGAAATTAACTTTCACAAACGACCCCTTTCCCAGAAAACACTTTAAATCTAGTATACGCTTAGAGGAAAACCCTATACTTCGGAGCAGGATAAGCCACTTTTTAGTCGAATTTTTCCTGGGGAAGCTCGATGAGGGCAAAGGGATGGGTTGTTTTAGTTATACTACCGATTATATTTTCTTTTTGTTGGGTAACTTTGCGGCCCTGGTCCGTACCCCGTACTTTACCGACCCAAGTTCTCTACGACGAGGTTGTCTTAGATCCCCCACCTATAAGATGTGGGGAGGAAATATGGGTACCGGCGAGGGAATTTGGAGTTGTGGCGCCGGGTTCAGGTTACATTCCTTTATCGCAGGTTGTACCCGCCGGGAGCAAAACTTCTCCTGAGGACAACGGCGAAGTGATACGGGTTCCCCTATGGGGTAGCGGGTCCCAAAGGGATTCCCATTACCGTTATTATCCTGTGTATCAAATAAACGCCCAATTAGATCCGGAAAAGCGGGTCATAAAAGGCCATCTTACCCTTGCCTACCAGAACCCTTACTTTTACCCGCTTTACGATCTCCTTTTTAACCTGCCTTCTAATGGCTGGCCGGGTGGGGAAAATTCCCTTACTATCCAAGAAGTTACCCTAAATAACGAGCCTGCTTCTTTTAGGATTAAAGGCAGCCGGCTGGAAGTATCACTTCGACAGGCTTTAACCTCGGGAGAAACTTTAAAAGCCGAAATATCCTTCACCACCTACTTGCCTGAGCGCCCGGACCGCCTAGGCGTATGGGAAGATATTTTTGTGGTTTCGGGATGGTACCCTATTTTAAGCCCTAGGGGGGGAGGGACTTGGTGCGGTATGGCCGGGGGGTTGGTATGGGGCGAACCTTATTTTTCCGATTCTGCTTATTATAACATAGAGCTGGAATTACCCTCTTTTTTAACGGTGCTGGCTAGCGCACGCAGTACAGGGACGGATCAAAGAGGAAACCAGGTCTTGTGGACTTTTACAAGTGAAAAACCCATTCGTGAATTTGCTTTTGTCCTAGGCAAAGGATGGGAAAAAGCCAGCGTTCAAGTAGACCATACCTTAATAACCATGGCCTTCCGCGAGCGGGTTGTCCCTTCTTTCCTGGACACCGCAGTACGGGCTTTTAAATTTTTTAAGGATTACTGGGGGCCGTACCCGTATTCTTATTTAAACCTCGTAGAAGCACCCTTGAGAAATTTTTATGGAATGGAGTATCCGGGACTAATCCTTTTAAGCACCTACAGAGGTTATACCCCGACAGTAATAATACATGAAGTTGCTCACCAGTGGTGGTACAATTTGGTGGGAAATGACAGCCTGCGCGCGCCATGGATAGATGAGGGGCTAGCGGAGTACAGCACCCTCCTCTATTACCGTACATACGAGCCAGAGTTGTACGAGCGGTTGAAAGTAAACATAATAGCCGAGGCAGGTGAACGTCTAAGTCTAGAGGAGCTTTCAGAGCTGTTAAACCGGGAATTTACGGACTTTGCTTCTGAAAAGGATTACCGGCGGGCTGCCTACCGGCAGGGGGCGGTTTATTGGTTAAAAATGGAGGAAAAGATGGGAGTTAAAGCTCTGCAAGAAGCCTTGCGGTATATTCAAGAATACTACCGTTTTGAACGGTTGGAGCCCCGTTGGCTGGAAAACATACTTGAGTTTTACAGCCACCATCACAAGAAAGAGTAAATTGGAAAAAATATCTTGTCGAGGGAAGGTTTGTAGAGTTATAATTAAGTCGAATTAAAGTGGATAATAGGTCCCCGATAAAGGCAAACCCATCGAAAGGTGGGGGCGCAAAGCTATAGGGTCTAAGGCCATATTCTTATGGCTATGACAGCCAGCTGCCGTGGGTTAAAGGGGGCTACCCAATTAAAGAAGGAGTAGCCCTTTAAATTTATGGGATTTAATGAATAGGAGGTACAAGGTATGCGGTTTCCCAGGTTACCAAGGAGGGAGGGGAAGCAGGGGTTCTCTCTGCCGCTGGGTGTCCTTAAATTAGGCGCTTTAAAACTGGGCGCCAAGATCATGGGCGGTTTTCTTCTGGTTATAGCTGTCTTCATAGCCGTGGTAATTATTGTTGAGCTGAATCTCGAACGCATTGATAGCACCGCCCGAAAAGTCTTAGCCCTTGAGAGACAGGAAGAACTTTTTACCACCATGTCCTTGTCTGTCTGGGAAGCATACAGGCGCGCCACCGATTACATAATTAACGGATCTCAAACCCACGTGTTGAGCTTTGATGAAGCCCTTAATCGCTTTAATGAAGCTAAGACAGAACTGGAAGGCCAACAGCTTGACAGCCAGACCCAAGGTTTTCTATCAGCGATGACGATGGCTGCCAAGAGCTTTACCGAGACCTTTAAGGGCAATATTTTAAACACCGACCAGCAGAACCGGTTGGTTGCCCTTCCCATTTTGAGCTTTCAAATGGGTGCAGCAGTAGATAACATTAACAACATCGGAAGCCACGTCCAAAAAGAAATAACAGAGCAACGCGAAAATGCCAAATCGGAGCTAGAAGGTGCCCTATCTTATACTAAGACTATTTTGTATTCCGGCCTAAGCTTGGCTTTTATATTGGGTATGCTGGTGGCCTTCATATTCAGCCGTATGGTTGGGCGTCCTATAGCCAATCTTGTGGCTTCTGCTCAGCGAATTGCAGCCGGAGATTTGACGGCAGCCGAAATTAAAGTAAAGTCCCGGGATGAGCTGGGGCAATTGAGCCAGGCCTTCGGTGCCATGGGGGACAGCCTGCGGCGTCTCATCGGCCGGGTTAGGGAAATGGCCGGAGAGGTGGCAGGCCTTAGCCAGGATTTGGCTCAGATGTCCCAAGAGCTGGGTGAATCGGCGCGGCAGGTAGCCCTTACAGCCCAGGAGATGGCCAAGGGAGCCGAACACCAGGCCCAACAGGTTACCCAGACGGCTACCGTCATAGAGGCCCAGGCTGCCCGGGTGGAAAGCGTCTACCGACAAGCCGAAGATATGGCCAGAGCTTCCCGGTTGGTAGGGGAGAAGACATCTGAAGGTGCCCGTACAGTAGAAGAAGCCAACCGGCAGATGGGGGCTATCGCCCGGCGTATGGAAGCCCTGGCTGAGGCCGTAGAGACACTGGGCGAACGGTCCCAGCAGATAAGCCAGATTGTAGGAGTTATCTCCGGCATAGCTGAGCAAACCAATCTATTAGCTTTAAATGCAGCCATCGAAGCGGCAAGGGCGGGTGAGCAGGGTCGCGGTTTTGCCGTGGTAGCGGATGAGGTACGTAAGCTTGCCGAACAGTCTGCCCAAGCTAGCGATCAAATAGTAGGGCTTATCAATGAGATTCAGAAGGAGACCGCACGGGTAGTGGCCGGGATGAAAGAAGGGGTACGGGATGTGGAAAAAGGCACTGAAGTCATGCAGCGCTGCGGGGAGGCTTTTGGGGCCATTGAACAGGCCGTAGGGGAGCTCCTCGCCCGGATCCAGGATGTGGCTGAAAAGGCCGAAGAGATGGCCCAGGGCGCAAGAAGTATTAAGGACGCTGCTGAGAGCCTGGCGGCGGGTACAGAAGAGACGGCAGCCGGTACAGAAGAAGTTTCGGCGGCAGCAGAGGAACAGACGGCTTCTGTAGAGAAGATAAGTGAAGCAGCAGCCAGGCTGGCCGGAGCTGCCCGCGCCCTGGAGGAAGCTGTAGGCCAATTTAAGCTGTAGGTTGCAGACGTCAGTCGCGTTTCTTAAAAGTTTCACATTCCGTTTGGCGGTCGTTTACGGCCGAGGCATTGGTGGGAGCACCTTCTACAGCTATGGTGATCTCTTGGGCTGTGCACTTGTTGCTGTCCCAATGGACACAGTTAGCTACCCGGCAATATACCTTAGTAGCCATAGTGTTTTCACCTCTATAAGAATTTATGGTGTTTAGGTGTTTTCCCAGTATAGTATGTTCATTGGGGATCAGATTTAGTGTTATTCTGCGTTACCTTTTCAATGTTAGGGTATCATCCAGCAGGGTTTTGGAAGGGACATGGAAAAATATTATTCTTTAAAGGGAAAATTTGCTTTAAGGAGCGTGCCGGTATGGTCCAGCTAGTAGTATTTCAGTTGGCAGGGGAGACTTACGGGGTAGACATAAACCACGTCCATGAAATAATCCGCCTCCAGCCCATCACAGAAGTTCCCCGTACTCCTGATTTTATAGAGGGGGTTATAAATTTACGCGGCCGCATTATTCCAGTGATAGACTTACATAAGCGTTTCGGCCTGCCTCCCGCGGAAGCAACCAATAATACCCGTATTATGGTGGTGGAAGTAGGAGGCATGACGGTAGGTATGATTGTAGATGCTGTAAGTGAGGTACTGCGCCTGCCGGAGGAGAACATTGAACCTCCTCCTCCCATAATCAAAGGGGTGGATGTGGCTTATCTTAAAGGTGTAGGCAAGTGGGAAGATAAGCTTATCATTCTCCTTGATTTGGACCGGGTCCTCAAAGAGAATGAGCAAGAAGAGCTTAAACAGGGGTTTGGACCTGAGGTGGCTGCAGTATGAATGAATTTGATATGAGCCAGTATTTGAGCCTTTTTTTAGATGAGGCAGAAGAGCAGCTTCAGCAGCTCGATGAAGCTATAGTGCTTCTAGAGCAAGAGCCTAACAACCGCGAACTTTTAAATAAAATCTTCCGTATAGCCCATACCTTAAAGGGCTCTTCTGCCTCGATGGGCTTTGAAAAAATGGCTACCCTGACCCACCGCATGGAAAGTGTGCTGGACTTTTTGCGCCAAGGGAAGCTTGTGGTTACCCCTGCCATTGTAGATCTCCTTCTAGCTTGTCTAGATAAGCTCAAGGAGCTTAAAGACGGAGTGTCCCAGGGCCATGAAGGGGAAGTGGACATAGAAGCCTTAGTTCGGCGCCTGGAGGAGGTTTCAAGTAAAGAGAGGGACGAGGATTCTTCACCGCCTCCGTCCTTAGACCGGCCTTTGGAATTAGACGATGTGGAGGAGAATGTTATCCGTGCGGCCGAAGTACGGGGTTGGCGGGCTTACGAGATTAAAGTAGAGTTAGAACCGGACTGTAGAATGAAGGGTGCACGGGCCTTTTTGGTTTTCAACAATCTAAAAGATCTAGGGGAGATAATTAAAAGCGAGCCCCATACCCAGGAGTTGGAAGCAGAGAAGTTCGAAAATAGCTTCCGGCTGGCCTTTGTTACTAAGGAAGATGCAGATACGATAGCCAATGTTATCAAGTCCATTTCGGAGATAAAGGAAGTTTTTGTTCGGCCTATTGTTTTGGAGGAAGACCGGAGACCGTTACCGGACACTTCTTCAGAACCAGATGCGTCTAAGTCGCCGGTGGTAGGAGAACCTTATCCTAAGCGGGATGTGGAACGCCGTGTTACCCAGACGGTAAGGGTAGACGTGCAGCGCCTGGAAGCGTTGATGAATCTCGTAGGGGAGCTGGTCATCGACCGTACCCGCCTGGCTGAAATAAGTACCAACTTAAGGAATCGTTTGGGTAATGAAGAGCTGGTAGAGGCTCTGGATGAGATTTCCATGCACATAGGTCGTATAACCTCAGAATTACAGGAAGAGATCATGAAAGCCCGCATGTTTCCCATTGACCAGGTCTTTAACCGTTTTCCCCGCATGGTGCGGGACCTAGCCCATAAGGCTGGTAAGGAAATAGAGTTCATCGTGGAGGGACGGGAAACAGAACTCGACCGCACAGTTATAGAGGAGATAGGGGATCCTTTGATACACCTTTTACGTAACGCCATAGACCACGGGATTGAACCCCCAGAGGAAAGGGTGAGGTTGGGTAAGCCACGTCATGGTACCATTATACTTAAGGCCTTCCATCAGGAAAACCAAATCGTTATCACCGTTCAGGATGATGGCCGGGGCATGGATCCAGAAGTTCTTAAACAAAGGGCCGTAGAACGGGGGATCATAACTCCTGAGGTTGCAGCAAGGCTCTCCAAGCGTGAAGCGCTGGATCTTATTTTTCTTCCCGGCTTTTCTACTTCGGAAAGGGTAACGGATGTATCCGGTCGCGGCGTGGGCATGGACATTGTAAAGGCGCACTTAGAAAAAATAAACGGGAGTATAGATATTAAGACCACTCCCGGTGCCGGCACTTGCTTCACCATTAAGCTGCCTTTGACTCTAGCCATTAACCGCTCTCTGCTGGTAACTTTGGGAGAACAGGTTTATGCTCTTCCGTTAGCTAATGTGGTAGAGATAATAGAGGTAGAGCCCCATCAGGTAAGACGGGTCCAGCAGCAGGAGGTAGTTGTAGTCAGGGGACAAGTCTTACCCCTAATGCACCTGGCTAAGGCTTTGGGCATAAAGAGAGACTGTTCTTTTACTGGTAACAAGGCCGCTGTGGTCATTGTAGGCCTAGCGGAAAAGAGAGTCGGATTTATAGTGGACACTTTGATAGGGGAGCAGGAGATAGTAATTAAATCCCTAGGCAATTACATAGGCAAGATACCTGGTATCGCGGGAGCCACCATCATGGGTGACGGGCGTGTAGCCCTTATCCTCGATGTGCACAGCCTCTTAAGCCTCTTGGAAACGGAGGCCCAGGGCGCCCTTGCCAGCTAGTCAGTTCCCGGTGAATCCTTCGGCCCAAGAGGGGCGCTACGCCAATGTAGGTGAACATGGGAAAGGGGGACGCCCCCGGGAGCGGAAAGTGGAAGTGGTGGCCATAGGCACTTCCACTGGCGGACCGGCGGCCTTACAAGTTATCTTAAGCCGTCTGCCGCGTAATCTTGCGGCCGGTGTACTTATTGTACAGCATATGCCTTCTGGCTTCACAGGATTCTTGGCCAAGAGGCTAAATGAAGTTTCCTCTTTAGAGGTAAAAGAGGCTGAAGGTGGGGAGGTCATCCGGCCTGGGCTTGTGCTTTTGGCTCCTGCGGGCCAGCAGATGTTAGTAGAGATGCGGCAGGGCCAGCCCCGTGTCCTCTTAACTTCCGAAAGCCCCCTCCCTACACCTTTCCACCCCTCTTTCGATGCCCTTCTTTTCACCTTAACCCCTATTTATGGCTCCCGCTGCCTGGCAGTGGTTCTCACTGGTATGGGGCAGGACGGTGTACGGGGACTTAAGGCCCTTAAAGCGGCTGGAGGATTTGTTCTAGCTCAGGATGAAGCTACCTCTGTGGTTTACGGTATGCCCCGGGCTGCTGTAGAAGCTGGGGTAGTGGATAGGGTTTTACCCCTCGAGGAAATACCCCAGGCTATAGTGGAACTGGTGGGATTAGGGGAAATACCTTAATCCCGCAACCAAACTTTTATGCTCTGCAGTTCGGTTTGTTGGCACGATTTGGTTAGAAGCGGGGTCAACGGTAGAGGATTGCCAGCACCAAGAATTCAGTGGGAGAACTTGGGCTACGGTGCTTAAGTTTTTTCGTTGGCTACCGATAATCACTTACGAATGTTGGTTTAAGATATTTCTAGGGGGCGAAAGAGATGAAAATACAAGGTCAAGGGCCTCTAAATTTGACCCCCTTAGTTAATACCTATATCCGCCAGGTTAAAAAAAGTGAACACGGGAAGCAAGAGACCCTGGATCGTGCTGATATTTCTTCTGCTGCCCGTTTTTTAAGGGAGCTTCTCCAACAGAGCGCAGAGCTTCCTGATGTTCGTGAGGCTAAGGTTAAGGAGTTAAGGGAGCGCATTAGTTTAGGTACTTATAATGTATCCTTAGACGACCTGGCAGATAGTATTTTACGAGAACTTAAATTATAAGACTACCACCCGCCATTGCGCCCCGGACGAGACCCTAGGTATTGTCTGGCTTCTGCTCCTTTAAGTGGCCTGGTGCTTCTTAAGCTTAAACTATAAAGTTGAGGGGACAAATTTTAAAGCTATGACTTTAAACAACATGGCCCAGCGTAAGGAAGGAAGAAAGAATATAGAACAAGGGTTAATAGATGTTCTGAGCCGGGAATTAGAACTTTTGTTTAAGCTCCGGGAACAAGGGCTTAAAGAGCAAAGGTGCTTACTAGAGGATGATCTAGAAGGGCTAAAGCAGACTTTAGCAGCCCAGGAAAAGATGGCCCGGGAGCTTGCTGAACTGGAAAAGGAACGGGAGGCCCTTCATCGTGAAGTAGCCCTTAAGGCTGGGGTTCCTCCAGAGACAAGCTTAAGAGAGCTAGTGAGGATAGGGGTCGGTGGAGAAAATTTGACCGGGTTATTAGGCAAGCTAGAGCAGGTGGTGACGGAAATAAAGGAGATTAATGAGACAAATAAATTTCTCGTTAGCCAATCTTTAGCCTACGTGCGACAAATGCTAAACGTCCTTGTACCCCACCTTAGAGGAGGGCCGGTTCTCCTGGACAGAAGCATATAAC
>NZ_JAKKUR010000084.1 GCF_021890735.1 Thermanaeromonas sp.
GCCGAGGAGACCTGCACCGGTACCCGCTATTTTGCCGGACGTGTAGAAGAGGAAGGGACCTTGAGGGACCAGATTAAAGCACTGGCCCGGCGCATTTTAGATATTAACTGCGCCTGCTTTACTCCCAATTTTAACCGGGTGGAAAATATTCTAAACTTAGCTCAAGAATGGCAGGCCGATGGGGTTATTTACTATACCTTGCAGTTCTGCCAGACCTATGCTTTAGAAGCCAGGCGGGTGGAAAAGGCCTTGAAGGAAAGAGGTATACCGGTGCTCACTTTGGAGAGCGATTACAGCGAAGAGGATGTGGGGCAACTCAAGACCCGTATAGAAGCTTTTTTAGAGATGCTTAAGTAATATGGGTTGGCAATTATCGCATACAGAATAAAGTCGTACACAGAGCCCTGGATGGCCAGGCTTTTCGCTTAAGCGGCTGGTCCGGGGCTTATTTTTTTATCCGGGCTGGCTCCCTAATTGTGCTACAGCCAGGCAAGTGGGCTCACCGCATTGCTTACAGTTTTTTCCGGGCAGGTACTTGTATATCTCCAGGGCTGTAGGGCGCTGTCGGCGGATGTAAAGGGGTTCAATTTGGTCCCGGCGGGCATAAGTGTCGTTAACTAAATCTTTAAACCAATCCAGAGTCTAGTCTTAAACGTATCGGTAGTATTAAGCGCTTTAGCTATAGTCATCTCTTGGGGATAGACGGTAAGCAGGCGAGATTCCTTAGTAAAGGTTAGTGTATGACTCTCAGGATTATAAATAGCATGGAGAATAACCGCTTAAGATAGGGCATTAATTCGCGGATATCGCGGGAGAAGCGTGCTTTTAGGCGTATCTTCTCCGGGTCAGCCGGGCAGGGCTCCATGTAGGTTATACGTATATCTTGTAAGTACATAGTTTCACCTCTCGGGCCGCATCAGCTACCCCGCCAGACAGGGCACCGGCTTTTTTAGCTTTGGAGCCACGTGCTTTAAAATAAATTCTAAGGCCTCTTCCCTCTCTTTATCGAGGCATATCCTCTCCAGTTTCATTTGCTCTTCTTCATCCAACACTATAAATACTTTGCCCATTAAACTATCACCCTTTTAAACGCCCGGTAATATCCCTTAGAGCTGCCAGAAGGGCATCAATATCGTCACGGGTGTTAAAATAACCCAGGCTTACCCGCACTGTCCCCCGCTCTAAAGTACCTATACTGCGGTGAGCGCAAGGAGCGCAGTGAAGTCCAGATCTTACCATGATTCCATAAACCTCGTCTAGCACATAAGCTACTTCCCCGGCGCTTACGGAAGATAAATTGAAGGACACCACGCCGACCTTGGAGGTGACCTCATGAGGGCCGTAAATTTCTAAGCCGGGTATTCTTTTTAAGCCTTCCTGCAGGTGTTCAAGAAGCTCTAGCTCTTTTTTCCGTATGTTTTCCACGCCGGTCTCCAGTAAAAATTCTACCGCTGCCTTAAGGCCCGCTAGCCCCGCCACATTCTGGGTGCCCGCCTCATAGCGGTCGGGCAAAACCCGGGGCTGCTCTTCCAAGGCCGATTCACTTCCCGTCCCTCCCTCGATAAGTGGCTCAGGCTCAAACCCTTCCCTGATATATAAACCGCCCGTACCTTGAGGGCCCATAAGTCCTTTATGGCCGGTAAAGGCCAGAAGATCGATATTCATAGCCTCCACATCAATAGGGTAGGCCCCTGCCGTCTGGGCAGCATCCACCAGAAAAGGTATACCCTTCTTGCGCGCTATTTTCCCTACTTCCTCCACCGGCATCAAAGCGCCGGTAACATTGGAAGCGTGGAGCATGACTATCATCCTGGTCTCTGGCCGGATAGACTCTTCTAAATCGCGCAATTGAAAAGGGCCACCTTGAGGACAAGGAAGGGCAGTTATTTTAATTCCTCTTTCCCGCTCAAGCCTTTTCAAAGGCCGCCAGACAGCATTGTGCTCCAGGGAGGTGGTTATAACATGGTCTCCTTCCCTAAGCAGCCCCTTTATCGCCAGGTTCAAAGCTTCAGTAACGTTAAAGGTAAACACTATGCGGCTAACATCTTTTATGTTGAACAGGCGGCCTAAATGAGAGCGGGCCTCATATACAATTCTATCAGCCTCCAGAGCCAGCTTATAGGCTCCCCTCCCGGCACTAACCCCTATATCGCGCAGATAATCATCCATGGCCTTATATACTCTCTCAGGTTTAGGGAAAGAAGTGGCGGCATTGTCCAGATAGATACCCATTAAATAACCCCTTTCCCTTCTTTTAAGAAAGCCACGGGCAAAAGGTACTTGCCCGTGGCGTTAAAACTAATACCCCAGGGATTCCTTCACCGCTTTTACCACGTGCTCGACTTCTTCATCCGTCCAGACAAAATCGTGGTGTTTTTTAACTCCCAATTGTGTCACCATAACATAGTCGGTCACCGGAAAGCCAGCATGTTCTACTGCCGCTTTAGCGCAAGCTATGGGACAGCCGTCAATAACTACGATCCTCTTGGCCACTTTGGTGGATTCCACAATGCTCTGCACATGGCCCCCCAGGCCGGCCAGGCAAAAGAGCTTGCCTATCCCTTCTTGGTCCAGCTTCACCGCCGCCTGGTTAGCTATTTGCCCTACATTCGAACCCCCGGCGCAAGGGAAGATCATAACTTCTGCCGGGTCGCAGGTGCACTTCTCCGCCATACGCTCCTCTCCCCTTTATTGGTTCAACTCCTCGTTAATCCATTTCTTAATCTCCTCTTTGTCAGGCACGCGGCCGAAGACTTTCACTTTGCCGTTGATGACCAGCCCGGGTGTCATAATGACCCCGTAATCAGTGATCTTGTTGATGTCGGTTACCTTTTCCACGTCAGCCGCAACACCCATTTCGGCCAGAGCGTTCATGACGTTACTCTCCAGCGCCTTACACCGGGCGCAGCCCGGACCTAAGACTTTGATTTCCACTGTTCCGTCTCTCCTTTCCCTTTAAAGTTAAATTTAAAACATTTCTCTGGTAGCCTCAAGTTAAATTTTGTTCCTTTTGTTATCTTAGCCGACCAGCGCTCCGAAAATCATTCCAGTTAAAGTGGCCATTATGACTACCAGGGAAACATAGGTAAAGGTTTTCTTAAAGCCCAGGACGCTGTTGATGACCAACATATTGGGTAAACTTAAAGCCGGCCCTGCAAGAAGCAGGGCTAGAGCAGGTCCCTGGCCCATGCCGGAGCCCAGAAGCCCCTGTACAATGGGTACTTCCGTCAGAGTGGCAAAGTACATAAAAGCTCCGACGATAGAAGCCGTGAAATTGGCTAGAAGCCCATTCCCTCCTACGACCATGGATATATACTTAGCCGGGATTATCCCTGTATCCACGCCGGGTCTGCCCATAAGGAATCCGGCCACCAGTACCCCTCCGAAAAGAAGGGGTAAGATCTTAATACTGAAATCCCACGTAGAATCCACCCAGGCAGATAATTCTTCCCGGGTAAACCAGGCCTTTAAAATCAGGGCCAGGGCTACGAGCAGGCCTATCACGAGATACCACTTAATGCTGTAGACCGCATACCATAAACCTGCCTTCTCCGCAGGCTTGCCCCAAGCGGCAAAGACGAGTATCAGAACCAAAACGAGAAAATACAGAGTAGTCTGGCCTAAAGTCCGCCTTGGTTCGCCTTCACCTTCAGGCATGAGCAATCCTTTGGCCCTCTCCTGCTCTTCTCCTCTAAAGAGCAGGGCCATAATAAGGCCTATAACTACCGAAAACAGGACCGCGCCAATAGCCCTGGCCAGCCCTATTTGCCAGCCCAGGACCCGGGCCGAAAGGATAATGGCCAAGACGTTTATCGCAGGGCCCGAATAGAGAAAGGCTATGGCCGGTCCTAAGCCCGCTCCCCGTTTATAAATGCCCATAAATAAAGGCAGTACAGTGCAGGAGCAAACAGCCAGTATGGCCCCGGAAACCGCCCCTACTCCATAAGCCGTCACCTTGGGGCTGTCCGGCCCCAGGTATTTCATTACGGCCTGGGAGGAAAGGAAATTGCTTATAGCTCCCGCGATAAAGAGGGCGGGTACCAGGCAGAACAGCACGTGCTCCCTAGCGTATTCTTGCAGCATGTAAAAAGCTTCCAGGATAGCGCTCTGCATCCTGGGATGGTGGAAGGGGAGAAAGTAGGCTGCTAGAAATACGGCTAAAATTAAGAGCAGCTTAGTTTGCTTGCTCATAGGAAGAACATCTCCTTTTAAATTAGCTTTAAAAAAGCTGTACCAAATTTGAACTAAGCTAAGTCGTTATGGGTATCTTGAGGCGGTGGACAAGAACTCAGTACTTTCCCACTGGCCACAAAAGCTTCATAGCGCTCCCATTCTTCTTTCATTTGGGGGATATCTTTGATGGGAGTAACCCAAAATATCTCTAGTTCCCTCTGGCATTCAGCCAGCACCTCCTTATTCACCCGGTAACGGACGCGCTGGCCTTCCTTTTTTTCCTCCGCCAGGCCCACCGCTTTTAATCTCCTTAGATGCTGGGATACAGTGGGTTGGGCGATATTCATTACCGCCACCAGTTCACAAACGTACATATCGCGCTCTAAAAGGAACTTAATTATTTTCATGCGCGTGGGATCTGCCAGGACTTTGAGATATTCGATTAGCCGTTCCACTCTTTCACTCTCCTTAAGCGGTGTAATTTGAAATACGGTGAAATACAGGTAATGCGGTAGAATTGGTCTTTTATATTAGTATATTGCTATATTGCAATATAAATTTTAAAACAAACGCCCTCGGGTGTCAACCTTTTTGTGGCCCCAAACGCAACCTCCTACAATTTATTGATTTATTGACACGAATTCAAAGGTATAATATTATATAAGCAAACGTTTATATAATTGCTACAAACAGAACAAACTGGTTCAGGAGGTGAACCAATGCTTGGAAATAAAAGAAGCTGAAAAAATATTTAAGGCCCTGGGCCAAAGCCTGCGCTTAAAAATCGTCGCCCTTTTGGCCGAGCAGGAGTTCTGTGTATGCGAGCTGGAGGAAATTTTTAATGTTTCTCAGCCGGCTATCTCCCAGCATCTGCGTGTTCTTAAAGAGGCCGGCCTGGTGGAGGAAGAAAAGATAGGCCAGTGGGTATTTTATTCCTTGAGAAGGGAGTTCCTGGAGAGGTTTCTGCAAGATTTTTCCTCCTATCTGTTTTCTCCTTTACAGGACAAAAAGGGGTTGGAACAGGAAAAGCTCCAAGTTGAAAAGCTAAAGCAAAACCCCAAAGTTAATTGCCGGCCGGTAAGAAGACAAAAATAAGAAACTAACTATAATCCGAGTGAAAAAGCAATATATGAAAAGCAGCGTGCTATCTAGAAAAGCACCAGCAGCCAAAATAGTAACCTAGAAAGGGAGGTCAAAACCGGTTATGCCCAACGGCCAAGCTGCAGCACGCCTTTCCTTGCTGGACCGCTTCCTTACTCTATGGATTTTCCTGGCCATGGCTTTCGGTGTAGGCTTGGGTTATTTTGTGCCGGGGGTGGCTACGGCCCTGGATAAGCTTTCTATTGGAACCACTTCCATCCCCATAGCCATAGGCCTGATTGTTATGATGTACCCTCCCTTAGCCAAAGTAAAATATGAGGAGATGGGCAAAGTTTTTAAGAACTCCAAGGTGTTAGCCCTCTCCCTCATCCAAAACTGGGTAATCGGCCCTATTCTGATGTTCATCCTGGCCATAATCTTTCTCCGGAACTATCCTGAGTATATGGTAGGGCTAATACTTATAGGCCTTGCCCGCTGCATCGCCATGGTCATTGTATGGAACAGCCTGGCCAATGGCGACAGTGAATATGCGGCGGCTCTCGTGGCCCTCAATTCCATCTTCCAGGTCGTGTTTTACTCTATATATGCTTATATCTTCATTACCGTATTGCCTACCCTCATAGGGCTTAAGGGTATGCGGGTGCAGGTGTCCATCGGAGAAGTAGCCACCAGTGTAGCCATCTACCTGGGCATTCCCTTTGTGGCCGGCTTTCTTACCCGGAGGATACTTTTACCTGCTAAGGGCAAAGAGTGGTACGAAAAAGTTTTTGTGCCTAAAGTAAGCCCCTTGGCTTTAATAGCTTTGCTTTTCACCATTGTGGTCATGTTCTCCTTAAAGGGCAATTATATTGTTAGCCTGCCCCTGGACGTCATGCGGGTAGCTATACCCCTTATCGCCTACTTTGTAGTGATGTTCTTGATATCCTTTTTCTTGAGCATGCGCCTGGGAGTAAATTACGCCCAGACCACTACCCTCTCCTTTACCGCCGCCAGCAACAACTTTGAGCTGGCCATAGCCGTGGCAGTGGCCGTATTCGGCATCGACTCCGGCCAAGCCTTTGCCGCAGTCATCGGCCCCTTAATCGAAGTGCCGGTAATGATCGGCTTAGTCAATGTGGCTCTGGCCTTTGCGCGCAAGTATTTCACCCCTACGGGGGAGCCTAAAACGGCGAGCAACAGGGAATAAAGCTGAAGCTATTTAAGTCTTGAAGGCCTTGAAAGATAATACACCCTGGCCTTGGCTTGGGTTCCGGGGGGACCGTAGTAAAAATATACAAGGGTAGGCTGCCTTTCTAAGGGCTTTTCCGGATGGCAGAGGAAGAGCTCAAGGTATCCGTGACGGCGTAAGGTAGAGGAGTCTAACTCCGCAAGCTCCGGTAAGTATTCCTGCCGGAAGGCCCGGTCGCTTAGGCGGTCCATCCAGAAAGCCCTTTCTTTTTCTGTCAAGGGCGAAGCCGGAGCCCACGAAGGCCAACGCCGGCTGCGATCGTGCAAGCATAGATCGAATTTGAGCAGGTGATAAAAGAGGTTCAAATCTATCTTGTCGCGAAAGGTAGCCGCAAACTGGGCAAGATTGTTATACAGGTCCTGTCGGCCGGGGGCCCTGCGGTGAAAATCTTTTTCTTCCCACCAGGAAGCCAGGACCTCAAAAAGGGTGAAAGGAGCAGGAAAGGCTTTCTCCAAATAAAGCAGGGCGTGGTCAGCTATATGGGAGTTCCAGTATCTTTCTAAAAGATCAGCTATACGGTGGAGGCGCAGAAGCTCAGCATAGGACATAGAGCCGCTGGCCAGGACCTCGTAAGGAGGCTCGTCCGAGAAGATATAGCCATACTTAGAAGCTTGCTCACGTAAAGGTGTCCCCTTTAAAAGCTTAAGAAAACCCAGTTGGATTTCATGGGGTCTTAAGCTGTAGACGGCATCGAAGCTTTGGGCGAAGGAAGAGTAGGTTTCCTTCGGCAGTCCGGCGATGAGGTCCAGGTGCAGGCGGATGTTGCCCATAGAACGGAGTTTCTTTATATTTCGGGCCAGCTTTTCCCAGTTCTGGCGGCGCTGGCAGTGCAGGTTAACTTCCTCGTGGATGGTCTGGACCCCGATCTCGAATTGGAAAAGATCTGGAGGGACATTTTTAAGGAAGTCTAGCATTTCATCATCTAATAAGTCCCCTACTATTTCAAAGTAGAACCTCGGTTTGACATCTAACAGGCCTAAGGGCTGCTCTAATAGAAATTGCCAGATGGCTAGGGCCCTTTTTTT
>NZ_JAKKUR010000018.1 GCF_021890735.1 Thermanaeromonas sp.
TAGTGGCGGTAAAAGAAGCCATTGCTAAAGCCAAGCCGGAGATAATGAATAGCGATCAGGGAGCTCAGTTTACCGACCCGGACTACATAAAGCTCCTAGAAGGAGCAGGTATAAGGATTAGCATGGACGGGAGAGGCCAGGCTACCGACAACATTTTCACCGAACGCCTCTGGCGCAGTCTCAAATACGAAGAAGTTTATCTCAACGAATATGAAAGTCCCCGTGAAGCCAGGCAAGGGATATCTCGGTATCTAGAGTTTTACAACTACCGCCGGCCTCACCAATCCTTAAAATACAGGACGCCGGCAGAAGTCTAGTATGGAAAGGGCTAAGACATATTATGCCAAATCTGGAATCTAAAAAATTGACTCATAAACTATCCCACACCACTATTCACCATATTAGGTTTATCCTTCCACGCTTAAAATTTTAAAAATCGTGTCTTGACAAAGGGGTCCACCTTAGTTTACCACTATGCACTCGAAGAAGCGAAGGTATTTTATGAACAGTAGGAAGAGAGAACAGGAAGTCCTCAAATGGCTGGATAGAGCGAGAAAAGACCTCCGCGCACCAAGATGCTTTAGAACGATGAAGGACCGGACTTTGACTTGGCCTGTTTTACTTATCTCAACAACGTACTGAAAAGAGCTTAAAAGCCCTCTTAATCAGCCTTCGGATAAGGTCTGCTTGTCTTCCACATATTGGTCATCTTGCTCTAAAACAGTAAGAGAATCGCAGATTTTACCGTAAGTTCCAAACCCATCGTTTTTTACATAATGAAATTTTTGCATAGCACAGTATTCAAGCTCTCCACCTCGGGACTTGACAAGAAGATTACGTGCTTATATAGTGAATTTGGGTTCATTTTATGATGCCAAATTCATACAGTGGTCAAATCCAGATTTTGGTGCAAAACGCCTCCTGAGTCAAGTTGAAGTCGCACTAACGGATAAAGTGAGAAAAGCTAAGGAGAAGAGCCGAACAAGTTAATAAAGCACTCAAAGTGGTATTAATAGGAAACTAGGAGATTTTACACCATATTTTGGATTTGACCCATACACTTCACTTGGGGGACAAAATGAAAAAGGATAAATTATCCAGAAAAGAAAGGGAACAACTACAGCGCCGCACGGAAATTCTACAAGCCGCTTTGGAATTATTCTCCCAAAAGGGGTATCATAACGTTTCCATGCAAGAAATAGCCGCACGGGCGGAATTTGCCGTAGGTACCATTTACAAGTTCTTTAAAAGTAAAGAAGAACTGTATAGAGAGGTTTTAATGCAGACGGCTATCCTAATCTGTTCTACTTTATCGGAAGTGCTAGAAGAGAAGGTGAATGAGTATATCACTATAAAGAAATATTTGGAAACGAAATGTAAACTTTTTATGGAAAACATCTCGGCTATACAACTTTACTTTGCAGAGGTGGGTGGCGGCGTGAGAATTAATGTCAAGAGGGCATTGGACACTGAGCTGCGCAGTTTCTATGACCAGATGATTCGAAAGCTGGCCACTGTTTTTGACAAGGGTATTCAAAAGAAGATTTTCCAGGCGTTTGACCCGTATTACCTGGCTTTGGCCCTTGAGAGTATAAGCAACGCTTTTCTTTTTGAGTGGATGGAAAACCCAGACAAATTTCCGATTAGTACGATTGCCGATCTGACAGAGAAAATATTTCTTGAACGAATATCCCTCTTGCCAAAATAATCAACTTACCCGCATTCTTTTTTCACGCGTACCTCCCGTTCCGGCTTGCAGGTTAAGTTTTTGGTAGGACTACCTGAGCGGTGCACTGTCCCAAGCGATGGCAATCGTTTTGCTTTCTGACAGACCTATTATGCTAAGGAGCGGGGCCAGCAAGGAGACCACCTGGACATCGACAGAGAGTTTAACCAGAATAGGAAGCAAATTTTCTTACGCGAAGGTGTCGGAGTGACTTTGTGCCGGGCTGGGAAGGAGGTTATCCTGGGGTGGAAAAGAAGTTAGCTCTCAGAAGCAAAACAGGTATCATCATCGCTATCGCTTTTGTCTTAATTTTGCTTATTGGGTTTGCTACCTTCAATTACGTTCGGCATAGTGCCAAAGAAGAGGATACTGCCGAAAAAACAGAAACGATACCTGTACAGGTGGCCGAAGCGAGGCTAATGAACCTGCAGTGGGTTCTGGAACTAACAGGAGAGATCAAACCGGCAGCCGTGATAGACGTTTACCCCAAGATTGGGGGGAAAATCATCGAGAAAATATTTTTCGAAACCGGCGATTACGTTAAAAGCGGAGACCTGATAGCTGTTCTGGAAGATAAAGCTATCAAAGCCCAGCTTGAAGAGGCAACGGCAGGCCTGGCCGCAGCTGAGGCCGGGGTAAAGCAAAGTGAGGCAAACCTTCAGGCAGCCAGCGCCAACTTTGAATCGAGCAAGGCAAACCTTAAAACAAGCAAAGCAAACTTGGAGTTGATCAAAAAAGAACGGCTCCGCGTAGAAAGTCTTTACCAGGCAGGTGCTGTGCCGGAACAGGAACTTGATCGGATCAACTCCCAACATGAAGTTGCCGAAGCCCAGTACAGTGCTGCTGAGGCTCAATCCAAAGCTGCCGAGGCGCAGTATAAAGCGGCTTTAGAAGCAAAGAATTTGGCGATAACCCAGGTCGAGAGGGCGAAGGCAGCTTTAAAACAATTACAGATAGTTTATGACGAACATAAGATATACGCGCCCATCTCGGGATTTATTGCTGCCCGCTACGTGGAGCAGGGAGACATGGCCAGCAACAGCAAACCGATTGTTCGTATCTCCCGGGAAGATGAGCTAAAAATCGTCTGCAGTGTAACGGAAAAGGATTTTCCCCAACTCAAAAAGGGGATGAAAGCAGAAATAACCGTAGATGCTTTCCCCGGGAAGGTTTTTGAAGGCGTGGTCTCGGTTATCAGCCCGACTATTGACCCGGCCACCCGGACGGCCGAAATTGAAATACGCATTCCCAATGAGAAGTATGAGCTTCGATCCGGTATGTTTGCCCGTATTAAGTTATATTTGGGCGAACGGGAAGCCCTGGCAGTTCCCACTGAAGCCCTTAATAAAATGCCGGGCACGGGAAGCTACTACGTATATGTCGTTGAAGATAACAAAGCAATTTTAAAAAACGTAAAAACGGGCATCACTCAGGGGGATTTTACCGAGATAACCGAGGGCTTAGCTGAAAAAGAGCTGGTTGTTATCAGAGGGCAGAACCGGCTTCACGACGGTGCGCAGGTTTCTATAGAGGAAAGAGGTGTTACGGGGCAGTGAGGCTTCCTGAGTTTTCCGTTAAACAGCCGGTGGCCACCTTAATGCTTTTCCTGGCCGTAATTATTTTGGGAGTACTTTCTCTAACCAGGCTTCCCATTGATCTGCTTCCGGACATCGAAATGCCGGTGGTAAGTGTCCTGACCGTCTGGCCGGGAGCGAGCGCTTCCGACGTGGAAACAGAAATTACCAAGCATATCGAAGATCAGCTCACCATGGTAAACAACTTAGATACGCTTACCTCTAAGTCCCTAGATAATCTCTCCCTGGTATCCTGTAAATTCGAATGGGGTACGGATCTCGAAGAGGCTACCAACGACATCCGGGACAAGCTGGAACTGGCCAAAAAGAAACTGCCGGACGAGGCAGAAGAACCTATAATTTTTAAGTTCAGCAGCGCCAGCATCCCCGTCCTGGTAATGACCGTCACCGGAGATACCAGCTGGCCGAGACTCTATTATTTGACGGAGAAAAAAATTGCCGATGAATTGAAGCGCGTTCCGGGAGTTGGTGCCGTTCAGCTGTACGGGGGTATGAAGAGGCAAATAAATGTTCATTTCGATCTTCAAAAAATAAACGGTTACCACCTGAATTTAATGCAGGTTAAACAGGTTCTAGCAGCAGAGAATTTAAACCTTCCTGCCGGCAGTATAAAATCCGGTACGCAGGAATATTTTGTCCGTATTCCGGCCAGGTACAAGGACATAGAAGAAATAAAAAATACGGTGGTCGGCTATTTTAACGGCAAACCTGTTTACCTCAAAGACGTAGCCGAAGTTGAAGATGCCTACAAAGAGCAAACTGTAAACGGCTGGGGGGACGGGAAAAAAGCCATAGTTCTTATTTTACAAAAGCAGACCGGTAAAAATACCGTAAAAGTTGTTCAGGATGTCAAGGATAAACTTAAAGAAATAGAAAAAGACCTGCCCACCGATGTTAAAATTAACACCGTTATGGACAGTTCCGAAACTATTTTACAATCCATTAAAACTTTGCAGCATGAGTTATTAAGGAGCGCCCTTCTTGTAATTATTGTTACTATTCTCTTTTTGAGAAGGGTCAGAGCGGCTATAATCATAGCTCTATCCATCCCCTTCTCGCTGATTATTGCTTTTATCTTTCTCTATTTCTTTGGTTACACTTTAAACGTGGTTTCTCTGATGTCGCTTGCGATTGTAACCGGCATGGTGGTAGATGACGCTATTGTAGTGCTGGAGAACATCACCCGGCACCTTGAGCACGGCGGCCGGCCGAAAACCAGCGCTATTTTTGGTGCTAGCGAAGTGGGCACGGCTATGACGGCTGCCACCCTGACAATAGTGGTGGTTTTTGTCCCGCTAATGTTTGTGAGGGGAATTACGGGGGCGCTTTTTAAAGAACTAGGGTTTGTTATTGTGGTGACCATGCTGGCTTCCCTTTTTACTTCCCTCTCTATGACGCCTATGCTGGCCTCAAGGTGGCTGGGAACCAGCAGTAATAAGGAATCCGCGGAAAAAGAGAGCTTCTGGAGCAAATTTTACACAACTACAGAGAAATATCTTGTTTTTATCGAAGCCCTCTACGGCCGCATACTTGCCTGGGCCCTGTCCCACAAAAAGGCCGTTATTATCGTGTCCGTTTTGATTTTTGCCAGCAGCCTCGCTCTGGTACCTTTTATGGGAAGCAGTTTTGTACCGGATATGGATTCCGGGGATGTCAACATCGAATTTCGCCTGCCGGAAGGAACAAGGATAGAAGAAACAACCAAGGTTATTGAAAAAATGCTGCAAACCATTGGTGAAATAGTAAAACCGGAGGAATTGAGGCACTCTTACGCCTTTTGCGGGCAGAGCGAAGAAGGATTTGGTGCGGCTCTGGGCATGGACGAAGGATCCAACGTGGGAATGATTGGTTTTAAGCTGGTAGACAGAGATAAGAGGGAACGCAGCGCGAAGGATATAGCCGGCAAGTTAAGAGAACAGCTGGAAAGAATACCAGGCATAAGCCGGATGAAGGTTACTGCCACGAGCCAAATTTCCTCACTCATGATGGGCGGCGGAAAGCCGATTGTCGTTGAAATTGCGGGCCCCGACTTGAAGACCAACCTCGAAGTGGCCGAACAGGTGAAAAGGATTGTTAAGGAAGTCCCCGGCACGACCGATGTTTCCCTTAGCCAAAAAGATCCCCGACCGGAGCTTTGGATAGAGGTGGATCGCCAAAAAGCAGCCTCTTTTGGTCTTAACATTGCCATGATTGCAGGTACGGTTCGTAACTATTTCTACGGGGATGCCTCTACCGAGTTCCGCGATGCGGGCGATAGCTTTGATATTTTCATCCGCCTGAGGGAGGAGGACAAAAACAAGCTGGAGAATTTGCCAGAAGTGCCGATCTTTACTCCCGACGGCAGAATGATTAAATTGAAAAATATCGCCGAAATAAAAAGTGGCGAGGGACCTGTAGAAATTGAAAGGAAAAACCGCCAGCGAATCGTGAAAGTAGAGGCAGACAGGTACGGCCGTTCCCTGGGAGAAATTACCGCCGACATTAAAAAGGCCATTAAAAATATGGATGTACCGCCCGGTGTTTCAATTAGCTTTGGCGGAGAAATTGAAGAACAACAAAAAGCATTTAAAGATCTTAGCCTGGT
Source organism: Thermanaeromonas sp. (assembly GCF_021890735.1). Taxonomy (GTDB): domain Bacteria; phylum Bacillota; class DSM-521; order Neomoorellales; family Neomoorellaceae; genus Thermanaeromonas. The sequence goes on from NZ_JAKKUR010000018.1 coordinate 5,906, forward strand.
ATTGGTCCTCGGAATTGTTCTTGTTTACATGGTTATGGCCTCGCTGTACGGCAATTTCAGGGATCCCCTGATCATAATGTTCTCTGTGCCCTTTGCTTTAACGGGTGTATTCTACGCATTTTATTTAACTGGTACAACCCTAAGCTTAATTTCTTACATGGGCATAATCATGCTGACAGGAATTGTAGTCAGAAATGCCATTGTCTTGCTTGACTACACCCACCTGTTGCAAAATAGAGGTCAGCCTTTACGGGAGGCGATAGTCAATGCCGGACGCAACAGGTTAAGGCCAATTCTGATGACTACCGCCGCCATGTTTTTCGGCATGCTGCCTCTGGCCATTTCCAGAGGTGTGGGTGCGGAAATATGGAACCCGCTAGGAATCACCATGTTGGGAGGGCTGTCCGTGTCCACCTTGGTCACCCTGGTGCTAATCCCGACGGTTTACAGCCTGTTTGAGGAGAGAAAACTCCGCAAGGTGGCCGGCATTCAGAAGGAAGGCGTGAAGCTCTCCTGACGATTTACACATGAGGATCTGCGGTTTTTGCCAAGTTATGTTTTCTGAGGGGTGCGGTAATGAAGCTCCTTTTTATCACTTATGATGTGGATTTTGACGAGGACGTAATGGAGATGCTCAATTCGCTGGGGGTTACCGGCTTTACCAAATGGGATAGGGTACTGGGCAAAGGGAAAAACAGTGAGCCCAAGCTGGATGATCCGGTATGGCCGGGGTTCAACTGTGCCGTAGCTGTGGTAATCAGCGATGATGATCAAGAAAGAATCTTAGAAGAGCTTAAGAAATTTTCCTTACGGCTTGACGGTAAGGGCTTTAAGGTTTTTGTGCTGCCGGTTTTAACGGTTATTTAAAAAACCTGGCGGTGCACAACATTAGGCAACTGGCCAAGGCGGTGGAAAAGAAGAGGAAAGAAATTGTACAGTTATCGCGGGGTGGCCCGTCGCTGGTTCTAGTGCTTTAGTTACAGCAGGTTTGGCAACAGGTCCGTTAACCATGGGGAGGCTCAGTCGATCCATCCGAAACCCCGGACGGTGGACCGTGAGGTATTGTCTTCGGATCAAATCTTACGCACTTCCTCTACCGCCCAGGCATAGTCTTCCGGGGTAACGGCGTTATTTAAAAGGAACTCCGCTTTGCGCTCTGGAGTATATATTTCCAGCGGATAAACACAGGCCGGTCTAAGGAGTATCCCTTCTTCCCGGGGCTCAAATACCAGAATACTTCCTTCCTCCAGGCGATACTGTTGCCGGAGTGCCGCGGGAATCGTAATGGTGCCCCGTTTTCCTACTCGTACTGGCTCAAATCTCTGTATAATGACCACCTCTGAAATTCAGAATATCGGTAAAAACCACTCGGGTCAATACAGGTATATAGGGCTACTCCTTTTTCCGGATATACTACCGTGCAAGAACCTTCAAACCTTCGGAAGAACTCCCGGCTTTCAGTATGTATTGGTACCAGCACCTCCGGCCTTATTGTCTCCACCAATTCTTCTATCCCGGGCCCATGAATGTGGCCGCTGGCGTGAAAGCCCGACTTCTCGCGGTTTTCCCCCAGGTTGCCGTAGAGCTTGAAGCCGAACAAGTTTATCCAGTTCTCTACCTTGCGGTGATCCAGCAACATCTCTTCGTTGAAGGCCTCACTGGAAGAATATATGTACGTACCCCCCTCCGGGCCTATGTCCAGCAGCGCGTGGAAGTCGTAGTAGGAGAAGCAGAGGATGAAGACGCCCGGGTTGCTCTTGATTCCCGCCGCGTCCACGAGCGTCGAGTATATCCCTACTTGCTGCGGAGCCTTTCTATTACTTACCCCAATCAAGTCTGGGGTATAGACATCACCTACATCCGGCTAGTTCGGGGATGGATGTACCTGGTGGCCATCATGGACTGGTACTCCCGCTTTGTGGTAAGCTGGGCCCTGGACCAGTGTTTAGAGACAGCCTTTGTATTAGTGGCGGTAAAAGAAGCCATTGCTAAAGCCAAGCCGGAGATAATGAATAGCGATCAGGGAGCTCAGTTTACCGACCCGGACTACATAAAGCTCCTAGAAGGAGCAGGTATAAGGATTAGCATGGACGGGAGAGGCCAGGCTACCGACAACATTTTCACCGAACGCCTCTGGCGCAGTCTCAAATACGAAGAAGTTTATCTCAACGAATATGAAAGTCCCCGTGAAGCCAGGCAAGGGATATCTCGGTATCTAGAGTTTTACAACTACCGCCGGCCTCACCAGTCCTTGGGATACAGGACGCCGGCAGAAGTCTACTATGGAAAGGGCTAAGACATATTATGCCAAATCTGGAATCCGAAAAATTTGTCTACAACCTATCCCATACCACTATTCGCCAGATTAGGCTTATCTTTCCACGCTTAAAATTTTAAAAATCGTGTCTTGACAAAGGGGTCCACCTTAAGGGATGTGTTTACGTGAAGTACGCACGTGAGGAAATTGCGGAAGATCTGGGCGTTTCCATACCTACGGCGGTCAAAGTCATGAAAGAATTGGCAAAATATGATCTCATCCAGGAAATAAACCTTGGCCGGGGAGAATCCAAGGTTATATACATTATGAAGCCAATTCTAGAGGAAATAGACATGTACAAAAAAGAACCCGGAAGCCTTGAGACTCAACAGACTTTAAAAATTTTAAAGTCTAGATTTCAAAAATCTTTAAGTCTAGAATTTAAAAATTTTAAACGGAATGATACTTACATTAACGAGAACAACAATAGTGAGACCTACAACTACTACCCGGAGCCACAAACAGAGTCGGCGAAAGAAAGTAGTACCACCGAAACCCTTTCTAAGTGTGGTAGTAGTAGTTGTGCCTCCACCAGCGAGATTGAAACCCTGGTTGAAAAGATACTGGACAAAAAGCTGAGCGACACTTTCGCCGCCAAGGTAGCTAAAAGCTATGGCCTGCAAGAGGTAGAAAAAGCCGCCCGAGCCGTAGCCGCTTACGCCGCCCAAGGTAAGCAAATACGAAGTGTAGAAGGTATGCTTCTAGCGGCCCTGCAAGGGAAGTGGGAGCCGCCTACATCCTTGGCGGCCCGGCCCCGGCCTGTGCCAATTTCCACAACAGACGACGATAAGTACAGGGATTTGTACCGTCTAGTCTAGGAGAGGAGACATTTAGCGTACTAAAATGCTTTTGGGCGGGGCCACCCTGCCCCGCCCCTGGAGGTGTCCATAATGAACTTTCGTAAACAAAAACCCTCCGGCGGGGTCGCATTGCCCCGCCATTCCACACACCTTTTAAAAAATGTCCAAAACTCATTGACAAAAGTTTGCGAATTAGGATAATCTTGACAATATACCAAAGTTATGTTACGCTACTTATAGCACTCAGATCACTTCGTTATATAGGAGGTATAACAAATGAGCCAACAACTGGAAGCTTTAGAGGCTCTTGAGAACGTCCTACAGGAATTACTTAGCGAAGCTAATACAGCTTTGGCCGTCTTGGACAAGATAGCTAGCACGTGTCCCAGTGTACTCAAGAAGGAACTCTATAGGGACAAGACTAGATACGTATTCTACCTCTTCTTCGAGGATAGTTATGACAAAGATATATTTGCCGTCTTCGACGTGGATGATGAAGGTCGTGTAGTCGCTTATCAGTGGGGTTCGGAGTGGGTACGGTATCTTAAAGTAAGAAGCAACCCCGCTGGGGTGCTGGCGACTTTGTTAGCAGAAGAAAAGAAAAGAGTCGCCAAAGTAGCAAGGTTGGCTGATGTTTTGAGTAGCGCAAAAAAATAATTTCCTAGAAAGAAGTCCGGTACCGGGTGGTAAAAACCCGGGCCGGACTATTACCTTTAAGCATAGCTTTAGGAGGTGAACGTATGTGGGAAAACGAGTAAACGTAGAGATAGATAGTAATGTATGGAGAAAAACAACTATTCTCGCTGCTATAGAGAAGAAAATGAAGAGGGAAATTGTAAATGAGGCTTTACAAAAGTATGTAGAAGAAAATCGTGAAAAATTACCGCTAAAGGATATTCTTTAGGACTAAAAAGAGGAGCAGTACAGCAACTTTTAGAGAAAGGCAAATATGATAGCCAGATAATATTCGTAGTTCACAAAAAACTGTAAATAGTAATGGTGAAATCAATAGTGATACCCGCTCCTCCTAACAGGAGGAGAAGCGATGAAAAAACAAGAAAACCGGCAGGAAAATATGCCAATTCCTACCAATCCGGTGGTGTATGCTGCCATGGGTGCTATTTGGGCCGGTGGGCCGAAGTGGGAACAGAAAGGTATTTGGGAGATTAAGCCTGAAGAAAATACAGCGCAGGTGAGATATTCAAGTCCAAGTGGTGGACAGATACAGGTATGGGTTGACCCTCGTGTGGAGAGCGAGATGGCTGTATGGACTATGGAGCAGTTAGAAAACTATCTCTCCACTCTTACGGATTTCACGGCTGACGTAGCCCTATCGGTTTTGGCAGCTCTGGCCGAAGCGAGATCCCCGTTGCTCCAGCCAGTAATAGTTGATGCTGATAAAATCATCAGGCAAAAGGGCATGCAAGCATGGGGAGAAAATAAAAAGGCTATACGCCAAATTATTGAGCGGGAAATGGAAAACCTCCAACATCTACGCTTTGAGGTGCATCAACTTCCGGCGATTGATCCTGAAACTGGAAGGTGGAATTCTAGAGGGTTCAACTGGCAAGGAGATAGACTTTTCGATATTGTGAGGATAGAAAAATACGACCTAAACAATGTGGCAATAATGTGGTCAGTGCGTGCTGGGCAATGGGCATATTATTTTCTCTCTCCCTCGGCACGGAGGTGGGTATGTAATTTTGCAGGTGCACTCCTTAAATTGAGCCACCGGCAAGACAGGAAAGTAGAGGTCCTAGCTAAACGCATAGGATATTACGTTATGTTGAACAAGTGGAGGCTTGCGAAAGGTCAACCATTAAGGTGGAGTATTGGTACGCTGTGTAACGCCATACGGGAAAATCCACTAGAAGACGCTCACCCTGGACGCTTTAGGGAAGCCTTTGAAAGCGCTCTTGAATTATTGGTGGAGAAGAAGGTTTTCGAGAGAGTAGTATATCCTCAAGAATATTGGCAAGATGTGAATCGGAGCAAGGGTTGGGTTACACGGTGGCTTAAGTATGAAATAACGATCATTTTGCCTAGTGAGAGCGAGGAAATAGAAAGTCAGGAAAAAACTGCTTTTCCGACTGCCAAAGCTCTTCCACCTGCCAAGACCTCAAAACGTAAAGGAGAAACTAAAATAGACGGCAATGAGATAAGAAAAATCCGGCAAGAGAGGAACTGGCGGCAGGAAGAACTGGCACGCTATCTGGGGATTAGCCGTAGATACCTTTCAAATATAGAAAATGGCAAGTCTCAGCCCGGAGCCGCAATTGCCAAGAAGATATTGCAATGGTTGAAAGAGCAACCGGGGAAATAGCCCGGTTGCTTTCTTGTGTATGTGATGTGAACTTTAAAACCCTTGGCAGGCAGCAGAAAAACCTTACCAGGTGGCAGCAAAACCTTACCAGGTGGCAGAATGTGAACTTTTGCGATCCTTGGAAGCCTTGGGAATCAAGGCATCCAGGGGATGTGAACTCCTTTAATAAGTTTAATATGTTTAACGTGGCGGCGGGGGCGCTAGAAGCGCCCCCGCCGCCTGCTACAATGTACCTTGAAGGTAATTTCTTTCCCGGAGGGATCAATATGGCTAAGGAGTTTACTTCCTTTACGGATGAGCGGTTAGAAAGTTCGCTCCTCGCATCAATTTTCGCTAGACCCGAAACGTATTGGGAGGTAGCAGACCTTCTACCCTTGGAGGCTTTTGGAAGCAGAAATAGAGAACTCTACAAACGGCTCAGTATCGCAATAGAAAACGATCTCCCTCTCCCTTCGGTTCCTATAAATGCGGCCCCCGCCCCCGCCCCTGACCCGGTGGCGGCTGCCAAACGGCTTGCCGAACTGTACCAGAAGCGACTTCTAGCCGACCTGGCCCAGACCTTCCTGGAGAAACTGCGCGGGGAGACTTCGGCTACCGATCTGATGACGGAGTTAGAGGATAACCTGGCTCGGGTGCAGCAGAGGATTAAGGAGCGGGTTGGGGATGTAGTAGCTTTGCCCGACCTGTTGCCGGAGGTACTTTCTGATGTAGCGGCCAGGCGGCAGGCGGTAAAGGAGCAGGGTGTGGCGGCTGTGGGGTTACCAACAGGAATCGGTAAGCTAGATAAGTTGCTGGGCGGCCTCCAGCCCGGCTTGCACTTGCTCGCTGCCGAGCCGGGGATGGGGAAAACAACCTTCGCTTTACAGGTGGCCGCCAACGTAGCTAAAGGGTATCCGGCTTTGTTTGTGAGCTTTGAGGAAACCATAACTCGATTGGCGCTAAAGATCATTTGTGCCAGAGCTGGATTAGAAGCAAAAAGGTTTTCTGACGGGTTTGGGGAACCAGGGGAATTAGAGCGGATAGCGAGGGAATATGGCCCGGAGTTGGCGAGACTGTATTTTATAGAGGGCACGGGCAAGCTGACAGTGCCGCAGCTAAAGGCCAAAGCTCTTCAAATAATGGCTAGGGAGAAGGCTGGAAAATGTCTAGTAATAGTGGATTATTTACAAAGGTGGGCTGCAAGCAGGCGGGAGTTTAACGATTTTCGGCATACTGTATCAAATTTAGTAAGCGAACTACGTGAACTAGCTCTACGCCTGAGTAGTCCAGTTCTGGTCATTTCCAGCCAAAATCGGCCTGGCCAGGGTAGTGCAAACCTTACAAGCCTGAAAGAAAGTGGCGATCTTGAGTATTCGGCGGATACGGCTATCTTTTTAGTTGACGCTCAAAAACGTACAGCAACCCCACCTTCACGGGCCGTAGATCTTGCAGTAGAGAAAAACCGCTATGGCGATAAGGGCCGTGTGGAACTTATCTTCCGTCCTGATGTCGGTATATTTAGGGAGGTGGCTAAGTAAGCATGTATGATGTTTGAGGTCCATTTTTGGGCCAAGGTATCAGGGAGCTAAGCATAATAAGTTTTGGCAAACGAAATCGTTCTTGGCGGGGCCACTCTGCCCCGCCCGTAGCTTGGATTTCCGGATTATACAAACAAACGGGAGTACGTTTTAGGATTTCTTTCTTCAGCAGGATTTTTTGTTTTATGTCGAATTGGAGACTGTAACCAAATTCTATGATTCTTAGGCGGTGGTCTTTTGCACACCAAAATTTATACTCCCAAAGTAAGCGCAAAAGGCTTAATGACCCTTCCTAAAGAGGCACGGGTTGCCCTTGGGATAAAAGAAGGCGACAGAGTGTTGCCCAAAGTGCAGCCAGACGGGAAAGTAACGGATTTGCTCTTTGAATTCGTCGGTGTATTGTCTCATTGACCTTCCCCCTAAAGCGATTTATAGCCTCTACATGGAGATTTTCCAAATTGTTTAGGGGGTTAAACAGAATACTACTAAGAGTAGATAGACCCTTAACCCTTGATGCTCCCGTTTTTGGGGGTTTGCCACGTTTACCAGCGGTGTCAGAATTATTCCTGCAAAAGTAGAGGCAGACCTATTCCAAGTGTACTTTGAGGTAAATAATCAGTTTCCGCAATTAGAATGAGAACATTTAAGGCCATAATTGCCATTAATGACTAACATTTTATCTACGTTTGAACTTTGGTTACTAAATTCACCATTTATTGCGGGTATTATATTCCGTGATGCCAGCCTTATTAACTTCATTAAGTCTTCCATTAAATGAAGGGTTTTCCGTACGCAGGTAGAATAACTACCATTATGGAATAACCACTACTATGGTCAGGATAAGGTGATGTTCCAAAAATCGTGGAAAATGAGAAAGTAGGGGTTCCTCAACCCTCTGTGGGATAACAGGGATGGACAAACAAGAAGAGGAGGTAACGCTGCCAATGCTAGTATATTATAAGTTAAGGGAAAACCCAATACCCTGGTCAATTTCCCTAACCTGCCTGACCAGGCACAAATATCTTTAGATGAGATCATGGACAAAGCCAAAAAAGGCCGGTAATTTTGGTAGTGTTAACACCTTATCAAAAGGTGCATTTATCTAGCTTATGACTGGGGGTGCATCTAAATTTGATAGACTTAAGAATTCGGGCTAGTCAATACAGATTAGACCAACAGAGTTTCGTACGTGTACTTTTCAAGCTCTCGGAGCTAGGGTGGGAACCGGCTCTTCTACAATCTCAAATGGTTATTCTTGAGCGTGCTTCCATGTCGCTCGAGCATTTGCCGGAGATTCGATTCGTCTTGCCACCCTATAGGCATTCTGTAGTTAGCGGAGACATCTTTTTTGTCGGTGATCGGGATGTTTTCTTTCTTGTAGTGGCTTCACGGCGGGACTATATAGAGAGATATTGGGAGGATAGGTTTAGCGAGCCCCCTATCCACCTTACCCAGGAAAGTAACAAGCCACAGATTGTTCTGGGTGTTATTTCCTGTGTTGGCGAAGAGTTGAACCGAAGATTGGACGAATTTACTACTGCGGTGGAAACTGCTATCAGAGCATCTGGTACACAAAACGCAACTGAGGTAGACTTTAAATGGAAAGAGATTCAACCAGAAACACCCAAGCTTGCTAAGATACGCGGTGAAGCAGCATCTCGAGAGATAAGATTTGAAGAACCGAAGTTGGAACTCAATTACCTTAATGTAGTAGAGAATTTTACCGACGGCGCAAATAGAGAGTTGCTGATTGAGATAAGCCAGGCTGGGTTTGTTCTTGAACGCGACCTTCTTGGAAGAAAGAGGAGAGATAGCGACAAGGTACAGGCTATCCTTGAAAAGCTACGGCAAGATGGGCTCGTTAAAGCGGATTATGTTTTGGAATGCAAAAAAGAACGAAAAATCATTACAAGGTTGAGGACCCAAGATCAGATTAATGTCCCCGAAGTAGCGGAACTTACCTGTCCATATTGTAGTTCTAGTTTTAGTCAAGAGAAGCTCTCTATTGGGTATTCTTTGTCTGAATTGGGGCATCGAATGCTGCAAGGAAGCCATTGGATGACCGTTCTCGTGACAGGTTTATTAGTGAAGCTTGGTGTTCCGCAGGGTTCCATTTTATGGCATGTCAGTGAAGCAGGTGGAGAAATAGACATTCTGGCCGAGGTTATGGAGAGTCTTTGGATTTTTGAACTAAAAGACAGGGAGTTTGGAGCAGGAGACGCCTACGCCTTAAACTATAGAAGGGTAATTTACGGGGCAGACAAAACCGTGGTAGTTACTACTGAACGCATATCGCCAGATGCCAAACGCGTGTTGGAAGGGGTACAAACTGAATACAGAAGATACGGTAGGCGGACGAACAACCTTGTTTATATCGAAGGGCTTGAACAAGCTGAGGAAATTCTGACCAAAGAAATCTCATTGGAAAGACTGCGCTACGCGCGACGATGGCTTGTACCATTAGAGGAATTGTCAGGCTATAACATTGGTAAGATCTTATCTGTTCGATTCGAAAAAGAACTTAGTACTCAGCAGTAGAGAAAAGACATCTTTGGATCAACATCAACGTGTTGGTAGTCTCAATTAATAAAGTAGTCCACCGGGATAATGGAGCTGTTGCCAAACTTCTTGTAGCTAAAGCACCAGGATGGGTCAGCCCACAATGACGCAAGTACCTTTAGTTGCTAAGCAGTGGACCTGTACAAATTCTTTCCTCTTCTTTTCCGTCGCCTTAACCAGTTGCCTGATATTGTGTACTGCCAGGGCAAGCAAAGCTTGGATGTGTACTTTAAGCGTACCCCGGAGAGTTGCACGGTCTCATCCTCGCGGCCCTTTCATCTCTGCAAACACTGTTTAAGGCCCCGAAGCGAGCCCGCAGCTTGGAAAGAATGCTGTGGTCAGGCGGCATCTCGTCTAAGTCGTATCCCAGAAACCACATAGAGGCCAGGTTAAGGCGGCACTCTTCCGCCAGTTTCCGTTCGCAGGTTTCACCGTAGAGGTAGCCGAGGAGGGCCATCTTGAAGATGACGACCGGGTCTACGGAAGGAGCGCCGGTGTGGCTGTAGTAGGGACGGACGTAATCGTAGATGAAAGAGAAATCGATAACACTTGCAATCTTGCGGAGGAGGTGGTCTTGCGGGATGCACTCTTCAAGGCTTATGTGGTAGAAGAGCTTAGGCTTAAGGTGTGCGGCGGCCCATCAAGGTGTATTACTCCATGTTTTGCTTTTTACAGAGGAAGATTCCACATGATCCACGAAAATCCTTCATACAAATGAGTTTCACAACAGCTCCATATGTTTGCAAAGTGGCCTAATTGTTTTCCCTTGTTCTCTTGTTCTAGCCTTGCAGTATGTTTACCTTAACTGCGCTATTTTCCTGTCTCCTCACGCCGTGCTTAAAATACGGCGTTTTTTATGTACACCTAGCGTAGGCGTTAACCATGAGAAAGGGAAAAGTTGTGGAAAGTCTTGAAGCTAAAAGAAGGCGACCGATGAGGAAGTATAGAGGAAGTACGGGAGGATTTCGAAATTACAGGTGTGAAATAATCAACGAATATATTCCAGCTTTGGAGAAGGTTATAGAAGATACAGTTTGGTACACGAAAACACTTCGGCGAGGCTATACGACACTACAACCTTCAAAAAAATGTCCATATCTGCTTGACAAAATATTTTATATTTGGAAATGCTTGCATATCAAACAAATCTATGATATTATAGCAGTAGCGTTGAACTAATATATAAAACTGGCTTTTATTTCTAAGGAAAAAGATAGTACGGCCATGTACTATCTTTCGGTTTTGGTTGGGGGTATTTATTTTGGCATCCCAAATAGCTCTTAAAGAGTAAGTAAATAAACAGGGGGAAGTAAATAAAGCAAGAAGATATGCGTGGAGGAAGAAATAGGGCCATAAATAGGCCTTTCCTAAGAAAGAAGGAGGTATAAAGGGTGATCCCGTTCAGAAAGGTAAATTTGTATGAACTTTTTTTTAACCATCATTTGCACGAAGGGGAAATTCTAATAAACCAAGAAGAGATGTGGGCTGTATGGAGCTACGATAGCAAGGCCCCAAATGGGACAAAGATATATGACATAGTTTACGAATTTAAATGTGCGGGGTATGCAAGTTGGACGGGAAAAGTCTGGATGTTCACCGACAGACAGGCTTTTGAGGAGTTTTTGACCAAGTGCCGGGCACACGGAGTACTGGTTAAGAGCGAGTGCGGCAATGGTCACGAATTCTCTTCATTACCAATTAAGGTTAGTCCGGTATCTGAAGGGTGGCTTCTGATTACTACCCCTAAACCCCCAGCTAATACAGTTGTTCGTGATATAATAGCGGGTTTGCCGTTTTTCGCTGAGAGTGCAGACCGCAGCTCTTACGCTGCTATACTCAGCACAAATGAATTTGATGCCATAATCAAACAGTCAAGCCTCAATTTGGGCGCAATTGACATCGACTTAACGTCCAAAGAAGCAAAGACCCCTCCGCCGACGGTTACCCCCGTCCGGGTACCTGCTGGATTCTTGGTGTTAGACCTGCGTCGCCATCCTCTAGCCTTGCGCATCCTTATAGAAGCCGAGCAATTACCTAAACCGGTAACTCCTTGGAAGACGCCACCCCTTCACGAAGGAATAATCTGCGTTGATGATAAAGGCTGGGAAGAATTAGCTATGAGGCTTCGGAAGTTAGGAATACCTATCGGTAATGTTCTTGAATTGGACGGCCTCAGGCTCGAAGCAGGTTGGGATAAACCAGGCCGCTGCGGGGAAACGCTCCACGGATATCAGAAAGCAGGAATAGAATTTCTTGCACAAAGGAGCCTCCGGGCCATTCTGGCAGATGAGATGGGTTTAGGAAAAACTGTGCAAGCGATCCGCGCTGCCGTGGGAACCGGAATGAAGCGGATCTTAGTTATCGCCCCTGCCATTGCTAGGTGGGTGTGGGATGCAGAAATTCGCCGTTGGTGCGAATGCCAAGACGGAGAAATTTACCATCTTAATGACACGGTAGATGTACAAATTCCACCTGAAGTCAAGTGGGTAATCGCGACCTATGACCAAACTGTCCCAAAGGAGAACACATTAAAGCTACCTGTGTCGATAGAAACTTTTTACGCCGCTGTAACAGGTGAGTATCCGTCACAGGGGGAAGACGATGCGTTCCAAAAACTGTTGAGGATGAAGGAAGTTAGTGGCTTGGAAGTCAATGGCAATACTATAACACTAAAGCTCAAGTCCCCTCTCTGTTTGACACAGCCTGAGTTATTACCGCTAGAGGCACAGAAACACCTGGAACGGGCAAACAAGCGGCTGGGAGGAAGTGTAATAAAAGGTATTATGGACTGGCTTCCAGACTTAGTAATTTTAGACGAAGCGCACCGGGTAAAAAATCCTAATGCCAAAAGGACACAAACAATCTGTAAACTACTAGATCTTATACCTAACAGACGCGTTATAATTCTGACCGGTACCCCGGTACGCAACCACGGTGGTGAAGCACGGCAATTAATTACTCTGATTGATCCTTTTTATGGTAAAAAAGCTAAGAATGATTCGTTGCTACGGGCTAGTCTCGCTTTTGTTATGTTGAGAAGAAAAAAGCAGGACGTAATGGAACAGTTGCCTAGTATTATTCGGCAAACCGTGGAAATAGATATAGAAGCTGAAAAATTGGAGGAGTACTATGACATAATGGAAAAAGTCTTGGAGGATTACGAAGAAGCGTATGCTAGAGCTAAGTCGCTAGGGTGCTCTGATGCACAAGCGAAAGCGCAGGCCAGGAGGTGCGTCTTGGCTCTTCTCTCACGTGCTAGGAGGATTCTTGGAGTTGCGAAAGCTGAAGACCTTCGCCTGGCTGAAATGATTGCCGACAGCGTAGAAACCCAGAAAGTCGCTATCTTTTGTCATCACCATGACGCCATTGCAGCATTGCGCCAGAATCTATCTGCTGCAGGCTTGAGGGTAGTAGTGGTGTCGGGGGAAATGGATCAGTGTACAAGGATTGAGACAGTGGAGAGTTTTAATCGGGGAGATGCTGATATTTTTATTGGTAGTATATCAATAATGGAAAGCATATCGCTATCTGATATAGGTGCGTACTTCCTTGTAGAATTTCCTTGGGTGCCTGCAGAAATCCTACAAGCGGAAGCCAGGCTAATCCGTCCTGCACAGGATCTCACTGCGCAGCAGAGTATTCACGCGGTGAAAATTGTTGCGAAAATCTTGGAGCCCAATCTTGACAAGTACATTCAGGAAGTCTTAGACCAGAAATTGGCAACAATCGGTTATATTCTGAACGACGATACCCTGCCAACTGCCTTCGAAAGTGTAGCAAACTTGGCGATAGACTGGGTACTAAAGGAGGCTGAGAGTAGAAAAAAGGCATAGAGCGGCTGATTCTGGCATAATGTTCTAGGATGAGGTGATCAAAGTGGAAACACAAAAGTATATGATAGTGACCTGTTATGAAGACGAAAAAACTTTGGTAAGACCTCGAAATTGCACGAGAGATCATAGAACAATATCGCCCGGCCTTTGAGGAAGCTTGCCAGGCTATAACCGTTTTGGCACACCAAACTGCTTCCCGCGGGGCCGCATTGTTCCGCCCTGTAACCTGTAAAAAATGTCCAAAACTAGTTGACAAAAAATTTTAGAACAGGCAAGATTTGCAACTACATGATTTCTATGTTATATTGGGTGTAGAAAGTTAACAGATAAGGGGGTGTCGAAATAGGTGCCGGGCAAAGTGGAGAGCAGGAGAATAAACATAGACTTGGACAGAGAATTGTGGAGGCAGGCAGGTATGGTTGCGGCAAAACTAGAAATCACCAAACGCAAACTAGTCGAAATGGCGTTAAAGGAATTTATTTCTCGTTCGCAAGGTTAAGTTTGCCAGGCTATTAATTTTTAACAGGTTTTGGAAGATAGTATCTAAATACTATCTTTCTTGATTCTATAGGGAGTTTTTTGGCAAGCCAAAACGAATTTACAAATTTACATGAGAGAGGAGAGATCGGAATGATGAAGAAAATTACCCTTTCCATTATGACCATTGCTCTGGCCCTAACCCTGGCCGCGGCCGCCTTTGCTCAGGACGCAATTCATCCCAAGATCTTTGTAGACGGGAAGGAAATCCACCCTGACGTGCCAGCTTACATTAACTCCGACAATCGGACTATGATCCCCTACCGTGCAGTTTCGGAGGCCCTGGGGGCGACGGTAGATTGGAATGAGGCCGATCAGTCTGTAACAGCTAAGTACAAGGACAAATATGGAGAAAGAACCGTGGTAATGTGGATCGGAAAAAATCAATATACAGTCATTCAAAGGAAAGATTATAGGGTCAACAACATCCAAAAGGTTATGGATACTGTCCCAGTAATAGTCAATGGTCGCACTATGATCCCCTTGCGGGCTGTTGCTGAGGGGTTAGGGTGTGTGGTACGGTGGAACGCAGTTGACTATGCTGTTTATGTAATAAGCCCCAACGCCAAAGCTCCTGGTACTCCGGCTGGAGAGTATCCTGGTTTCCAGAATGCCCCTAACTATGTTTATGATGATTATACTAAACGCTGGCCAGTTCAAGAGCCTGCAAATTTACCTTATACTACCCCTCTTTATGGAATAACTATTTATTCTTACCAAATCGGAGATAAACAGGTTCATGTAAGAATGAGTGAATACAGCAACTATAGCCTTATAATCAAAAAGAAAGATGGAAGTTGGACACAAAGCACGCCTGACAAAAAGGACTATTACGGTGCATATACCACAAACCCCGACGGAACTGTAACAGTTCATTATCCTATTTATCATGCTGGAGAATGGTTAGCTCATCCCGAAGAAATTGCAGAGATGTATATTTGTACACCAGGAATGTATGTTAAATTGCCGTACTAAGGGGGTGGTGGGGTGAGAAAGCGTATAGCTATTTACCTAACAATAATTTTACTGATCTCACTCTTCCCTTTCCCCCTAAATTCCCCTAACATTGCTTCCGCCGCACCGCCAGAGCAAATGTTACTTAAGATCATCGACGTAGCCTATTTCGACATTTGGAAACACAGCGACGGCACCTGGCAGGATACTAATGGTGACCGCTATCCGGACGCACCTTGGGGCCAATATGAAGAGTGGGGTAATACTTATTACCTTCCTAGTTGGGTAGTACAGCAATATAAAATTACCAGAATAGATGTCAAGAAAGGTATCAGTTACGAAGATTTTTCAGACTCTATAACTATTGGCTGGCCCAAAGATCAATATGGAAACAATTATGACGCTTTTTTTCTCGATTACTTAAGATACACCCCAGACCAATACTCTGTTGGTGGAGGTCCTCTTCCTAATAACGCTATAGACTTTATATATTCGCTAACACTCGCTCCTAAAGAACGTGCCAGAAACATCAAAGAACCCTGGCAAGGCCCAAACGTAGAAGGCTGGCGCTGGTACATCCCGTGGACGATTACGGTTTACGGCTATCGTAAGGCAAATGTAACCATCCAAAAGGTTGAAGTAACCGACCAGAACGGAACCCTAATGGCAGAAGTCACCAGGGGTTCCACGCCTATTGTTCATCAACCGGTCAGAGCTGATAAAGTATACAACGTAAAAGTTACCCTCACCACCTCTGAACTTCCCGGGGCACAGTTGGTAAATTTAGATGTTCGAGGCACGGAAGCAAAGCTAGGCGGAGCCAATCCGGTAGAGATTGGTAGGGGAACAATACCCTCAATGGTCTTTCCTGACCAGAAGGAAGTAACCTTCCAATGGAGGCCGTTAGATAACGCAAGCAAGACGTTGACGGTCTATTATAACGGAGCCGAAAACGATCCGAACGGAGACCTAAACTCTGACCGCACTGATGACTGGCTGTATATAGATTTCGTGCTTGATCAGATAAACCTGGCAGTAAACTATATTAATGCCGAGCCTTCTCCGGCCCAGCAGAACTCTTCCGTGTCCATTCAGGTTGGGGGGCAGAATTATTCCAACGTAGGAATAGATACTGTCCTGGTGGTAAGGGCTAATGGGCAGGAGATAGCAAGGCAGCTTGTAAGTTTACCGGCCTACCAGGCCAGAGATTATGTGTTTACGTGGGTGCCGACCACCACCGGACAGGTCACTCTTGAAGCCGAAATTAACCCCGACCGGACTATTGGCGAAACAACCTATGCCGACAACAAAAAATCAACTACGCTAGAGGTAACTCCGCCTCCAGAGGTTTACCCAATATGTAAAAATACCGATGCCAGCTATACCGTGGTCTATCGCTGGTGGTGGTACGACCCCTGCTGTTACCATGACGAAGATGGCTGTTCAGGTTGCTGGAAGCTGGCCGAGGTTCCGGTAACTTACCGTGAGCAATTCAAAATCCTTAGCGCAACCCTTTCCGCAAGCTGGAGGAGTGCCTACGAAACCACCGACTTTGACATAATGCACCAGAACGCTAAGGCGGTGGCTGGTTGGCCGATGACCCTGAAGGTAGTTACCGAATATAGAACGGATTGGGAATCAAAAGTACCCCAAAGCCCGTGCTGTCCGCCTGCCAGCCCATTTGGCGGCACATATAATGGTCCGACCGAGATGAGGGTTCAATGGCCGGACGGGAAGGTAACTATCTTAGAGAGAACAGACCGCCAGGTTTACCAGGAAGGCAACTGGTACGTTGAGCGGTCGGTTTGGGAGTTCCCGCTCCGGGATACCATTACGGATGGATGGCAAAGGTATGTTTACCCCGACGAAAATACCCGGGAAGGGCTTTACGTTGCCAGATTGACCTCAAACGCCGGTGGCCGTACTGGTGTGTGTGATGGCTTCGATTTTGGAGTGGAAATAACTGGTACAATGTATGATTTTTTGAAAACCCATGTAGTGCAGTAAAATAACGTCATAACGTTATACCGTTGTGAAACTATACTGTTATAACGTTAAATTCGCTCAAACGCAAAAATTGGCCCTTCTGAGCGGGGGGGTTATGGCGGGGGATATTCCCACCTACCCCCGCCGGAAAGGTCGCTTGTAGGGCAAAATAATGCGGATAGAAGGCATTTCAGTGGAGGGGGTGGATACGGATGGCAACCAATTCCGGTGTTGACCTAGAGAAGATGAGGGATAAACTTTTGAAGATCGGCAAAAAACTAGAGCACGTTCAAGTAAGGAGAAGTAAAGGAGAAATAATCGACCCGTTTAATCTAAAATTAATGCTGTTGAACCGTAGTATGTTCGGCGGGCTCCATGATACTGTCTTAGAATTTCTCCTATGGATAAATAAGTTCAGATTTTGCTATAGAGAATTAGCGCTAGAATTCTTTGGTAAAAATGGATTGACACCAAGCGAGGCAGAGTTTGTTCTAGAATTTTTGCTTGAGGCGGGATTTTTGATTGAATACACTTTTGTTTACGAAAAGGTAAAAATAATAGGCATGGATTTAGCGGCAGATGCGGCAATAAGGGCTGTGGGGGAACGGAGTAACTTTACCATATCAACTTCCCAGGAAATGTTGAGAATGGCTTCGCTGGCCTTCGTGAGAAAGTAGAAAAATAGAAAAGCTAAGGGTGGTCATCGAGACCACCCTTAGCTTTTTTGCTTCACTTTGGCGATACGGGGTAATTTCTTGTTTTGACGCCTTATAGGTACTTTATTAACCTTATTGGCCAGTGCGGCCAATCCAAGAAAGTTTTAACTTTTAACGCCTCAGAGGTACTTTATTAACCAATGGGAAGAGACGGTTAGCGAAACTTTTCGTGACGTTTTAACGCCTTATAGGTACTTTATTAACCCGTCCGCCAATTTAATCTTAGCATTTTTTATGACTCGTGTCAATAATTTCCGTGTAATCCACTTCGCCTGCGAAACCTCTTGCCTGTATTATCTTTTCCAGTTCCACTAAAAGCTTCAAATCCGTTCCGACCGTGCCGCATTTCGAGCACTTCACACTTGGCACGTTCTTAACGATCACTTGGCCGATCTCCCAATCGGCTTTAACCTCTTCGAGTTCTTCGCACTTAAAACACTTGTAAAGCTCTTCATAGCTCACGGTCGCCCAGGGGTAAAACCCGCCCTCGGCTATCACTTCTTTAATTCTGGCCATAGCCTCCGGTTTAAACGTAATCTCCCCGCACTCTTGGCACTTCCAGGCCGGTACATCCATAACGAAAAAGTCACCTTCGTTGTACACGCCCCAGCTCTCTACTAGTTTGCCGCCGCAAGTGCATTTGGAGGGCATAGGCATCACTCCCTTTGTTTGCTTTGATAAAATTATTGTGCTATAATTTGGGTAGACAGTATATATATATACCTCTTTTTAAGTTCAAAAACCAGGTATTCTCCAAAGTGGAGAATAACAATTTGGCAGGTTAAAGAAATCAGGCAGGAGCTTACATGCATGCCCCTGCCTTTTTGCGTTTCTTGAACGGACGCAAAAGGAAAGGGGCAGGCGGCAACCTCCCCTTTCCTTCTTTTAGAAAATTTTTTAGGAAAGGGGATGGGCAAAATGCGTGAAGGGATCTTAATTCCGGATTTTGTCGAGAGGGAAGTAACAGAGGTAAGGCAAAAGGCTCGGGAAAGAGCCCGTAGGATGGGATGGAGGGTACTTTTTCCGGCCAGACGAGAAAAGTTTTCTTCGGACGGTGAATATTATGAGTTTCTTCTTGCTCAGGAAGAAGCTCGGAGGGAATTGGCGATTAAGGTATTTAAAACTTCAGCAAAGGTTTTATTGAAAACTTCATGGTTTATTTTAAGGATTACCTTGAAGCTCGCTTACATTTTTATTTTGGTAATTTTTTCTAGGAAAGCGGCTAATCCTGGAACTAATGAGAGCAGGTATTTCTATAGCGGACATAGCTAATATACGTGAAGAGGACATAGATTTTGAGGCGAAATCTGTACGGACAGGTAGAGGGGTAATAAAAGTTAGTCAATATTGTATCGAACTAATCGTAGAAGCTATAGGTTCTCCTTTTTACTACGATTACGACGGCAAGACTATTGTCTTGGAAGATAATGGTTATATCGTAAGAAATTTGGAACGACCCTTTTCTAAGGTTACCGAGGAACAAATTCGTAGAAGGCTACGACGTGCCCAAGATGGTCTTGGGCTTCGGTTGTAGCTTTAAGGCCCGGAGGTAAAACCTCCGGGCCAGGTGCTTAAATCGTTTTGGCAAACTAAATCTCTTAGGTGGGGCGGCCAACCGGCCTGGTCGGAGAACTGGTTGGGGGCGGGCCGAAGGCCCGCAACCGTGCCCGTCCGGCTTCGCCGGACACCCGCAAGTGCGGGGAGTTGGCGCGGATGGCCCACGTCCCCGACAGGGGGACACCGCTTCAGCGGCATGTGGGCATTGACTACTAAACGGGCGTTGGCACTAAACCGTTTGGATTTAGATCTCCTTGAGCGGCGTCTGTCTCTTTCGCCGACCGGAGCCGAAGGCGGAGGGAGGGGAAAGAGACAGACGCCTATAGGGGCCGGGGATTTAGAAAAATCACCGGACAGAGCGGGGAACCCCCAAAAAAACGGGTGAAAAAAATACCCGCAAAGGGAAAGGTGCTTTTTCTTTTTTCCAAGGGGGCGAGCGAGAAAATGACCGGGGCGGAACGGAATTTGGTCATCCAATTTGAAAAAATTGCCAAGCACGTCCGGGAAAATAGTTTTCGGACGAGAAAACGCTACCGGCTAATCTTTATCCAGTTTCTAAGGTTCGTCGCCGTAACCTTCCACCTCCAAAACATAAAGAATTTAAAAGAAAAACACGTAATCGCCTATATCCGCAAGCTAGAGGGCGAAAACAAAGCACAATCAACTATATTCACTCATCTTAGTGCAATACGCTTTTATTTTGCTAAAATTGGCCTCCAAAAGATCAGTTCTAATCAGGAACTTTTTACTTTAAGTAAAAAGTTAACCTGAATATAAAAAGGTGGTAAACAATGAGTACCTACACCAGTCTGAAACAGCAAATTGAAAAAATCAGGCGTGAGGCGAACGAAACCGTAAGTTTCAAGACGAGAGACAGATATTGGGCCTCTTTCGACAGGTTTTGCCGATTTTGCGCCGAGAGGTTTAAGCTCCAAAACGTAAGGAATATCCAGGATAAACATATCCTAGCATACGTGGAACATTTGAAACAAGAAAGCCGGAGCGCTTCGCACATCAAGACGGAACTGAGCGGAATCCGTTACTGTCACGATCTCATCCCCAATGCAAAGTATAGGCTTTCCGACAATAAAAAATTTGATTTACCCCGCCGCAAATTCGGGGGTGTAGATCGCTCCTGGTCACCGGAGGAGTACCAGAAAATGCAGGAAATTGCCAGAGAACAGGGCAACCTCCGGGCGGCGCACGTGATGTCTTTATGCCGCCACGCTGGCCTCAGGATCGAAGAGGCCCTACGCCTGGACCGGGCAACGGCGGAAAAAGCCCTGCGGACAGGGGTCTTACATATAAAGGGCAAAGGGGGCCGGGAACGGGATGTAGAAATTAGTTCTGAAGTAAGGAAAACTCTCGCCGAGGCCATGCAAACCGTACCCAGAGGGCAGAAGCTTTTCGTAAGCCAAAACGAAAAAACCCATAAAGTCAAACACCAGCTAGAAAACTGGATGGAAACGAATAGAGGCAAGGCCCAGGCCCCAGGCCGCCAGCGGCCCCTGACCTGGCATGGGTTAAGGCATAGCTATGCAAAGGAACGCTATGCTTTCTATAGAAATGTGGCTAAAATGAGTAAAATCGACGCAAGAAAGGCAGTTTCAGCCGAAATCGGCCACAACCGGGACGATGTGACCCGCATCTATCTGGGTAAGGAATCGGACATCGGGTAGGAGGGGGCGGCTAACCCCCGTCCCCCCACACCACCGTACGTACCGTTCGGTATACGGCGGTTCATAAGGCACTACGAAGTTCTAAGTACCGTTCGACTAAGCTCGTCAGCCCTTGGTCTTTCCAATATTTAAGGCCAAGGGCCTTATTCACTTGGGGAGTGTTCGCTAGCCTCCAGTACCCTTTCCGGGACCTGCTTATAAGGCTCGCCCAGTCTTCTGGTATCCCTAACGCTACTAAGTTGCGTCTCCTGGTCCGTGGTCTCCTCCATTGCTTTAGCAGGCACATCCTGAGCCGCCGCCTTATCCACTCATCCAGAGTTTGTAGAGTGCTCAGCGTATCTATTAGCCGAAAGTACCCTATCCATCCCTTAAGATAAGTGTTCAACAGCTCTATGCGCTGCTTAGGCTCTATGCTCCAGTTCCGCCTCGTTATCTGCCGTATTCTATCCTTGAACCGCTTCAAGGTCTTGGGCGCTAACCTTATCCTCGGTTCCCGTTCCCAGGTGAAGGAGAAACCTAAAAATTTCCTCTTCCATGGCCGGTCAACTGCACTCTTCTCCATATTGACTTTGAGCTTTAGTCGCCCCTCTACATACCTTTTCACGCTCTCCATTACGCGAAGTCCTGCCCTCTGGCTCTTTACGTAAATATTGCAGTCATCCGCATAACGGCCAAACTTGTGACCCCGTCTCTCTAACTCCTTGTCTAATTCATCAAGGATTATGTTGGCCAACAACGGGCTTAGCGGCCCTCCTTGCGGTGTCCCTTCCTCCGAGGTTATACAGATACCGTTCACTATGACCCCTGCCTTAAGGTATGCCCGAATAAGCTTTAGTACTCTCTTGTCCTTAACTCTCCGGGCTACCCTGGCCATGAGAATGTCATGGTTTACCCGGTCAAAGAATTTCTCTAAGTCCAGGTCTACTACATACCTGTACCCCTCTCGGATATACCCTTGAGCTTCTTTCACCGCCTGGTGGGCATTCCTGCCCGGCCTGAAGCCATAGCTATGTTCTGAGAAGCCAGGGTCGAATATCGGTGTTAGGACTTGTAGTAGGGCCTGTTGGAGAGATCGTCCAGCACCGTGGGTATCCCTAATAGCCTTACGCCTCCGTCGGGTTTCGGAATCTCGACCCTCCGTACCGGCTGCGGCCTATAGGTCCCCTTGAGCAACTCTTCCCTTATCCTCGGCCAGTGCTCCTTGAGGTATGGTCGAAGGGATTTTATCTCCATACCGTCTACACCAGCCGCTCCTTTGTTGCTTTCTACCCGGTGCAGGGCACGGAGCATGTTGCTCCGCTCTACCACCTTCTCCATCAGGTCGGTACTGTCCCCGCAGGGTGGCTCCCCTACTCGTGCCGGAGAAGGACTAGGCACTCCCACGGTCCCCCGCAGTTTCACCGCTTCCTCCCATGGGTAGCTCCCTCCCGGGATTTTCGGCTGTCTTCGCCCTCCTCTCGAACTCATAAAGTGCCTCCCTGTCCTTATGTTCGGTCCTTCCCTCTCTTCATCGCCTAAAAGGGGTACTATGACCTCTGCTGACTCCTGCCAGCTCAACCGCACCTCTCAATGCGGGTTACCAGATTACCCGGCCTACCTGGCAGGCCTCCCCGGGTAAGGACGTTGACTTTCCCTCCATCCACCCGCCGCATATACTCTCAGCAGCCTTCGGTAGCAAGGACTTCGCTTTGGTTCGCAAGCTCATCCAACTGCTGCTAGCCTCCTATGCGGTTCCTGTTCGTCGGGCCGGAGGTTTGCCGCCGGCTTCCTTCAGACCCCACCTCACGATGGGCGCCCTTGCCTTAAGCTAACGACTACTGCTACCTTCGTCGTTCGGGACTTCCACCCTATAGCCAACGCCCATGCCGGGCACACGAATAGAAAGAGCAGGCGTGCCCTCTCCCGCCTGCTCTTATAGAAAAAGTAGACGGTAAAGCCCTCAATCTCTGAACCGTCTGCCTTTTTAATATAACCGGTTTTTCTGCCAGAAGTCAATGGGGAAAAGTTGTCAGATAATTCTGGAAGCTGTAATACAGTTTATTACAGTGTAATAAAGTTAATTACAATGCATGACAGTGTAAGAAGGTGTGATACAGAGGTACAAGAAGGTATAAGGAGCTATTCTAGCTACACCAAAAAATATATGATTTTTTAGCAGTAAATAGTTGATCTGAGGAATAGGATATGATATAATCCAAGACGTAGGGTATCCGGTAAGCCCTACAAGGACTATTTGGTACGTTCCGGAAGGCAGATTTTACCTAACGTAGGTAAAGTCTGCCTTTATTATTTTAAAAGCATTCCTGTAATAATGTGAGGCAGTTGTTGCCAATAAAAAAGCCTCCT
>NZ_JAKKUR010000085.1 GCF_021890735.1 Thermanaeromonas sp.
TACCAGGAGGCTTTTTTATTGGCAACGGCTATTCTAAATCATTACAGGAATGCTTGATCTCTCTAACTAATGTACCGACACGAGAGACCAGCTGGTTAAAATCGCTGCTTAAACGGCCTACCTCATCTATGGCTGGTATCCCCAGGCTAAAACTCAAATCGGCCTGGTGGGCTGCAGAGGCTTTCGCCACAGCCTGGTAAAGGCGCTGCAGATTCCTCCCCAAACTAGCATATAAAAAGGCACAATACCCGAAAACCATCGTTGCGATTAGGAGGGCTACCCAAGGCAAATGCGTGAAAAAGAAATGGGTTGCTATCTCCTGGTGCAAATAACCCACTACGGCTCCCCAGAGGCACATGGTAGAGCCCCCGGCCACAAGAATTGTCCCTAGGGCTACTCGCAACCATATAGGGTACAATCTCCGGCCCCCGGCAGCAAAATACCCTTGGCTATATTCCCATTCCAAAAAATAAGCTACTAGCATAAACATACAACCTGTTACCAGGGCTGCTGTCCCTGTCCCGGACGCTAAAATAGTCCATAGCTGGGCCTGTTCCAATTGTTGCCCAGCTAGCATCAACATCCCTTCTCCTACAAAAAAGATAAGCATGATTATTAAATACTGGAATAAAATCCTCGGTAGGAGGAATACCTCGCGGTTTAACTTCCGCTGGCTATAGACAACCCATAGGCTAGAACCCAAAACAGCTATCGCTGTCCAAGCTAAAACCCGGGGCTGCAGGGCTAAGCTAAAAGCTTTTTCTAGATTAAGGTATCCCCCGGCCCAAACCAGCAAAAACCAAAAAAATAACGTACCAAAAATATTAAAGAGCACAACTGCCCATACCATAACAGCAAGCCTCCTTCAACAAAGGCTACGCTCACTAAATCGGAGTATACCAAAATAATGCTTAAACAGTCAAATGTTTCCGGAAACCCACGAAAACTGGTCCTTAGTAGGCTAAAACAGTTCTGTAATGCCATCTATTGACTATATTTGACCTTGACCTTCTTTGACTAATAGCCTTAAAATGAAGGCGAAAGCTAAAGCAAAAAGTAGTAAAGAACAAATCTAACTTTGGAGGTGACCTGTATGTTTGGCTTCGGCTTAGTACCTTTCTATGGGAGGAGGAAAGGCTTAAGACCACTATTCTCCGACCTGGAAAACTTTATGGAGCGCGTATTCAATGAAGATCTCTTCTTCATTCCTGTTTTCGGCCAGCCTTTCCGGGCTGATGTCAGGGAGACGGACAAGGAATATATTGTAGAAGCTGAGCTTCCCGGCCTGGAAAAGGAAAACATTAACCTTACTTACGAAGATGGAGTATTGACTGTCTCTGTTAAACAGGAGACCATCATCGATGAGACCAGAGAAAACTTTATCCGTAAGGAGCGCCGCAGCGGCAGCCTAGAAAGAAAATTCTATTTGGAAAATGTAGAGGAAGATAAAATCACCGCCACCTATAAAAACGGGCTCCTGACAGTAAGACTACCTAAAAAGGACACCGGTTTGCGTCGCGGCAAAAATATACCTATTAGCGAATAAAAAATTCTTGGCCCCGGGCTTAAAACCCGGGGCTTATTGTTTGGAGTTCTTAAACTCTACACAAACAAGTATTTGTATCTCTTAAAAACTGTCCAAATAAAGTCCGCAAAAGCTTCTCCAAGAGCTACATTAGCCTGACCTTGCTTATTGAATGTTACCGTGTACACGCTACCTTGCAGTCTAACCCTAAATACCGGTTCCTCACCATCTTCTATTAAAAGGAAACCGTTATTTTGGCTTTCGGCAAAGTCCTCTTCGTTCCAAAAGAGGGTTAACTTGTCTTTATAAGGAGCACCTAAATAAGGACAAAATGTGGCGCAGTTTCCGCACTCGTTGCACATTCCATCTATGTGAAGGATCTGGTTTAAGTTTTTTAACCTTTCGCTTTCCACTCTTATGGCGACGTTGGCCCTGTTGGGGCATACCTCCACGCAGAGGTTGCAAACAAAATCGCACTCCAGGCACCTTTCGTAGTCTTTTTCCTTAAGAGGGTTTTTAAGAAGCCCTTTTTTCTCGGTAATCTCCTTTAATCTCCTCGCCATATCAAAGGAGGGCATTACTCTGCTGGAAGTAGAAACCACAGCTTCCTTCTCCAGAATAGCCCTGGCCACCTTGATCCCGTCCGCAATGGCCTCTACTATCGTGGAGGGTCCCCTAAGGGCATCCCCGCCTATGAATACATTTTCTACGTTTGTCTCATTGGTGGCGGGATTAACAACAACTTCACCTTGCTCATTGACCTCAATGCCGTTTTTCTTCAGGATCTCGTAGTCTACCCTTTGGCCGATGGCAGATATAATGGTGTCCACAGGGATATCTTCAAACTCGCCGTCTTTAGGAACGGCCTTAAGCCTTCCTGAAGTATCGGGTTCGCCCAACTCCATCCTCTGGCACTTCAACACGCCGTCAGCCCAAGAAACAGGCGACAGAAGCTCTCGGAGCACAGTGCCTTCCGCCAGGGCAACTTTTAGTTCTTCTCTATTGGCCGGCATATATTCTTTAGTCCTTCTGTAGATGATATAAACCTTTTCCACGCCTTTAACCCTTAAAGCTGCCCTAGCCGCATCCATGGCGGAATCCCCGCCACCTATGACAGCTACATTTTTCCCCAGATCTAAGGCTTCGCTGTTCTTATTAAACTGCTCCAGGAATTCGACGGCACCTATGACTCTCTCTGCGCCTGCTTTAAGTTCCAAGGGAGCGGATCTGGTAGCTCCCAGGGCCAGATATACATACTTATAGCCTTCCTTCTTTAACTTATCTACGGAAAAATCGGGATCTATACCCAGCTCGAACCTAACACCCATCCTCTTAATTAGCTCTAGGTCGTTTTCAATGGCTTCCCTGGAAATGCGGAAATGGGGAATAACATACTGTACGGTACCGCCCGGTTTTTCCCTTTTATCAAAGATGGTGACCTCTAGGCCGGCCTTGGCCAAAAAATACCCTGCAGCAAGCCCCGAAGGCCCCGCACCTATTATGGCTACCTTAGCCGGGGATTCGGCTTCTGCTCTCTTAAATCGGGCTAGGTAGGCCGGGTAGCCTTCTTGAGAGGCCACTCTCTTAAGCTCGCGGATGCACACCGGCTCTTCGTAATCCATCCGGGTACATTTAGAAGCGCAGAACTGGGGACAAAGGGTTCCTGTTATGAAGGGGAGAGGGTTCTTTTCGGTTATGAGTTCATAGGCCTCAAGGTATCTTTTCTCACCTACAAGCCTTATATACTCTGGAACATCCTGTCCGATAGGGCACCCTATGGTGCAGGGGGCCACAAAGCAATCGGTCAAAGGTAAGGGCTTAGTTATCTTTCTATCTTTTACCCTTCTCTTCTCTTTATGGTAATTAGAATCTTTAAAGGCGTCGACCGCCAGTTCTTCTAGTTTCTTCACATCTATAATATCCTTCTGGCCATCCTGTAAATGATCTTCCAGATCCTCAGCCATCTGTTTTAGCCTCAAGTAACCGCCAGGCTTTAGGAGCGTAGTGGCTACAGTAATAGGCCATATTCCCGTCTCGAAGATGCGTGTGATATTAAAAGCATCTGCCCCACCTGCATAAGATATTTTAAGCTGGCCGTTAAATTCTGCCGCAAGCTTGTAGGCCAGATTAATGGTCAAGGGGTATAAGGCCCGGCCCGACATATACATTTCCTCGCCGGGTAGCTCTCCCCTAGTTATCTTTACCGGCAAGGTGTTGGATAGTTTCACTCCAAAAACACGTCCCTGCTCCTCGGCAAATTTTTGAACCCGTCTCAGCAGAACTATACCATCTTCATATTGCAGATCGTGGTCAAAGGATTCTTTTTTAAGCTGAATGTACCCAAAACCTGTACGGGCCAGGGCTTCTTGCACAAATTCGTAGCCTAAAAGCGTGGGGTTAAGTTTCACAAAAGTATTTAGCCTTTTCTCCCCCAAAAGGTATTTGCAAATGGACTCAATCTCACCAGGCGGGCAGCCGTGCATAGTTGAAAGGGTTACGGAATTACATATATGGGGCGATATCCCCTCAATAAATTCTTCATCTACAGCATGGAATCTTTTAATTTCCCCCTTCAGGATCCTCTTACATTCTTGAAAGATAGGGGTAGAAGAAGCATCCTTCAAAGCCTCGATGAATCTGTCAACTTTAGGGGACTTAATACCCTCCAGGTTATAGCCCACACTCATGTTAAATATAAAGGACCGCCGGTTTAGCCCGTATATTTCCTTCTCTAAAACGTGTAACAAAAACCAAGCTTTAATGTATTCTTCCAAAGCTTCCTCTATAGATAGCTCAGTTGACCACTCCACATTGTAGCATTCATCTTGAGCGTTAATACAAGGCTTATCTAGCTTAAGGCTGTCTAACACCTGTACGGTCTTAAGTTCAAAAAATCTACCCCCGCAAAGGTAGGAAGAAACAATATTTTGAGCTAGCTGCGTATGCGGCCCGGCAGCAGGGCCGACCGGGGTTCCTAGATATTCTCCGAATAATTTTAGGTAAGCCTCGCTTTTTTTGCAGAAGAATTTCTCCTGAGGTATGCCGAAAATAGTCCAGTGTTTTTCATATTCCTCCATTACCCAGTTTAAAAGTTTCCTGAAAGGGATAGGCCGCATCAGGTCACCCATCCGGCAAACCTCCTTAAAAAAAGATACCGTTAAACTCAGGTAGAACTTGCTTAGTAATACTTAAATTCTACGCCAAAATATGAATTCCTGCTTAAAATATTAGATTTCGCCTGCCTGTATACTATCGCGAAAAATTAAATAAGGGAGCATATTTGCTCCCCTTTTGGAAAATCCAGGTACAGCTCTGCTCATTGATGACGGTGCAACCTGCCCCCAGCCGTAACAAACTCCTTCACGTCGGTCCGGTCTGGCCAAAGCCGGAACATGAAGCGTAGATTAGCCGTGGATTAATGGGTTCAAGGTCTTCATAGCTTATACCAAGCCTGGACGTGGTGTCCGGCCGAAAATTCTCTACTAGTACATCCGCCCCTCGGACTAACTTTTTTAATATACTGACGAGTTCTCCCCTTACAGGCCTTTTTGTACGCTTAAACCCTTAAAGTAGCCACAGCCCTTTGGGGCTTAAGGAAAAAATCCAAGGCAGCGGTAATGCTGGGGAATACTACATGGGCAGCCATAAGAGCGCTTATAGCTGCCCCTTCTTCCCCTAATACCAATAAGCTTAAAGCTGCCTCCTTAAACATAAGAGCATCATTATGGCCGTTGCCTACAGCCGCCGTATTCTTACCCCCTAATTCCCTGACTAGCCTGGCCTTGTCCGCCCCACCTTCTCGCCCATTCACCCGGACCAATTTCACGGGAAGGCCAGCGCATTCCCGGTCAGCGCTACCGAAAGTATCCGCGGTAAAGACGTATAGCCGGGCTAGATCCCCTAACTTTAAAAGCCGCTCTTTAACCCCCGGAAGCAAAACGCCATCCAGGGCCAGGGTCCCGTTGAAGTCCAATACTATATGCTCAATCTCCAGGGACCGGTGGGGCAAGTCAATCTTAAGCATCCGTTTCTCCCCTCTCAAGGAAAAAATAGACCCCCCCGGCTTAAATACTAAGTCTCCTCTAGGTCCTCCGGTTGTATGGTATAAGCGGGTACCATGCTCGGTGCCCAGACCATAAAGGGAGCTACCGGATAAAGTTGCCCTGCTGTCATTTGGAGGCTTTCCAAATTCTCAACTAATGTTTGAAGCAGGCCATAGGGGAAAGCGAAGACCAGTTCATCCTTTTGCGTGCCCCCGAAGGTGCGGTCCCCAGCACAAGGAAAGCCGATGATGGGGCGTTGTTCCCCTAAAGCAAATCCTATAGAAGAACATAAGGCTGCCTCCGCTACTGTATCCGCCTTAACGCATTCGCCCGTTTCAAAAGTAAATCCATGTATCAGCCGCATAACTTGGGCTGGATTAGCATAAACGACCACCACATCCGGGTCCAGGTCCTTAAACCCGGCCAGGGGGCCTATATAAATCGCATCATACTGCTTACCCTTATCTCCCAGCTTATAGGTATTGGCCATAAATTTCCGGCCTGCTGCCTGGTCAGCCACATACCGGCCTACAGCGGCCTTCCCATTAGTGAACCTCTCTGGTGTTTTAATGAGACCTGTGCAGGCAGCACCGATGGCACATATCATCAAATCGGGCGTACCGGAATTGAACTTTCCCTGGTAACGGGCTTGGCAGACCAGTTGGCAAATATTAACCTTCCAGTTAAGAGGCCGCCGGGGGAGTTCTTCCCTCGAGCGGTAAAGCTTAACCCCTACAGGACTGGTGTCAAGCCGCAATAGTTCTACCAGCCGCTGAGCAAAAACTTTCTTGTCAAAATCAGTCATCCTTGCTCTTATCCTCCCTTAGTAAAACTTTTCCCCGCCTTTGTAAAATCTGTGCCTGCTTAAAACAAAAGTGCCCTTACCAGTTACTTCCTAAGTGTTTCGGTCGTTTTGCTTAAGACTTCCCCCCTCTCCCTTTACTAGCTTAAGCAGCCCCTCTTCGTCTAGAAGGGGAATACCTAGTTCACGGGCCTTATCGTATTTTGAGCCCGGGTTCTCCCCTACAACCACATAATCCGTCCGCCGGCTTACGCTGCTCGCTACTTTACCTCCTGCCCGGAGTATAAGCTCCGTAGCCTCCTGACGGGTGAGATGGGGAAGGGTACCGGTGAGCACAAAGGTTTTCCCTGCCAGGGGCCCTGTTTCCTCCCTTTCTTCTGAAGCCTCCATCTTTACTCCCGCCCGGCGGAGCTTTTCTATCACTTCTAAATTGATAGGTTCGGCAAAAAAGTTCCGGATGCTGGCAGCAATTTTCGGCCCTATGTCGGGGAGGGAGGTAAGCTCTGCGAAGCTCGCCTCTTTTATACGGTCTAGAGAGCGAAAATGCTTGGCTAAGGTCCGGGCAGCCCGCTCTCCTACATGCCGGATACCCAAGGCAAAAAGGAGCCTCTCTAAGCCTTTGTTTTTGCTCTTCTGGATGGCGGAAACCAAGTTATTCGCCGACTGTTCGGCAAATCTTTCCAAAGACAGGAGGTCCTCAACCTTTAGATAATAAAGGTCTCCTGCGTCCCGGATAAGGCCGGCCTCCAAAAGCTGTGAAATTATGGCCGGACCCAAACCCTGGATATCCATGGCAGCCCGGGAGGCGAAGTGGATTATGCGCTCTTTAACCTGGGCTGGGCAGGCCAGCCCCCCCGTACAGCGGTGGGCAGCCTCGCCAGGTTCCCGTACCACCCGCGCCCCACAGGCGGGACAACGCTCCGGCATCCGGAATTCCTTTTCTTCTCCGGTCCGGCGCTCAGGCAAGACTC
>NZ_JAKKUR010000086.1 GCF_021890735.1 Thermanaeromonas sp.
AGGGCACCACCGCCCGGGCTAGAACTTCTCTTATACTATAAACATACCCTCCTCTACCCGTTTAAAACCAGTTTCAAGGTCATAAACTTCTGGAACTAGATAACGCGGGATGTATAAAGGTTTTACCGTCTCGTCTACCTTGCCTAAAAGAATCTTGGCTGGTACAGAAACCATATAGCGGCCAAAATCACGCTTAATCTTATAATAGGCCTCCTGACGAGACTTGATATCCGGTGCCCCGACCACTTCTTCCCGGTAACGCTGCCATATGCCCTCGGCTTCCTCATCGACGGCCACAAAAACCTCCACCTGGTCCGGGCGATCCTCTATCAACCGGAAATCCCTTACGGCGTAATCTGCCTCCTCCCTGTCCCTTTGGAAGCGCAAACCTTTCATGGCTTGCAGTATGCCTTCGCTCTTGCTTGTGTCTTTCCTCTCGCGTACAAACTGGAAGAAATCTGCTACTGCTTCAAAGAAATCGGGTTCTTCCACACGTGACCTATGCTCGAAGACTTTCTCTGCACCCCAAACATGGATATTCCCGTATACCCGACACGCCAGGGCATTCCCCTTTTCATCCACCAACTTCACTAACCGCACCACACCTTTTTTCTTACGAGAATGGCGATTACACCTACCAGCCACCTGAACAATAGCATCTATCGGTCCTATATCTCGCCAGACTTCATCAAAATCGAGGTCTACACCTGCCTCTACCACCTGGGTAGATACGAGAACCGGCTTAACCCCTTGTTCCAAAAGCTTTTTAAGCTCCTCCAATCTTCTCTCCCGTTCGGCGGGAATAATATTTGTAGAAAGGTAGAAGAGAGGCGCGCGGCTTTTTAAGTGCGCTCCAACATAGTTATAGAACTCAATGGAACTACAGATAGTGTTAAGGACTACAAGATAGGATTTCGAGGGCTCGTAGAAAGAAAGGAAAAGCTCCGCTGCTTCAGCTACAGTGCGGGGCTTCAAATCTGGGTAAAGCTTGACCCGGTTAAGGGCCTTGAAGAATCTAGCCACGTCTTCTTGTTCGCCTGCCAACTCCAGCGCTTCTCCCGGGGAAAACCATTCTGGCCGGGTAGCAGTCATAAGTATTAGCCGTAGGTCGAGTTCCTTTGCCGCTTCTTTAAGGACTGTGGCCACTAAAGGCCAATACTCTACCGGTATGTTCTGAACCTCGTCCATGATGACTATAGCATGATTAAGCCGGTTAAATTTTTTTAGCATCCGATTTCGATACCCGATAAGGGTATGGAGTAGCTGTACAAAGGTGGTAATAATTATCTCGCTCTGCCAGCTTTCTATAAGAAGAATGGCCTCATCAAAACCCAGATCTTCCTCTTCTGTGGCACGGTAGAAGACATCGGCCAGATGATGATGTTTTAAGAGGTAAGGCGAAGGCCGTGATATAAAATCTGGAATAGCCTTCTTGAGTACCTCGGTAAACACATTATGGTTCTGGTCAATGATGCTAGTAAAAGGAAGAGCATAAATAATACGCGGTAAAATGCCCTTCATCTCTTCAAGGTGCTGGCGTAATAGGAGGGAAGCGTTAAAGGCCGCAAGGGTCTTACCGCTACCCGTTGGTGCCGTTAAGGTGAAGTATGGATACTCCATAAAGAAGCGGGATATCCTAGTTGCAGCATTGCGATAAACTTCCTCCCTGAGGAGGTTAATGGGGTCATGGGGCTCCTTAAAGCAAGCTTTCTTATAAATTTCCACTGCTTCTACGGGCAAGGCTTCCCTGCCCATATCTCGTATCCTACCTGCATGCAATTTGTCAGCATCGATGAGAGCTCCAAAGATTCTCAGTAAGGAAAAATATAGAGAAAGGTCAAGGGCCCTACGAAGGTACTGCTTTAAGAAAGGAAAAAGTGAGGCGTATATTTCTTTCCAATTACAAAAGAAAGTGTCTAAGAGTTCTTCCCAATCCAATCCGGTAAGAAAAGATGTATCGAGGCCCTGTCGAGCAAGAAAGTAAGCCGCTCGCCGGGCCGTACATTTTAAAGAGCGCACTACTTGGTCTTTCCTCCGCACTAGGTCTTCCACCTGTGTTTGAGCTACCTCCAGGCGGCGACGATCTTCCACCTCTAAGAAGGCCCAATCTTCCTCTATCTTCCGCTGAGGGAGTATATACTTTTCTGGGTCGCCCAAATCGCGATGGTGCCAGATGACAGCAAGAAAGCTCAAAAGCCTAAGCTCATGAGAAAACCCTTGCTTAGCCCCCAGGTGCACCGCCCAAAGGGCGGAAAGGAAAGCATGTTCCTTATAGTTGTTGGACACTCCGGTAATAAGGTAATCCTGGAAATAGGAGGTGTACTTGCCAAAATCATGGGCTAGGCCAACAATTACCGCTACAGGGTAAAGACCTTCCCTTCCTGAAGCCTCAGACACTTGCCGGCCTGCACGAGCAGCCACTAAAGCTAGATGAGAGCTTAAGCGGTAGCGGCGCTGGCCATCCTTGTGGGCGTAGTATCCCATAAGTCTCCCTCCATGAAGGCAACTGTTTCCTGGCCGTCAGGAAGGGAAAAGGTGTAAGCAGCACACGAAAGTATAGCAGGCACAGGCCGGGAAGCTACTTCGTAAATAAAGCTGGCTGTAGGAAGAAGCTGCCTCCCAGGGCCAAAACTTAAGGGCGCCTTTTCCCGGTTTAAGGCTACGTCCCCTTTAAGTAAGGGCTTGGCCAGGAAAGCTGCATTAACCACAGAGTTAACTGCCACTTCCTCACCCGGTAGGTGGATGGCTTTAGGCTCCCCCTCATAAAGGAAACGAGCTTGGGCAATAAACTCAGTAAGGCCTAAGTAAAGGGGATAGTGCACTCTCCGCGCCTTTAGCCGTGCTGCCCATTCCTTGACCAGCTCTTGATCTTGGTGAGCAAAATACATCCTAAACTTAAGGTGAGGGCTCTCCCCTGCGGGAACCAAGAGCTCCAGCGGCACCTGGGTCCCCTTGGCTGCTCCGAGCTTCTTCATCCGGTTGAGATCCTCTTCTTTGGTGCGGATATAGTTAACCGTCTGCACGATCCTGCGAACAGGCACCTTTACTACTACAGCAAAACGAGCTCTTTGTAAGCCTAATTCCTCATAATACGCGTCTCTTTCCCAGCCCAGGACAGCTGCCACAATACCCATGAGTACAGTTCGAGGTGGAAAACCATAAGATAGAGACGAGGAGTTGGTATAGAATTTGCGAAAATGCGCCAAGGGGCCGATAAGGTCGCAAACAGCCACATAAGGCACGGAAGGTTAACCCCCTAATCCCAAAAGCGTTACCCTGTTACTCCCTAAGAGCTCGCCTAAGAACGCTGGCAGGGTCTTCGGCTCACCATCTACAACTGTACGCAGCTCCCTATCCTGCCAAACGTAAACCCTGGCTACCCGGTCCTTAACCTCCTGAACGCGATCCTTTAATCCTCCTATCTCAAGGTCAAAATCTTTAATAGACCGAAGATCTCGATCTGGCTTAACCTTTAAATCATCCCGCATATCCCCCATAAAGGTTTCAGCATTGTTAAAAACAAACCGCGCATAAAGCCTAGGATACTGCCCAATCTTGCTCCGGGTAGCCTGAAGGGGAATAGCTTTAAGCATTGCCTCATCTAGAAGCGCCAGATCCTCTTCGCTAGTAGCCGCTTTAGAATTTCCACCGGCAATCTTAACCATAGCCTCTACTCGCCTAGCGCTAACAATGCCGTGAAAAGCTATCAGGGAATAGTACACGCGGTAGTCCTTACCAAAAGTGCCCTGGCGAGCCCCTCCCTCAGAGGCAAACTGAGAGGAGATGGTGTTAGAATCAACTAGCTGCACCCGGTTCAGGGAATAACCCCAGTTGAATTGTACTGGGCCGGTCAGATTTATAGCCTCCCCTTCCCCGCGGCGTTCCCCTTTTACGGGCATGGTAGCTCCGAACAGGCGTACATCTACCAGCTTCTCTAGCAGGGCCGGCAGATCCTCACGGCTAGGCTGCTCTTCCTTGCCCAACACCTTCTTTAACCTATCTCCAGCTATTACCACGCCTTCAGCTTTAGTGACATAGATAATGTAGCCTTTGTCTTGGAGATAATCCCGTATGTAACGCTTGAGGCGCACATCAGAGACCAAGTTTCTCTCCCGGTCGGTGTCCATACGGGGCCGGTTCTCATCATCAGGATCGCCGTTGGGATTGCACATCTTGGCATCATAAATAAAGAGGATCTCGCTGTTTTGCTTAACAAGCTCAGCCATTTACTCTTCCTCCCCTTCCTTTTTGCCCATCTGGGCTGATGCTAAGACACCGTAAGAATAACCTGAAAGGATATAGAAGACGTTTTCCTCCGGGCCCAAGGGCCAGTTATCTCGATAGCCATCAAACAAAGCCTTCATCGTGGCATAAAGGCGTTCGTTAAACTTCAGCCGGTCATACTGGCGCAGCTTTTCAAAAAGAATATTAGCCAGCTGGCGAACCTTGGGCCAGGGCATCCCTTGGTAGTTGAGTTTTTCCAGCACAGGCTTGTCTTTGTGGCCGAAAAGATACTGGCCTTTTCCCACTTCATTTAACAGGTAGCCTAATAGGAAAAGGGCTGTTTCGGCTGGAGAGTAACGCATCTCCTTGAGGTAATCTCTCATCCTCGAGTCCAGTTCATCCAACCCCAAACCCTGAAAATCCTTGTCGCACAAATCCCTCACTCCTTTCAAAAGCCTTTCTTCCCGCAAAAGCTTAAAGAAGAAT
Organism: Thermanaeromonas sp.; assembly: GCF_021890735.1. Classification (GTDB taxonomy): domain Bacteria; phylum Bacillota; class DSM-521; order Neomoorellales; family Neomoorellaceae; genus Thermanaeromonas. The sequence continues at coordinate 4,711 of NZ_JAKKUR010000086.1, forward strand.
CCAGCCTCCATCATCTTCTCCGCCAGGACAAGCTCTTTGAGTTTATCTGGCGGCCGAATTATATTGGTTCCGTCGTATTTCTCCAACACATAGGTTTTGGCTAATAATAAGAACTGCTGGATGAGAAAACTGTAGCTGATAGGGTATTGCTTGAGCAATCCTTCATAGATATACAAGATCTTCTTCTGCTCCGTCTGGTTACCGCTGCTCAAAGGGATAAGCTGGTAGATCCTGGTCAGATCCAGCCAGCAACCCTTAAGGCCCAAGAGCCTTTCGGCTTTCATAGCCAGGGCATAGCTCTGGCGTAACAGGTGACCGATGCGGCTGGGAGAAACATCTTTTATAAGGGCGAAGATTCGGAGCTCGCTTTGGGCCTTTCTATAAAAGAGGAAGCTTAAGATGGCCTGGTTCTCGTAAGGTAGTTCATATAAGAAATTTTGCAGCTCCTCCTCTAGGCTCTTCTTCGAACCGGCGATGCTCTCCAGCCAGGCGGCCGTGCTTACAAGCCCTGCCACCCTCGTTTTAAGCCTTTCTACCCAGAAAGACAGCTCTTGTGCATCTACCTCCTCGGGTAAAATAAGAAAGGAGGGCAATACCAAGAAATTGAGGTCTCCTACTCTAAGGCTTAAATTGTTACGAATAAAGTTTTCGGCCAGCATCAGATCCTGGAAGCACGGCTGGCAAATCAAAAAGTTCTTAGAGAATCCTTCTTTTACCAGATGAGAGGCCGCCCCCAGTTTATCCGTTATGTAATATTTAAGAAAGGATAGCCGCTCAAAGGCCGAAAAGGCAACCTTTGTTTTTTCTTTGCCGCAGACGGAACAAACTCCATCTAGGAGCTCATCACCCTCAAAGGATCTTTGCATGTAGCTCAGAATAATCTCATCATAAGGCTGTTCGTCCACCAAGGGCCGGCCATTGAAAAGCAAGGTCCAAAGGGCCACCTTCTTCTTGGTGAGCCCGAGGTCCTTTAGAATACCATTTACCACCTCCTCAACCTTCTGGGGCTTATCCTTACTACCCCTCCAATCTAAACCGGCCATATCTAAAAGGTACCTACCATCAGACTCCTCACGGAAAAAATTATTTTTTATGCCCAAGAGCCTTTGATAAAGCTCTCCCTTTTCTCCCCTTTTCTCCAGCTCTCCCAGCAACATTAAAGGGGCAAGCTTTTTGGGGTTTTCGCTACCCAAAAGATATTCGGGATTGGTAGTAGTTAAGAAAAACTGGGGATTATTACCCGAAGCATTACCCACCCAGCGCCACCGGGCCAGAAAAGATCTTCTGGTATTCTCTTCCTGGGGGATTTCCGCCATATCCCAGGTAAGGCGTTTCTGGCCTGACTGCAATTCAAAATTAAGTTTAACAAGATACTTAGGAGACTTCGGCGTCACCGCTACGTCCTGTACTAAACCCTCTACCAGATCCGTCCCCTTATTTAGAAGGCGGCCAATAAAAGATACCGCTTCCAGCAATCACTTCACCCCTTTCCTCTTGGAAATATATCACACGACACTGCAACTATCATTCAGTGGACAATAGTAGAAAAAATTTACCGATAAATCTCTACCATCTGCTCAATCTCTTCTTTTATTGCCCGCCTTAAAGAAGCAGGAGCCAAAACTTCCGCATGGCTCCCGTAGCCCATCACCCAACGCTTTACTTCATCCAGTCCTCCCGTAACAAAGCGTAAGATAAGCCCTCCGTCAGGAAGTTCCTCTATTTCCTGGGTCGAGTGCCAGCGCCTTTCACGGATATAACGTGCCTGGTAGGGGTCAAACTTGATCACCACTTCCACCGGCTCCTCTCCCCTCTCAGCCACAAAGGCTTGAGCCATCCATTCGTCTACAGAGAATCGGGAATCACGGGTAAAAACTTGAGGCAACACTTCCCACTGATCAATCCTTCCAGCATGAAAGATGCGCATTTTACCCCGCAGGTGATCGAAGGCGATGAGGTACCAGTCCCCTCGGAGATTGTAAAGGTGATAGGGTTCCACCACCCGTACCTGCCAGCATCCCCGGCTAGCTGTAAAATAGCGTATCTTCACCTGCCGGCACTGCTGAATGGCCCGGTAAAGATCAAGGAGGAGCTCTTCTTTTACCGCTACTACAGACGGAGGAGCAAAAATATAACACTCCTGCAGCTCCTTTAGACTTACCTCCACTTGTCCCTTTAGACCGGCCGTTATCTTCTCTACTGCGGAACGCAGAGGCCCTTCAAAAGCCGTACCTAAGTAACGCTTAGCTATCTCCACGCTTAAGAAAAAGGCCAAAAGCTCCCCTTCCGTCACCAATACCGAAGGCAAAGCCCAGTTAGGATCCGTGTAGTACCACCCGCCGCGCTTACGGTCGTAAGCCAGGGGAGCTCCCAGCCTGTCGACCAGGAACTGGCGATCCTGATAGATTGTACGCTCACTGACTTCCAGCTCTTGAGCTAAGCTCCGGGCATTAGGATACCTAAGGGCTCGAATTTGCCTATCTATTTCCAATATGCGCTCAAGCTGCTGCCGGCTGGACATACCTTACCCTTCCT
>NZ_JAKKUR010000087.1 GCF_021890735.1 Thermanaeromonas sp.
AACCACGGCCACCTGTGGATGTTAGAATCCGCTATCCACGAGTTTATGAAGAGGTTCCAGTTGCCAGGAATTTTCCAGGTGGTTGACTGGCACCGGGCTGTGCGGGAATTCTTCTTCCCTGTAGACCGGGAAGATAGCTTACAGACTCATTTTGTTCACGCCGATGAGGCGGAAACTTCTATTGCTCTCCTTTTGTTCCCTGGAATGATAGATATGAGTGTAGTGCAAGATGCTGAACCGGAGAGCTTCCTGCCCGTAGGGCACTTCGATACAGCAGTGGACGCCTTTAGGCGCCCCCACCGGTGGTCAGAAGGGGAGGGGCATATGGCCATTGAACGGGCTGCCACTCCCCAGGGAGTAGTAGGTAAGCCCAGCCTGGCTTCTGCTAAAAAGGCTAAGCGCCCTGTGGCTGCTATTCTAAAGTATCTCACCCTGCTTCATGACCAGATCTTAGAAGCCTTCCCGCCTGGTACTGTACCGCCGGTAGAGAAGGTTACCTTAAGGACGGAAGAAGAGATGCGGCCCTTCTTAAAAGAGCCTTTAAGCGAAGGCTGGAAATCAGTATACGAACTGCCCCTGATAGGGCCTTTCCACAAGCTATAGGTTTGCTCAAGGCTATAATAGCTGGTACGGAACAATTTGGGGTACTTCTTCGAAGCTCGCAAATTCTATAAGTCTAAAAAGGCAAGCAGTACCCGCTCCTTTACCGCAGCAGGAATAGGATAAAGCTTCTCGTAAAGGAGCGGGTACGTAACCTTGTTGGCTGCTGTGGGGACCGTCCCCGCACGTAACCTGTTAGGGGGCTGAGTAAACCTTAAGCAGTACGACATAGGGGGAAAAGTTTATGAGTAAAAAGATAAAAATAGGGTTGATAGGTGCTGGCCGGATCGGGAGGGTGCATGCTGAAAATATACGTTTTAATGTTCCTGAAGCGGAAGTGGTGGCCGTCGCCGACCTGTATAGTGATAAGATAAAGGATTGGGCCTTAAGCTTAGGGATTAAAAATGTGTTTACCGACAGCAGCAAAATTATGGAAGACGAAGACATCGATGCGGTCCTCATCTGTTCTTCTACCGATACCCATTCTTCTTTAATAATCGAGGCTGCCCGGGCGGGCAAGCATATCTTCTGCGAAAAGCCTATAGATTTTGATCTAGCTAAGATACGGGAGGCCCTTAAAGAAGTAAAAAAGGCCAAGGTTAAACTGCAGGTCGGGTTCCAGCGCCGTTTTGATCCTAGTTTCAGGAAGGCCTATGAACTAATCGGGCAGGGGAAGATAGGGGATATCCACCTTATCAAGATTACCTCGCGAGATCCCCAGCCCCCTCCGCTGGATTATATAAAGGTATCCGGAGGTCTTTTCCTGGACATGACTATCCATGATTTTGACATGGCGAGGTATTTGTCTAGGAGCGAAGTCACGGAAGTTTATGCCCTAGGTGGGGTACTTGTCGATGAAGCCATTGGCGAAGCGGGCGATATAGATACCGCTATTGTTACTTTAAAATTCGCTAACGGTGCCCTAGGAGTGATAGATAACAGCCGCCGGTCGGTTTACGGGTACGACCAGCGGGTAGAGGTCTTCGGGTCACAAGGATGTATTATGGTGGGCAACGATACGCTGACACATACCGTATTAAGTACGGCCGAAGGATTTTTAAGCGACCGGCTCCAGCACTTTTTTATGGAAAGGTATAGGCAAGCGTATATAGAAGAAATAAAAGCCTTCGTCGAGAGCATCTTACAGGATAAAGAACCTCCGGTTACCGGGATAGATGGATTAGCACCGGTGCTTATTGGCCTTGCTGCCAAAAGATCTTTGGTCGAAGGCAGGCCTGTGCCTATAGAGCGTGTTTAGACCACCTGCTACCTTAAAGCCCAGAAAAGCCAACTGAATACAGTGCATCCTGTAGGGTGTGTCTAGAGCCCCTGCTACAGTACCAAACAATCCGGCGGCAAAGTGAAAATCCTTGGTCGCCAAACTTAAGCCCTAAAAAAGTGAAGCCTTGGATGTGTAAGGCTTCGGTTGATGGAGGTTTTTATAGAGATGAAATTAAGTGTATCTATAGTATGGGAAGCTAGCGATTCTGCCCCCTTCCTGCTACGGGGGCCTTATGTTACAAGCATAAAGAAAGCGGCTGCCTTGGGTTATGAGGCCGTAGAAATCCATGTCCGGGATCCTCGGGAACTCGATGTGGACCAAATTTTAAAGGCCTGCCAGGAGGAAGGGATAGCCGTTTCTACCTTAGGAACCGGCCTGGGCTACGTAATAGACAAACTTAGCCTTACCCATCCGGAGCCTAAAATAAGAGAACAAGCGGTAAACCGGCTCCTCCAGCATATAGAAGTAGCTTCTTACTTAGGGGCGGACGTCATCATCGGCTCCCTTCGAGGGAGCATAACTGATAGACAAGAGGCCAAAAAGTACGAAAGGTACGCGGAGGAAGGTTTGGCCTTTTGCTTAGAGAGGGCTAAAAAGCTTGGGGTAACCCTTTTTCTTGAGGCCATTAACCGCTATGAGACCAATTTTATTAACACGGCCGCAGAAGCCTTAGGATTCCTATCTAGGTTTGCCCCCGATTTATCTCCTTATTTTAAACTCCACCTGGATACCTTTCACATGAATATTGAGGAAGCCGATCCAGTCCAAAGTATAAAAATGGTAGGGGAAAATTTGGGCCATATCCACTTTGCTGATAGTAACAGGCTTTACCCTGGCGGAGGGCATATCGATTTTAAAAAGATAATTGCTGCCTTAAAGGATATCGGGTATCAAGGGTATATCGCCCTGGAATGCCTGCCCTGTCCTTCCCCAGAAGAGGCGGCAATAAGAGGATTACGATATGTCAGATCGCTTCTTTAAGGAAACTCTAGCATTGCTGCCCGTCCCCTTATCCTACTTGACGGTAGTATTAATTGATAGTATTATTTCAGTACCGATACACCCTTACAAGGGGTGAAAAGCTTTGAAAACAGTCAAGGTTTCCAAGCAAAGGCTTTTATAATCACCACTAACCCTAAGCACTTCACGTCGATATCTAAGCTCATAGTGCGAGACCTACGCGAGGAACTTGTTCCCTATTCATTTTAGAGGGAGGAGAAAGTTTGAGCATAGCAGCACGGTTAGAAAGGTTGCCTTTAAGTTCTTTCCATTATAAGTTACTTCTTATATGTGGCCTGGGCTGGCTATTTGATGCTATGGATGTTGGTCTCATATCTTTTGTTTTGCCTGCAGTCGCCGAGTTTTGGGACCTAACGGCCAGCCAGATAGGTGCCTTAGGAAGCATAGGCATGGTAGGTTTGGGTTTAGGGGCCGTTATTGGCGGGACGCTAGGAGATATCTATGGTCGCAAACGCGTTTTTACTATTACTTTGATAATTTATGGAATAGCCAGCTTTTTATGCGGTTTGTCTACTAGTTATGCTACGTTAATGTTTTGGCGGTTTGTTGTAGGGCTAGGGCTGGGGGCCGAGATACCCGTTGCTTTTACCCTGGCCAGCGAGTTTTCTCCTGCTAGCCAGCGGGGGCGCATGACCGTTTTACTGGAGAGTTTTTGGGCTTTTGGATGGCTTGCTGCCGCGCTTATCGGATATTTAGTTGTTCCTCGCTGGGGGTGGCGTGTAGCCTTCTATATAGGTAGCCTGCCGGCCTTATACTCGGCAGTATTGCGTTGGCTGCTCCCAGAGTCTCCTAGGTATTTAGAAAAAATAGGGAAAAAGGCAGAAGCGGAAGAAGTGGTGGCTAAAGTAGAAAGGGCGTGCGGGATAGCCCCAGGGACAACTGAAAAGTATGTTGAAGCAAATGCTATCGAAGAGACGCCTGAAGCGCTTAAAAAAGCTAAATTCTCTGAGCTATGGAAAGGCAGGTTTGTGCGTCGCACCCTCTGCCTCTGGATACTATGGTTTGGTATTAACATCGCTTATTATGGGATTGTAATTTGGCTACCCACCCTCATGGTGGGTAGGGGGTTCGGGATAGTAAAGAGCTTTGAGTATGTGCTTATTATGTGTGTAGCCCAGATTCCGGGCTATTTTAGCGCGGCCTATTTGGTTGATAAAATCGGGAGAAAACCCACCTTGACTGTTTATTTGTTGTTAAGCGGTGTGGCAGCGTATATGTTCTCTTCCTCGACTACTGTGGCTCAGGTTATTGGATGGGGCTCTGCTATTTATTTCTTCAATCTGGGCGCATGGGGTGTGCTATACGCGTACACGCCTGAGATGTATCCCACCCACTTGAGGGCTACTGGCGCCGGCTGGGCTTCCTTCTGCGGCCGCATTGGTGCTATTATCGCACCGATGGCGGTAGGTAAAATTGTCTTTTACCTGGGGCAACAAGCAGCTTATCCTGTAGTATTTGGCTTAATCGGGGTTGTTTTCGTGGTCACCGCTTTGGCCATGTTAACTTTGGGTATTGAAACCAAGGGTAAAACTTTGGAGGAGCTAGCGGGGTAAAAACGTGTCTGGCATGGTCAGCCTTTTTATGAGCATCGTTCCGTAGCTTCCCCGTGGCAGGGTAAAGGAAAGGCGGAGCTTTTGTTTCCCCGGATACAGGTCATCGGCTTCCGGGGGTTCTATTTTTAAGTCATAAGGGATAACTATGGCCTCCCGTGGAGTGGACTTAAAAAATGCCTGCCTAATTTTAGAAAGGTTAAAATGGCTGGGTTTTAGCCCCCTCTCTTCCAGAATCCCTTTAAATAGCCGCTCGCTTAGGGTATCAGCAAAGTCCATGCGTTTAGCAGCCAAAGGGAGTTCCAGAGTTTTAAGATAAAGGAGTTGCCCTTCGTCCAGGCGCCGGTAAAAGAGGTAGGGGCCGGCTGCTCCGGGCACGGCTGTCAACTCAAGCTTTAGCTCTTTCAAGATCCTCCTTAGCAATTCGTTCCAGAGGAAGCTCTGATAAGCCGCAAAAAATAAAGAAAGTTCTTCTCCGGGAATCAGGCGAAGGGCTTCCAAAAAGGCTTTGGGCTTTTGGGTAAGCAAGGCAAATATTCTCTTTTCCATAGTAGTTTTAGCGTAAGATAAACACGTGTTCCAATCCCCCCAGTGCTGGCGGAATAAGCGCTTCCGCTCCTTGGCTTCCCTTTTCTCCTCTTTATAAATGGCGGTGAGGTAGATTTCCAGGGCGCCCTTATAGTGTTTTTTAAGCAGCCTTTCGGCCAAGAACCCCCTTTCCCGGTCTAGACTGCCAAAACGCTGGTCGTCAAAATAATTGGGATACCCGAATTCCTTTACTTCATCAACTTGGCGGACCAGGCGCGAAACCTCTTCATCGTCCAGGGCCCGTAGGGTTATGTCGAAAGCGTTACCCTTAATGAGGTCGGGGCCCATGGGGCGGTCCATATAACCTATGGCTTTTAGAGAAAAATTTTTATCTACAGTTGTTAAATCAGCCGGATGCTTAATACTTACATACTGGAAGGTATGAGCATGCCTATCCTTTTTGCCGCCGTAAGAAAAGAGGCGATAAGGGAGATTATACTTGCGGGCAAGTCTCAGCAGGAGATCGACCGTATTCCATCCTTTTTTTTCTAAAAGGTATACCCGGTAAGGGGCCGAAGGCTTAAGGGGAAGATAAGCTATCTCCTTCACTACAAAGTCTTCAGGGATCACCTTGAGTTTCATTGATAAACCTTCCTTCGCAAACCTATAAAACGCTACGGTTCGCAAATAAAGGCCTTTTGGCGTCTGGGACCGTAGCGATAGATGGCAAAATGGCGATCAAAGGTAAATACCCGCTCAATACGTAAACGTTCCATTACTGCAAAGGTGGTACAGTCGGTGAAACTGACGGTTTGGTCTGGGAAAGCGCTTAAGTATATGCCACGCCGCTTCTATATCAGCTTCCTCCAACGTTATTATAGAAATATTGGCTTCCCGCAGTGTTTCCCAAAAGGTAATAGCTAAGGGTCGGCCCAGGCGAGCTGCTAGCAGTGTCCAGGTTTCGGCTAAGATAATGTCAGTAGTAACTAGGGGTATCACACCTGCTACCTCTTCGTAAAATTCCTTCGCTCGATGGTGGTTTTTATCCGAAGCATCACAGATAGCATACCAAGCTCCGGTATCAACCATTATCATCGAGCAACGCCTCCACAACATAAAAGTCGTGTCGCTCGGATACGTCTTTCTTTTCGCTTCTTCCCATTCCTACTATTCGAAGAAAAATTCTTTTGGCACCGTTGAAGGCTTCCCTTGGCGCTCCAGGTGTTCAGTTACTATTTGGCGTATCAATTCGGTAAGAGAAATGCCTTTTTGGGCTGCTTCTTTTAAAAGTGCACGATGTTGCTCAGGATGAAGGTAGATTTGTGTCCTCTGCACCCACATCACCCCACTAACGTTATGACGCTAAATATCATTTTGTGTCAATGTCATTATTGCATTATTGCATGATAACAATACTAGCCTCTTTAAAAAATGTTCCCCTTGAAAGAAGGGATAAATCTTTTTGTGTTGAATATTATCATAAAGCGAACCATAGTTTCATAATGTAAACCACCATCAAAGCCAAAATATAAACTGGAGGGGAAGGACCTATGCAAAAGCTTAAAACCATGCAGCGCATCATCGAGTGCGGCATCGTAGCTGTAGTGCGGGCGGAAGGGCCGGAACAAGCGCTTAAGATTGCGGAGGCCATCAAGGCTGGAGGTGTGGAGGCCATCGAGATCGCCCTTACCGTTCCCGGCGCCATAGACGTCATCCGGGAGCTCGCCCGGACCTACCGAAACGGGGAGATTCTCATCGGCGCCGGAACGGTCCTGGACGCCGAGACGGCGCGGGCAGCCATACTCGCGGGAGCCGAATTCTTAGTTAGCCCCTGTTTGAATTTTGACATGATCAAGATGTGTAACCGGTACCAGAAGGTCAGTATGCCTGGAGCTATGTCAATAAAAGAGGTGGTGGAAGTGATGGAGGCGGGCGGCGATTTTGTAAAACTTTTCCCTGGGAGCGCTTTCGGCCCGGAAATAGTGAAAGCCATTAAAGGCCCGCTACCTTACGCACCTCTGGTCCCCACTGGTGGGGTAAGCCTTGAAAACGTAGCCGAATGGATTAAGGCCGGATGCGAGGCCGTAGGCGTAGGTGGCGAGCTTACTAAAGGAGCTAAGACGGGCAATTACGAGCTGGTAACCGAAACCGCGAA